>JAQTZQ010000301.1 GCA_028687645.1 Rhodocyclaceae bacterium
TGTAACGGACCAGTCGCACCACATGTCTTGCGGTATCTAATTCTGGCATCCTCGTATTTTTTTGTGAGGATTCAGAATGAAAATAAATACACACTGGTTGCTGCATGTGGAAGCTTGGCGTGAGAGTGGCTTGAGTCAAGCGGATTATTGTCGCCAGCAAGGTCTCAACCGCAAAACCTTTTCACTATGGACGCGGCGTGATCAGGGTAATCCATCCATGGATAGAGGCACCTCACTTGAATTGATTTCCGTCCAAGTATCACCATCGGCACCGGTCGCCAGCACCCCGGTAAGTGTGATGCTGCGGCTTGCGAACGGCGTTCAGCTTGAGCTGTCTACAGCCGTGTCACCTGGTTGGCTGGCGAAATTGCTGCGATGCCTGATTTAATCAGTACCCCTGGGCAAATCTGGTTAAGCGTGGCGCCTGTTGATTTACGCCGGGGGATTGATGGTTTGTCGGCACTGGTTCAGCAAAATTTAGGGCAGCAACCCTGCGCTGGATCGGCCTTCGTCTTTCGCAACGGGCCTGGCAATCGCATCAAAATCCTGCTATGGGATGGTAATGGCGTGTGGTTGTGTCAGCGCCGCTTGCATCAGGGACATTTCATTTGGCCTAAACCGGGTGAGTGCAGTTTTTCCATCACCCAAGCGCAGTGGGAATGGTTGATTGCCGGGGTGGATTGGCAACGTTTATCGGCGCTGCCGCCTGCTCATTTACAGGCCTGATTAAAGGCGTTTTTGAAGTCTTAAAATCGCTGAAAAGCCAGTATTTATAATGGCTAGAGACGGTTTTTGTGGTAAAATAATGCCATGAAAATACTGGACCAACTGGATGATTTGAACCTCGATACGGCCGCCAAAACACAGGTGGCGGCACTGGTTCAAGCGCTGCTGGATCAGGTGAAAAAGGAGGCCGAGAGGTACGAAACGGATATTCAAGCCAAAAACATCGACATCCAGACCAAAGACCTCAAAATCCAGGCTCTCATCCTGGAATTAGCCCATATGCGGCGGCTTCGCTATGGCGTCAAGAACGAAGCACTGTCCGGTTTACAACGGGATTTGTTCGAAGAAACCTGCACCGAAGACATCGCGGCGCTTGAAGCAGAAGTTGAGCAGGCCGATGAACAAACCAGCTCGGCCGTTACTAAGCCCAAGCGTCCCCGCGCGGGCCGTCAGCCCTTGCCGCCGCATCTGCCGCGCATTGAGCACCGCCACGAGCCGGCGTCCTGTCAATGTGGTCAGTGCGGCAAGGACTTGGTTAAAATTGGCGAAGACATCACCGAACAACTCGATGTCGAGCCCGCCAAGTTCTTTGTCCACCGCCACATCCGTCCGCAATATGCTTGCCGTAACTGTGAAACCATCACCGCCGCGCCGGTTCCTCCCGCCATCATCGATGGCGGTATGGCCGCCGTGGGCTTGCTGACGTGGGTACTGATCAGTAAATACCTGGATCATCTCCCGCTCTACCGCCTGGAACAGATCGCCGCCCGTGATCAAGTCATTCTGGCCCGCTCGACCTTGGCGGAATGGGTAGGCCGCGCAGGGGTGGCGCTGCAACCCTTGGTGGATCGGCTGATTGAACTGCTGCTGAAACGCGGCACGCTCCATGCTGATGAAACGCCCGTGCCCCAACTCGATCCCGGCAGTGGGAAAACCAAAAAAGCTTATCTTTGGGCCTACCGCAGCAATGATTTGGAGGAGGGTCCGCGGATCATTGTCTTCGATTACCGGGGCGGGCGCAGCGGCGAGCACGCGCGACAATTCTTAGGCTGTTGGCAAGGGCACTTAATGGTCGATGACTATGGCGGTTACAAGGCTTTATTTTTAACTGCGCGTCAAGAAGCACTGCCCTGCATTGAATTGGGCTGCTGGGCGCATGCACGCCGGAAGTTCTTCGACCTGCACCAGGCCAATGCCAGTCCCATGGCGTTGGAAGCCTTGACGCGCATCGGCCAGCTGTACCATATCGAACAACAAGGCAAAGCGCTGAGCATCGGCGCTCGCCAACAGCTACGTGTGGAGCAAAGCCAACCCGCACTCAATGCCTTGCATGAATGGCTCATCCAGACCCGAATTAAAACCGCCAATGGTGGAGGCTCCGCGAAAGCCCTGGATTATACCTTGAAACGTTGGTCGTCCCTGATCCGCTATGCAGAAACCGGCCATTTGCCGATCGACAATAATCCGGTGGAAAATGCAATTCGCCCCATTGCTCTCGGTAAAAAGAATTGGTTATTCGCCGGTTCCGAGCGGGCTGGTCAACGCGCTGCCGCCATCCAAACGCTGCTGGGCACCGCAAAACTCAATGGTATCGATCCAGCCGCATGGCTTAGAGATACCTTGGAAAAATTGCCCACCTGGCCTAACAGTCGTATCGATGAGCTACTGCCGTTTGCACGTCCGGTTGAGGACATTAAGCCAGATCAAGACGAGAATAATTGATAGCCGGTTTGAACGACACTTAATATTTCAGTCGTTCAGATAATTTGTTATTTGCCGATTCGAATTCAATCAGAAACAAACTAAACTGACTAGGAGGCTGTCCGAGAACTAACATGTCAATCAGTGGCTATCAATATATAGTACTTTTCAATACGTTCAAGATACTATATATAGTAGATGAATGAGTTAAACGTTAGTTCTCGGACAAGCTCCTAGCCCTTGGCGATGTGTCCGCGCCGAACGCTCAC
>JAQTZQ010000129.1 GCA_028687645.1 Rhodocyclaceae bacterium
GGCGAACTCGTCTCCTACCGCGAACGGCGCCTCGCCGACCTCGGGCTCGCCTCAGTCAGCCACAAGGTCGAGTTCATCCAGGGCGACGCCTGCAACCTGAAACCGATCCACACCGGCTACGACCTGATCCTCGCCGCCAACCTGATCGACCGCCTGCACAGCCCGCGCCAGCTACTCGAAAATATCCACACCCGCCTCAACCCCGGCGGCCTGCTGATGATCACCTCGCCCTACACCTGGCTGGCCGAACACACCGCCCGCGAGGAATGGATCGGCGGCTTCAAGAAAAACGGCGAAAACTTCACGACGCTGGACGGACTCAAGGAAATTCTCGGGAAGCACTTCCGCCTGATCGGCGAACCGCGCTCAGTCCCCTTCGTCATCCGCGAAACCCGGCGGAAATTCCAGCATAGTTTGTCGGAGGTGACGATTTGGGAGCGAGTTGAAGAGCAATGACCGCTGATTTCGTCACCCCGGCTCAGGCCGGGGGGCTGACTTGAACGCATTTGTCGCGTTACCTGGAGCGCGGTGCTCAAGGGGAGGAGATGACCATTGCGCGAGCCGGGCATCCCTTGGCGCGCCCGGTGCCTTATGAAAATGCATTGCCACCGCGCGTGCTTGGCTTGGGACAGGCGATGATTCCCGAGGACTTGGAGCGGATGGCCGGCGCCGAGATCGCTCATTTGTTGGAGGGCGGCGAAGCATGACACTGTTGCTTGATACGCCGCTCCTGTTGTGGGCGATTTATCAACCGGCGCGCATTCCAGAAAACTGGGTTGCCAAGCTGGTTGTCCGTAGCAATCCGGTGTTTTTTAGTACCGCCAGCATCTGGGAGATTGCTATCAAGTCGTCGCATGAACGCCCAGATCTCATTCATGATGCCGAACGTACTTTGCAATTGGCGCGGCAGACGTCATCTTCATGACGATGGCGGGTTTTTTGCCCAGCCTGAGTGCTGAGTGAGGCAAAAATCAGCAGAAAATTTTGGCCCGGTTTTTAAGCGGTCAATCAGCGCTCAAGAAACTTGCTTGCGGTCAACCGCCAAAAGCTGCTGAAAATTAAGATTCGTGTTCGCCGGCCTCGTTCAATCCCGGCTTGGAGACAAGTCATGCGTATCGATTGCGCAGCTGCCAGGTAGTGTCATTCAACGGTCATGTTGCCTTGCCAAAATGGACGACCTGATTAATTCTGCCCCCATTGCAATGTCACTATCCCTACCTTTGGTTTATTCCTGCTCCGGTTGCTCGGATGCTGCCCAGATGGCGAATTCGCTGGCTTTGCGTCTGGCGCGCGAAGGGCGGGCCGAAATGTCTTGTATTGCCGGGGTTGGCGGTGGTGTCGTGCCTTTGCTGCGCGTCCTGGATCAGGCGCGACCGATCCTGGCCCTTGATGGCTGCGCCCTGCGCTGCGTCTGCGCCTGTCTGGAGAAAGTTGGCGTTGAGCCAAGTCAGGCAATCAATCTGGGCGATTTTGGCATCAAGAAGACAAAGCACTTCAATGTTTGTCCGAGCGAGGCGGAGCGTATCTGGAATGAGGTGGTGTTGCCGGCGACCGCGACGCTCAGTGCCGCGTTGCCGGCCTGAAGCAAAGGCGGTTGGTGGTGCGCCGCTGTCAGGAAAATCTCGCTGCCTGGGCTGATGAATCAGGCGGCTTTTTCCATTTTTGAACGAACAAAATCAATGCTTGCGCTGGCCAGTTCGCCGACCCGGTAGCGGTCGCGCATATTGCACTCGCCGCAGAGTGCGGGAATCGCCGCCAAGCCTTCACGGCGCCGCAGCATTTCTTCGATGCTGCTCGTTGTGACGTGACCAATGGCGTGATGGTGCCCGACGTCGTTGTAGCAATACAGGTAATCCCCCGATGACGAAACGAACAGGTCGACATTACGCGGCACGCACTTGAAGCGATTGCGGCGCCACTGGCTGAAAATTTCCCGACCACTCGGGACAAAATCAAGCTCCTGCGAACGCAGTTTGTGCTGCTTGATCAACTGGCGCAGTTCGGCACTCGCCTGCGCGTGTTCGGTCAGGCTGCCACCCCGGTTATAGAGCGTCGGCGACATGGTCAATGCCTCGATGCCCTGCGCCTTCAGCCAGGCGATGGTGTCCGGGAGCGACGGCAGGCACTCCGGCATCGGTGTCAGGCTGATGCCCAGACGGGTGTGTTTGAACATTGCCTGCGCTGACTTGATGTTTTCCATCACGCGCTGCTGGTCGAGATTGGCGTGCACCCGGCGATAAACCGCCGGGTCGATGCTTGAAAAGGAAACGATCAATAAATCGATGACGCCATCGAGCTGGGCAATTTTGGCCGGGTCAAGCAGGTGACCATTGCTCACCATGTCGAAACGGACCGGATGGCCGCGCATGGCATCGACAAACGCCGAAAAACGCGGATGCGTTGTCGCCTCGCCATAACCGGCAATCACGACCCGGAATATCTCTTGCGGGTCGAGACGTCGGAGAACTGCCGCCCAGGTCTCGAGCGGCATGAGTTGTGGGTGCTCAATGGCGTCGCGCGGACACATCGGGCAAAGGGCGTTGCATTTGCTCGTCCATTCGACATTGACGGCAATACGGTAGGGAACGGTCATCGGGTGTCTCACGCTTGGTGTCAGGCGATTACTTGCAGTCGCGGGATGTGCTGCGGACAGTTCGGCACCACCTGTTCGATATCGACCAGCACCACCCGCCGGTGCTCGGGAAAGAGGGCGGCGACCGGCCCCTCTTCATGCACGGAAGCCCGGCCATTCACCCGCAGACGGCCACCGTCGTTGAAATCAATAAAGAGGCAACCGACCTGCGGATTGAGCAGTATGTTGCCCAGACTCATGAACGCCCCGTTGCCAGCAAAATCGGGAAAGGCAAAACGCCGCGCATCAAGGAGGCGAATCAGGCCTGGGCCTCCGCCCTTGAACGAACAATCGCAGCGTCCATCCGGCGAACTGGTCGCCAGAAAAAAGAAGGGCGCCGCTTCAATGCGCGCCTGAAAAGCCTCGGGGATGTGATCCCAAAGCAAACGCGCCTTGCGCGCCGAGTCCCACAATTCAGCCGTCTGCCAGCGTTGCTGGGCGGTCTGCTCGCCCTCGTGAAATGTTGCATGATCCATGGCCATTCTCGCTCCCCAAACACCAACCAGGTTCACCGAAGGTGCGCCCTGTGATGTCGAAGCTGGAAGCCTATTGGCCTTTCATTAAGGCAGTCTTAAGCGGAAATCGGCACGCAGCCCGCCGCCACCAGTCCCGCGATTGCGTGAGGAAAGATGCCACGGTTAGTCATGTGCTGCCTGAGTTAGGCGAGAAACTTACGGCGCGTCGCCGGGGTGCTAAAAAGTTGCCGGTCAAGGTGGCCGCCACAATCAGGCTTGATGCAGATGTTCTGGAAGCGCTGCAAGCATCTGGGAAGGGCAGGCAAACCCGAGTTAATGATGCGTTGCGGGACATGGTCAAGAAAGCGGCGTAAGGCGATTTAAATTACTCGTGGATAAAGCGTTGTGCGGCAAACTCAGCTTCGCTCGCAAGCCGCCCCCGCCAGTTTCCCGGTTGCCTTCTCGACCGCAATCTTAGCCACCCCTTCCAGCACAAATGCCGAAAATATAACGATATCTTGAAGAAAATGAATAGACCATGCCCAGAAAATACCATTGGTTTCAACGACAGACTTGGCAAGCAACCAGCCGAGTATGCCAGCCATGGTTGCCCCAATTAGCCCATTGGGCATCCCTCTCAGATGGGGTACGCCGAACGCAACAGCGGAGATGAGCAAAATATAGTCGGAGCCCATGTGCCCGAACAGCGGTACAACCACGCCGAGGCGATAGATGACTTCCTCGGCAAAGGCGTTGGTGGCTGCGAACAATATGACCCAGTGCAGATAAGGAAAGAGGTGCTTGATACCAGCAGCGGAATTGCGGAACCTCAAATAGACGAAAATGGTGGTTGCCAGTGTTATGGACAACGAGAGACTTGTCCCCAGACTAAGCCAGGACTCATTTTGAATAGCCAACCACTGCACATCCTGCGCCGGAGCGCCGACGCTACCGACAGCGAAGAAAGCTCCGAAGTTGGTGCTGTCATGAGCAGCAAGAAGTGGCAGCAGCAGAAGAGCAACCCCAACCAAGAAAAACTGGTACTTGGACTGGAAATTGATGAATTCCAACTGGCTCACAGAAAACGGATGACGCTTGGCCACTTGGCTTAGGCGAAGAATGGTAGCAGTGGTGCCAAGTACAACAACAAGGACAAAGGTAAGTTCCATGCGGCACCGTTTTGGATGGCTAATGTCTGAATTCACCGGCTGGCGGGGCTTTATCGCGCCAGTCCGTGTTGAATGATGGGTCGGGAGCTTGGCTCATAGCAAACGAAGCCCCTGCGGCGTGTTGATGTGCGCGACCAAGTATGCAGTACGCTCACCACGCGGTGACGAAACGGAAAGCGGGCCTTCAAGGCCAAGCGAGCTCAGCAAACGAGAAATGCGCTCTGGCTCAGGATGAAAGAGTTCGAGCTTGGCGAGAGACAGACCATGATCTTGAAGCTTTGCAGCCGGATGCACTTCCGCTTGCCACTCAATAAGTGCTGGTGCGATGCCGCTCAACGGAAGAGCACCATCGTTGGGAATAGTAATGTGCCAGTTGAGAGTGCCGCGGCTCATGGGCTCAATATTTCCAAGTACCTCGGAACAAGCAGAAGCACTTGCATGAATGTCGGGCGTGCGCGCCACCCACGCGGAAAGCACCGGCGCTGAGTTCGGGCGCAGTGTGTCGAGAGCGAACCATCGGGGCCTCGTTGGCGCGGGCGCCATGGGGTTTGGGGAGATGACTTCAAGGAAGACGGAATCGCCAAGCCGCAGAAGAAGATTGTGCGTTCCCATGCGGGGATGCTCGCCGCCAAGCTGCGGCTCAACCCCGAGCGTCTGACGCACAAACTCAGCACCGGCTTCGAGCGTTGGTGCGGTGACGGTAATGTGGTCAATGTGACAGCGCGGCACCTTATCGTGCAGCGTCCAGTGACCGGAGGGAGCAGCCTTGACCGCAGTGTTATGCGTATTCATAGCTTGGCGGCCTCTTGCCAGAGTTGCTCCTTGCCTACCTGCTGATACCAGGTGGCGAACTGGGAACGATATTGCTGCAACTGCTCCGGCAGTTCTGGGCGAGGGTCTTCGCTGAGGAGGTAAGCCATGCCTTCAATGAACCAGTTGGGTGTGACGAGCCAACCCCTGAAGTTTCCGAGCCGTTCTTTCTGGAGATGATGAATCATTTCGTGCCGTAAATAGTAAGGCTTCCAGGCACGAGGACTAATGACAATACCGAATGTGCCAATGGCGTTTGCAGCTGCCTTAAAGCCGAATGACTCGTTGCAGATTTCGGTGGTGCAGAAAACAACACGAGGTGGCCGCTCAATTTCACTGATTGAGGAGGCAACAAACTGCAAAGCGCTTTGGTACAAATCCGAAGCCTCAGCCAAGCGAGATGGATCATCGATGCAAATGTGCTCATTTATGCACGTTACGCCTGCCAGTTCAGGAGCCAGTATTCGTACTGGCTTAAAGAAAGCCCAAGCTACCAAAGGCAAGGACAAAAGCATGACGATCAGAATTCGTTTCAGCATGTGAGCCTCAAGACGCACAACTTGAAAGGTCAGGGGATTGGCGCGGTTTTATGCGCCAGGTCCCCTGCACCGCGGGGTTAGCACTCTGGCTCACTTACTGCCCCTTTGTTCATTCAACCAAGCTTTTGTTTCCTCTTCTTCCGCTTGGCGATCTGCGGTGTTGAATACGTCCACAGCAATGCGGCCATTGGAATGACGAGCCATCCGCCCAAGATGCTCCTGAATCTTCTTGGTTTCGGTAGCGAGTTGATAGAGGGCGTCGCCACCACCCAACTCGCTGATGCCTTCGAACTGCGCGAAATCGATTGCAAAGGTATTTGTGTATGGATTTCCTTCAACATCTTCGAACGACACAAGGATATTTAGATAGCCCTTGAATATCTCGCCGTTAAGCTCCCTGTGAAGCTCAATGAAGTTGAGCACGAAACTGGAGAGGGTCTGACCGATCCCCATTGATTCGATACCTTGGCGGAATATTGCCAGTTTGCGGAATTTGTTAACAATGACATCTTGGTCGTCGTCAACTGCATTACCGGCACGGTCGAAAAAGGTGAAGGCGATCCTTTTCGCTATACCTTTACCGAGGTTGCTGACTTTGACGTTGTGGAAGTTGATTCCAACATGACTGCGTTCAAGTTGAACACTGACGTTCGGCCGAATGTTTTCGCGCTTCAACTCCGCCACTTGGAGCATTTGAACCTCGCGCAGATACCAAGTCTCTTTGGCCAAGACAAATGTCAGGATCGCAATCGCAACCGTCGCGATTGCAGATACCCATGACGAAACTGAATCAGCACTAAGTGATGAGTTGCCTTGCAACTGATTGCCGACAACCAAGCCGAGTATGAATAGTAGTGGTGCAATTACCGCCATGCTGGTTACCAGCAAAGGCAACAAACTACGTTCGGACTTTAGATCAGGAGTCATGGCGGTGTATTGGGAGTGCTAGCGTCCGGTTGGCCGCAGGGTTGGGCGTCACTGATTCACAGAAAAGTACACGCGCCTTCACATGTGCCTCGTTTCGGTTGGTGATACGCCCCAATTGTTGTTGCGGCCGTCAGCAAATCGAATTGGCGCGTCAATGAGTTCTATCGGGTCGGCGTTGTCGAGGGCCGCTAGTTGAACTGCAATGTAGTCACCGCCGATTTCTTCAACATACCCACGTGCGAACGAACGCACACCACAGTGCTTACAGAAGAGATGGTGGGCAACCCGATGGTTGAATTGATAGTCGGTCAAGTCGCTTTCACCAGACAACAGCCGGAAGGCGCTGGGCTTAATGATTGCATTCCAGTTCCGTGTTTTTGTGCAAATCGAACAATTGCACTTATTTGTGCCCAAGCTGAGATCAATATCGGCTTCAAACCGAATGGCTCCGCAGTGGCAGCTACCAAGATACGTTTTGAGCATTACGTTCTCCTAAGTCGTAGTGGGAATGCAGTGTGACGCCCAACCGTTTAGTAGACACCTGAACAGGTGTCTACTAAACGTCCCATCGGTGCATAAAAGGTGTAAAAAATTGCTAACGCATTTTTTCCAAAATAATGTTGGTAAAGCTAATGACTGATGGCACACCTTCTACGGCTCAGCGGCCAAAACTGCTTGATCAGGTGCGTGATCGGATACGGGTGAAGCATTACAGCATTCGGACCGAAATACAATATCTACAGTGGATAAAGCGCTTTACTGTTTTTCATGACAAGCGCCATCCCAAAGAGATGGGGCGGTTGAGGTTGAGGCGTTTTTGACCCATCTCGCCGTTGAGGGCAATGTGGCTGCGGCAACGCAGAATCAGGCGTTGTCGGCAATTTTGTTGGCGGATTCAACGCTGAAGTGCAACGGCGTTCAAATTTTCCCTGCTTTTGGGCGTTGACCGTAACAAATAAAAGGGCGCAAACCACAGTTTCGGATTAAGCGCTCTGAGGCAAACTCAGCACCGCTCGCAAGCCTCCATCTGGGCGGTTCATCAGTACCACATCACCGCCATGCCCGCGGGCAATTTGGCGGACGATGGCGAGCCCAAGGCCGACACCGCCAGTTTCCCGGTTGCGTGAGGACTCAAGGCGGTAGAAGGGTTCAAAAACGCGTTCCAGTTCGCTTTCGGGCAGGCCGGGGCCGCGATCGTCAACGGTGATGCGCAGATGTCTTTCGTCTTGCTCAACGGCGATTGTGACCTCCGCCCCGTATTTCAAGGCGTTGTCGATCAGGTTGCCCAGCGCGCGGCGCAATGCTTGCGGTCGACCGCTTATTTGGCACAAATTTTGGGGTTGTAACTGCACTTCCTGGCCGAGGTCGGCGTAGTCGTCGACCATGCTTTCGAGTAGCGCCGTTAAATCGAGTGGCTGAATCGCCTCATCGACCGCCTTGCCGTGCAGAAAATCAAGCGCGCCGCCCAGCAGGCTTTGCATTTCGTCGAGGTCTTTGACGAAGCGTTCGCGCAGTTGCGGGTCGGCCAGCATTTCGCTGCGCAGGCGCAGGCGGGTGACGGGGGTTTTGAGGTCGTGCGAGACGGCGGCGAGAAAGCGCTCGCGTTCTTCAATGCCGCTGCGGATGCGTTGTTGCATGGCGTTGAAGGCTTGCGCGGCGGCGCGTACTTCGAGTGGGCCGTTCTCGGCTAGCGGTGGGCGTTTGAGGTCTTCGCCCAGAGCGTGGGCGGCGCTGGCGAGGTCGGTCAGCGGGCGCACGGTCATGCGCACAATCAGCCAGACGAGCAGAAAAACCATGATCAGCATAACGCCGAGGGTTATGAAATGGTGGAGCGGCAGGGCGAGGATTTCCGGCGGGGCCGTTCCCCGGACGCGCAGCCAGTCGCTGGATTTAAGTTGCAGGTAGAGATCAAAGCTGAAATCGCCGGGGCTGGGGATGACCAGCGGTTGTAACGCAACCCCCTGGCCCAGCGCGGCGTGCACCCGGGGGAGGAATTCGCGGTCGGTGTGATGGCTTGCGGGAGCCTTGGGGGCAAGGGTTTCAATGCTCAATTGCTGGCGCGGCGAGCTGAGTAATTGCGCAAGCTGAAGGCGCTCGGCAGCGGCTTGATGATCAATGGCGCGATAAACCGCTGCAATTCTTTGGGCAAATTCGCCGTTGACCGTGGTGCTGAGCATTTTTTGCCGCTCGGCCAAGTGCATTGCCGCACCGATTAACTGAGTAAGGATCAGGCCGCCGGCCAGCAGCAGCACCAGCCGGCCAAACAGGGTGCGCGGCAGTAGGGTCATGTTTCGCTCGTGACGCTGGCGGCCAGCACATAGCCCTCGCCGCGCACCGTTTTGATCAGCACCGGCTCGCGGCTGTCGTCGCGCAGGCGTTTGCGCAGCCGGCCAACCAGCACGTCAATACTGCGATCAAAGAGGACGGCCTCGCGCCCGTTGGCCAGTTCCAGCAATTGTTCGCGCGCCAGCACATTTTGTGGATGATCGAGAAATACCCGCAGCAGACGATATTCCGCGCCCGAAAGCGGCACCACCAGCCCATCCTCAGCCGTGATGTTGCGGGTTGCGACATCCAGCGTCCAGCCGGCAAAGCGCAAGGTGTGCACCTTGTCGCTCTCCATATTGGGCGGCAACGCCTGGGCGCGGCGCACGACGCTTTTGATGCGGGCGAGCAGTTCGCGCGGGTTGAAGGGTTTGGCGAGATAGTCGTCGGCGCCCATTTCGAGGCCGATGATGCGATCCACTTCGTCGCCGCGCGCAGTCAGCATCAGCACCGGCAGATTGGTTTTGCCGCGTAGCTCACGGCACAGTGTCAAACCATCTTCGCCGGGCAGCATCAGGTCAAGAATGACCAGATCAATTCGATTGCTCTCCAGCACGCGGCGCATGGCCTTGCCGTCGCCGACCGCCGTAACGCGATAGTCGGCCTGCTCCAGGTAATCGGTCAGCAGGTTGCGGATTTCCTTGTCGTCGTCGACGATCAGCAGATGTTCTCTAGGGGCACTCATGGGAATTAGCCTACCTGATCTTCATTCCAAATACGCATTCAGGGCGACGATGTCGTCTTCGCCCAGCTTGCCGACCGCCTGCTTCAGCCGCAGCAGCGCCATCAGGCTGTCGAAGCGGGCGCGGGCGAGTTTTTGCGTGGTGTCGTAGAGCTGGCTTTGGGCGTTGAGTACATCAATATTGATCCGCGTGCCGACTTCGTAGCCGAGCTGGTTGGAGGCCAGCGCCGAGTTGGACGAGGTGAGCGCCGCCTCGTAAGCGCGCACTTGTTGCAGGCCAGAACTGACACCCAGCCAGGCTTGGCGAGCGCTCAGGGCGGCGCCGCGTTTGGCGGCGTCGAGATCAGCGCCGGCTTTGCTCTGCAAGGCGCTGGCTTCGCGTTGCTTGGAGCTGACGGCGCCGCCCGAAAAGATCGGGAGCGAGAGTTGGAGGCCGATTGCGGTCGACTCGGTTTCCAGGCCGGAATTTGTGGTGGCGCTGTAGCCGAGGGCGTTGTGGCCGCGGCTGGCGACCAGATCGAGGGTTGGGTAATGGCCGGCGCGCTGCTTGCCCACTTCGCGCTGAGCGATTTCATGGCTGGCCTGGGCGATGCGCACGCTGGTCGCGTCGCTTTCCGCCAGCGCGACCCAGGCGTTCATGTCGGCGGGTTGGGGTGTGCTGAGGGTGACTTGGCGGCGCCAGGGTTTGAGCCCTTCTTCACTTTTTCCGGTCAGGGTTTGCAGGGTAAATTTGGCCACTTCCAGCGCGTTGACCGCAACGATTTCCTGCGCTTCGGTCAGATCGAGACGGGCCTGGGCTTCGTGCGTGTCGGTGATGGTTGCTGTGCCGACCTCGAAATTCTTTTTGGCGGCAGCGAGTTGTTCACCGATGGCGGCCTTTTGCGCTTGCGCCGTGGTCAGCGTGTGCTGGGCGAGCAGGACGTCAAAATAGGCCTGGGCGCTGCGCAGTACGAGATCCATTCTGGCTGCTTCAAACTGCGCCTCGGCGAGGGCGACAGCGAGCTCGGATTGCTGGTAAGCCACCCAGTTTTGCCAGCGGAACAGCGGTTGTGTCAGCGCTAACGACCAGCCATTGGTGTTGTAGTTGATCGGCACGGTTGATGCACCGGCAACCTGGCGGGTGATGTCGGTTTCGTTCCAGGTGCTGTTGGCGCTCAGAGTGATGCTGGGCAGCAGGCCGGCGCGACC
>JAQTZQ010000302.1 GCA_028687645.1 Rhodocyclaceae bacterium
GGGGACGACTTCATGCTGGGCGATGCCGATTACCAGACTGCCAGCCCGTACTGGACAGTCACCCCGCAAACCGGCACATACCTGTTCAAGCCGGTAACCGGTTCACTTAACCCCGCGGACAGCGGAGCCGACCTCATCTATGCCGGGGCGGGAGCCGATCATGTCTGGGCGGGAGCGGGCAACGATATCGCGTTCGGCGAAGGCGGCAACGACACGCTGATTGGCGAGGGCGGCGGCGCTGTGAATGATTCTGATTGGAGGGCCGCAGCATGAGAAACCTCCACCCGCTTTTGAAGCAAATAACGAAACTTGGGCTTCTTGTAATGATGGGGGTGAGCATGAGTGCAAGCGCCGGATTATTCGGAATTGGGGGCGCGAGCTGGAAAGAAGAAATTCTCTTACATGACGGTAACAAGATCGTTGTCAATCGATCGCAAAGTCGTGGGGGTGGTCATGAGATTGGACAGGAAGTCCCCGTTGCCGAACACAAGATTACTTTTATGTTGCCAGGGTCACACGAAGCCATCACTTGGGGAACCACCTTCGGTTCGGACATCAATGATTCCAATCTGATATTGCTGGCGCTCGATGTCATCAATGGCGAGCCCTACATAGCCACCACCAATGCTGGCTGCATTGCTTACAACAAATGGGGTAGACCCAACCCACCTTACGTGTTTTTTAAATACGACGGCAAGGCATGGCAACGCATTCCACTGGAAGAATTTCCGGCGGAAATAAAAGAAGCCAATCTGATCATTGGCATTCAACAACATGAGCGACGGCTTGATTCACATTCGGGAGCTTTATCCGCTGAAGAGGTAAAAAGCATTAACGCTGAATCGCGCAGCCCAGAAGTGCGTCACCTGCGTCTGTCTTTGCGAGAGCCAATCAAACCGAGTGATGCACTATTCCAGAACAGTAAAGTGTCTTGTCCTGTGCCAACTGGGCCAGACGGGAAACCAATTCAGATGAATGTTAAAGGTGAAGGTGGCAAGAAGTAATTGCAAATGACTTATCCGACTAATTTGAAATAAGGAGAACTACCATGTCTGCTCAATTTGAAATTGACTGTGCATTGATGGCTGGGCGTGCTTATCAAATTTCACGCGACAAGATTAACTGGTTTTCTGTCCCACAGGGTTGGCAAGAATTTTTCCATGTACCTGATCCTGCCATTTCAACTTTCTCTCCCGATAGTGGATTTGAGGCCGTTTCTTTTAGGCGTGGCACCGAAATCGTCATCTCGATTGCAGGAACAAATGGTTCCGGTGACCTCGGAGCGGACGTGGCTTTAGGATTGGGTATAGCAGCAGATCAACTCAAACAAGCCGCAGCCTATTACCTCTTGGTTAAAGCGGTCAACCCCGATGCCGTGATCTCTTTCACCGGCCATAGCTTGGGCGGCGGGTTGGCCTCCTTGCTGTGCGCGTTCTTCGGCGAAAAAGCCGTCACCTTCGATCAAGCCCCCTTTGCCTCCGCCGCCACCGTCGCCAATGCGCAAATCATCAAGGATTACCTCGCCACGCTGCCCAATGGCGGGTTTGTTGCGGGCGCTGCCGGAAACACGCTTGCCGTGAATAACGCACTGGCCAGCCTGGATGCCTTCATCAACGCGGCAGACCTCGCGCAAACTCTGGCTACCCGCGTGGCAAATATCAGCAACATCTACGTGCAGGGCGAAGTGTTATCCACCGCGCCATTTGGCTCATCCGGCAAACTGGTCGGCGGCACACCCACCCAACTCGACCAAACCTCCATCACCATGCAACCGTTTGGCCTGAGCTCCGTTGACCTGCACTCGCAGGCATTACTCACCACATTCCTGCAAAGTCCGAGCTTCGAAGCTGTTACCGCCAAACTACCCGACCTGCTGCCGCTGATTTTTGACGGCAAGATGTACAAGAAGGATACGGGAATACTGAATACCACGGATGTAAACTTCCTCGAAAAATTGGTGCAAAGCGAAGCGGCGACCCCATCGGGAAGCCTGCTCGACCGCTTTGCTGCAGACATGGTACTGCTTGGCTCCAAGCAAGACTGGCCGAGCATCATCAGCAATATCAATCAGGGTAACCTTGCGCGCGGACTCGTGGCGTTTGCCATGCAGATGTATTACGAAAATATCGCCTTACCCGCTGATAAAACCCTCTTTAGCGACGTGACAGGCGGCGTGCAGTTTGACATGCAGGATGTGGCAGCAACGCCGGGAGCAACCAAAGGCTATGTGCAGTATTTCAAGAATTACCTCAACACGCTGCCAAGCAACGAACGGGTAATCGTTCAACAATTATTGCCCGCTCTGCGCGACTGGTACATCCAGGCCGGGGCGGATGCCCTGAACGCCACCGACACCTTCAACCGTGGTGCCTTCATGCTCGGCGATGGCGGGGCGGACACCCTTACCGGCGGCACAGCCGCCGATATTTTGGTTGGCAACGCCGGAGCCGACACCCTGCAAGGCGGAGGCGATAATGACACATTGTTGGGCGGTGACGGCATCGATACTCTCACCGGCGGCATGGGCAACGACCAACTGATCGGCGGAGCTGGAGCAGACACCTACCACACCGGCGAAGGCAACGACAAAATCTTCGACAGCGACGGACAAGGCAGCGTGTATAGCGCCGGAGTCCTGCTGGATGGTGGCATGAAGGACGGCGATGCGAACCATTACAAAAGCG
>JAQTZQ010000130.1 GCA_028687645.1 Rhodocyclaceae bacterium
ACGGTTACCGAAGAACCCGACACATCAATAATCTTTCTAAGTGCTTGCATCACTTAACCTCTCTGATTCGACACGCCAATCTTACGCTGCTTAGGCACAGGTACGAACCTCGCCCACGCCATGGAGATTGCTGATGCAACGGCCACACAGGCTTGGATGCTCGGTGTTGGCGCCAACATCTGCACGCACATGCCAACAACGTTCACATTTTCCATGGGCCGAGGGCTGGGCAACGAGATTTTCTTCGTCCCCCCTGATGACGTCGACTTTGGAGGCAATCAGGACGAATTTGAGGTCATCGCCCAGCGAGGTCAGCAAATCGAATTTCTCGCCGGCACAATGCAGTTCGACCTCAGCTTGCAATGAGGAACCAATTTTGCCAGCCTCGCGCAACTCTTCCAGCGCCTTGGTCACTTCAGCCCGCACGTTGCGGATCTGTGACCACTTGGCCAGCAGTTCCCCCTCGCCTTCCGGTTTCGGCAGCTGGTGCCATGTGTGCAGCATGACGGACTGTTCGGCGTCATTGGTCAGCAACTGCCAGACTTCTTCTGCGGTGAAGGAAAGAATCGGTGCCATCAGTTTGGTGAAGGCTTGCAGAATGTGCCAAAGCGCTGACTGTGCGGAGCGGCGCGCAAGCGAATTTGGCGCTGTGGTGTACAGGCGGTCTTTGAGAATGTCGAGATAGAAGCCGCCGAGATCTTCAGAGCAGAAGGTTTGCAGGGACTGGACGACGCGATGGAATTCGTAACGGTCGTAGTCGGCCTGGCAATCCGCCTGCAATTCGCGGGTCAAAGCCAGCGCATAGCGGTCGATTTCCAGCCATTGCTCAACCGGCAACATGTCCTTGGCCGCGTCAAAATCGCTGGTATTGGCCAGCACGAAGCGCAGGGTGTTGCGGATACGGCGGTAACCTTCGACCACACGTTTGAGAATTTCGTCAGAAATCGACAACTCACCGGAGTAATCGGTAGAAGCGGTCCATAGACGCAGAATTTCTGCGCCCATTTTGTCGGAAACCTGCTGCGGGGCGATGACGTTGCCTTTCGACTTCGACATCTTGCGGCCCTTGCCATCGACAACGAAACCGTGCGTCAGCAAGGCTTTGTAAGGCGCGCGGCCATCGATGGCGCAACCTGAAAGCAGCGAGGACTGGAACCAGCCGCGATGTTGATCGGAGCCTTCCAGATACAAATCTGCCGGATAAGTCAGTTCAGCAGCATGCGAACCACGCAGCACATGCCAGTGCGTGGTGCCGGAATCGAACCAGACATCCAGCGTGTCTTTCATCTTGTTGTATTGATCGGCTTCGGCACCGAGCAACTCAGTCGGGTCGAGACTAAACCAGGCTTCAATACCGGCCTTTTCAACGCGCTGCGCAACCAGTTCAACCAATTCAGCCGTGCGCGGATGCGGCAGGCCGGTTTCTTTGTGCAGGAAGAAGGGAATCGGCACGCCCCAATTACGCTGGCGCGATACACACCAATCCGGGCGAGTCTTCATCATGCCTTCGAGGCGCGCACGGCCCCAGGCCGGGAAGAACTGCGTTTCATCAACCGCCCGCTCGGCAATCCAGCGCAGGGTCGACGCATTTTCGTTTTGCTTGTGATCCATGCCGATGAACCACTGCGTCGTCGCGCGGAAAATAATCGGCGTCTTGTGGCGCCAGCAGTGCGGGTAACTGTGCAAAATTTTCTCGGTTTTTAGCAGTCGACCGCAAGATTCCAGTTCCTGCAAGACCAGCGGGTTAGCGTCCCAGACGGTTTTACCTGCTAACTCGCCAACCGCCAAAGGCGGCGTATTGCCGAGGAATTTGCCATCATTACCGACCGGATTATTGACCGGCAAGCCATATCTTTTGCCAATGTTGTAGTCGTCTACGCCATGCGCCGGCGCAGTATGCACCAAGCCTGTACCCGCCTCAGTGGTGACGTGGGTACCGCAGATGATCGCCACATCGCGCTTCTGGAATGGGTGACGCAGGAGAATCTGGTCCAGCTTTTCACCTTTGCACGAGGCAACAAGTTCGCCGGTCAGGCCATAGCGTTTCAGACAATCTTCGCCCAGTTCGTGAACCAGAATCAGGCAGCCTTTTTCGGTTTCGAACAGGTCGTAATGAAGTTCTGGATGAACACTCACCGCCTCGTTGGCCGGCAGCGTCCACGGCGTTGTGGTCCAGATCACGGCGAAGGCCGGGCCACGCAAATGGGTCAAACCAAAGGCGTTAGCCAGCTTTTCAGCATGATTGGGATGCACCTCAAAAGCCACATCAATGGCGGGCGAATGCTTGTCTTCGTATTCCACCTCTGCCTCAGCCAGCGCCGAACCGCAGTCCAGACACCAGTTCACCGGCTTGAGGCCCTGATAGAGATAACCCTGCTCAAGAATTTTGCCCAGCGCACGAATTTCGCCGGCTTCGGCTGAATAATTCATGGTCAGATAAGGATTGCCCCAGTCACCCAGCACGCCAAGACGGATGAAGTCCTTTTTTTGGCGCTCGACTTGTTCTGCGGCATAGGCGCGGGAAAGCTCGCGCACCTTGTCCGCCGGAATTTGTTTACCGTGCAGTTTTTCGATCTGATGCTCAATCGGCAAACCGTGGCAATCCCAACCTGGCACATATGGCGCATCAAACCCGGCCAAGGTTTTTGCGCGAACAATAATGTCCTTCAAAACCTTGTTGACCGCGTGACCGATGTGAATATCGCCATTGGCATAAGGCGGGCCGTCGTGCAGCACAAACTTGGGGCGTCCGGCGCACACTTCGCGAATCCGCTGGTAGAGTTTTTTCTCCTGCCATTGGCCCACCCACAGCGGCTCACGCTTGGGCAAATCGCCGCGCATCGGGAACGGGGTATCGGTGAGGTTCAGGGTATCTTTGTAATCAGCCATATTCTTGCTCAAAGCTTGAAGAATGCCCGTGCGGCTGCCGCATCTGCTGCGATCTGCGCCTTGAGGGCATCCAAATTGGGAAAACGTTGCTCGTTACGCAGTTTGTGGACGAAACGAACGGAAAGGTGTGCGCCGTAAATATCGCGCTCAAAATCAAAAAGATGCACTTCCAGCAAAGGGCGCGTTCCACCCAGCGTTGGCCGAATCCCTAAATTGGCGACCCCCGGTAAAGGCTTGTCGCCCAAACCGGCCACCTCCACCGCAAAAACTCCGGACATCGGTAGCGGATTGTGCTTGATGCGGATATTGGCGGTGGCAAAACCCAGCTGCCGGCCAATTTTATCGCCATGCCTGACGCTGCCGTCGATCACATAGGGGCGGCCCAGCAGACTGGCGGCTTGCGCCATATCACCCGCCGCCAAGGCCTTGCGCACTGCGGAACTGGAGGCTCTTTCGCCGTCGACCGTCACACTACTCATGGCTTCAACCGAAAAGCCGGCAACCGCACCCGCCGACTGCAGCAAGGAAAAATCACCAACCCTGGCCTTGCCAAAGCGGAAATCGTCGCCAATGATCAAATGTCGGGTACACAAACCGGCAACTAGCACCGAATCAATAAACTGCTGGGCTGAAAGGGCTGCGAATTTGGCGTTGAAACGACAAACCATGACTTGCTCGACGCCCGCCTCAGCCAACAGCTCAAGCTTTTCACGCAAAGTGCTTAAACGGGCGGGAGCGGATTCGGGGGCAAAAAACTCTCGCGGATGCGGCTCAAAGGTCAGAACGGTCGCCGGTAAATCCGCTGCACGCGCAGCATCAACCAGATGCATCAACAAGGCAGCGTGCCCCCGATGAACCCCGTCAAAATTACCAATGGCCACAGCACTAGGGCCGGGAACAGGACGCGAAAAGCCGCGAAAAACGCGCATCTGATGCTCGAAAAAAGGGCTGATTATAGCGGCTAGTCGTCAGCAACGCTGAATTCACCCTTATCTGAAAAATACTTGCCGCGATTCGGGACAATTTTTCATGAGCCCATCGCTATAATCGTTCACACTGTTTCCAACGCCACCCCAACACAACTTCAATGCTCAAACTGATTGATCACATTGTCCGTATTTCGGCACGACGCGATCGGACAGAAATCAACACAGCACTCGTTGAAGCCATGGCCGATATCTTCGCGCCAGCCAGCCTTTGTGTTTATCGCTGCTTCTCCAGCGCATCGACAACAATAGTTTTTGCCTGCGCTGGCATTGACCATGACGGCGTATTTTCACGCAATGCCTATTTGCCGGAACGCCGCTTTTCTTGGCCGATAACCCAGGACAAATTGTTGCGTCAAGCTAAAAAAACCGGCTCTGTCGTTACCGAAAAGCTATCCAACGGCTCACAACGGCTCGCTTTCCCGGTCAACGCCGCAAATCAGTTGATTTATCTGGTGGATGTTGTGATCAGCGAAAATTTTCCGCCCGAGAAGCGCGTACTACTGATGGGCTTGATTGAATATTTTACACATCACATTGCCCTGCTTGACTACGGCGAGACGGATACCTTGACTGGCTTGGCAAATCGCAAGACTTTTGACAAGCACCTGTTCGAGGTCATGGGAAAAGCGGCGAATGACGAATTGTCATCCATGGTCAGCGGCCAGCAACGCCGCAAGGCGAACGGCAATGATCGTCACTGGCTCGCCGTTTGCGACATCGACCATTTCAAACACATCAATGACAATCATGGCCATTTGATCGGTGACGAGGTTTTGGTCATGTTTGGGCGCCTGATGCGTGAATCGTTTCGCTACGATGACCAGTTATTCCGCTTTGGCGGCGAGGAATTTGTTGCCGTGCTCCAACCCGCCAAACAGACAAATGTTCATGCGGTTTTTGAACGTTTCCGCACTGCGGTTGAAGCTCACGTTTTCAGCCGGGTTGGCCATGTCACCGTCAGCATCGGTTACAGCCAACTGCTACTCAATGACACACCCGCCGATGTCATCGACCGTGCCGACGAAGCGCTTTATTACGCCAAGCAACATGGGCGCAATCAATCGGCCTGCTTTGAAACCTTGGTGAACACCGGAAAGCTGAGGCCCCAGTCATCCGAGAAGGGTGAAATCGAGTTATTTTGAAACTTGATCAGCCGAGCGTTGCCAGCTTGGCCTTTGGGCCTGGCGGGTGCTTGATGAAATATTGGCGTACACCACGCACAATTGCATCGGCCAACTTGTCCTGATAAGCATCGTCGTTCAGACGGCGCTCCTCTTCAGGATTGGAAATAAAGGCTGTCTCAATCAGCGCAGAGGGAATATCAGGGGCTTTCAAGACCGCAAAACTGGCTTGTTCGACATGATTTTTGTGCAGCGTATTGACGCCGCCCAGTTCGCCCAGCAAGTATTTGCCCAGCTTGAGACTGTCGTTGATGGTCGCGGTTTGCGACAGGTCCAGCAGCGTTCTGGCCAGGAACAAATCCTTGGCACCAAGATTGACACCACCCACCAGATCAGCGTTGTTTTCCCGCTGCGCCAGCAAACGAGCCTGGGTACTGGACGCACCACGTTCAGATAAAACAAATACTGAAGACCCACGCGCATCTGGTTTGATCCAGGCGTCGGCATGAATCGAGAGGAACAAATCCGACTGCACGCGCCGCGCTTTTTGTACGCGCATCTGCAAAGGCACAAAGAAATCGGAATCCCGGGTCAGTACCGCACGCATGTTCGGCTCGGCATCAATCCGTGCCTTGAGGCGCTTGGCAACAGCCAGGGTGACATTCTTTTCGTAAGAACCGCCCTTGCCCACCGCGCCAGGGTCTTCACCACCATGACCGGGGTCGAGGGTGATGGTAATCAGACGGTCAACCACCGGTTTGCCTGATTTTTTACTGGTATGAACATCGGGGGCTTTGCTGTCGACCATATCAGCGGGCGTCTCAGCAGGCTTGTCCTGAGCCACGGCGGGCTCAGAATCGAGCTTGTACGGCTCAACTGCATCCTGCCGACCTTCCAGCAGAGCCATCATTGGATCAGGCGGATCAAGCGGATAAACGTCGAGCACCAGACGATGACCATAGTCACCAGCCGGCTTCAGCTCAAACACCTGCGGCGCAACCTTGGTTTTGAGTTCCATCACCAAACGCACAACCCCGGGTTTGAAACGACCGGCTCGCAGGAGCTTGATATACGGATCATCGGTCGTCACCTTGCGTGCCAAACTATCCAGCATGCTATTGAATTCGACACCTTCAATATCAACCACCAGCCTATCCGGGTTTTCTACCGTGAAATGGGTGTACTTGATTGGCGCGTCATACTCAAGCGTAACGCGGGTGTAATCAATCGCCGGCCAGATACGTACCGCCACCACCGATGGTTGCCTGAGCGCTGCGCCCGCCAGTGGCGAAACCGAAAAAATCAGGGAGGCGCCAGCGTAGCGCAGGAGTTTACGGCGGCCCAGGCTGAGGTGAGCGCTTTTAGACATTGCGTGCCCGCCGATGAATCTGCCACGGCTTCGAGGATACGCCCGAGATCTGCATGATGAAGGCGCAACCGCAAGTCTGGCGACGGAAGGCAGCCCTCAGCCCGCTCCGGCCATTCAACCAGGCAGATCGCATGCTCATTAAAGTATTCACCAAAGCCCGCATCGAGAAACTCCTCGTGTGCCTCGAAACGATAAAAATCAAAGTGATATAAGTATAAGCTCGAAACTACGTAAACTTCAACCAGAGAATAGGTCGGGCTTTTAACAGCGCCCAGGTGCCCTAGCGCACGAATGACAGAACGGGCAAAACTCGTTTTCCCTACCCCTAGATCGCCCTCAAGAAATATCACCAACCCCGGCACCAGCAATGGCGCCAGCATACCGCCCAAGCGCAGGGTTGCGGCTTCATCCGGCAAGACAAAAACGGCGGTAACATCGGGGCTATGCACGATCAAAACTCCATTGGCGATTTCGCAACACTCAGAGCAAAAATTCATCAGCTCGCGGAAAAATTAGGCTTCGCAGCCATTGGTGTGGCCCGTGCCGACCCTGGCGCGGCGTGCGAGCAACTCCGCGAGTGGCTGGCAGCGGGTTACCACGGCTCAATGGATTATATGGCGCGCCATGCCGAATTGCGTTGCAACCCATCAAGCCTGCACCCCGGTACCTTGAGCGTCATCTCAGTTGCGGTCGACTACCTTCCGCATCAAAAAAATTCAGACGGCCCGGAGCAGGCCGCAATTTCTCGCTATGCCCAAGGCCGCGATTATCACAAACTCATCCGTAATCGGCTACAAAAGCTGGCCGATGAAATGACAGCGCTGATCGGCCCTTTCGGCTATCGGGTTTTTTCTGACTCGGCACCTGTCATGGAGGTCCATTTTGCCAGCCAAGCAGGTCTGGGCTGGCGAGGAAAACATACGCTATTGCTGTCGAAACAAGGTTCCTGGCGATTTTTGGGCGAAATCTATTGCGACCTGCCGCTACCAGTGGACTCACCGACTGAAGATCACTGCGGCACCTGTAAGGCCTGTATAGATGCCTGCCCGACAAAGGCCATTATCGCCCCCTATCAAGTCGACGCCCGGCGCTGCATTTCCTACCTGACCATCGAATTGGCGGAAGCCATTCCGGAAGAGTTTCGCCCTTTGATTGGCAACCGCATCTACGGCTGCGATGATTGCCAGCTTTGCTGCCCCTGGAACCGCTTCGCTCAACTTGGTGATAGCGAGTTTCGCCCCCGTCAAGGGCTTGACGAAGCGCCGCTGACGGGTCTTTTTGCCTGGACAGAAGAGGAGTTTAACGAGCGCCTCGCCGGCAATCCAATCCGGCGTATTGGCCATGAGCGCTGGCTGAGGAATATTGCCGTTGCACTGGGCAATGCAACTCCTGATCCAGGCAATTTGGCGGCGCTTGAAAGCCGACTTGAACACCCATCAGCCCTCGTCCATGAGCACATTGTTTGGGCAATTACCCAGCAGCGGGAAAAATTGGGATTTTTCGGGCCGCTGAATGCGTCAAGTGGGCAATAATTGGTTATGCTCGCTCCCCAAATGCCTCAAGAGCCAATACCATCCGACGCTAGCCAGAATCTTTCAGCCATTCTCGATTGGTTGGCCTTAGCCCATGGTCGCCAGGGGGCTGACGATGCTGAACAATTGCTGGCTCACCTATTAAATCTGCGTGAGGTAGCGACTCCAACAGGTCAGCGGCTAAGGATTCTCGACCTGATCATGCGTGAGGTAGAGCGCATCATCTTTGCCAAGTTGCCCAAACTACTGCAGGTTAGTCTGCCAGTTACCCGTAGAGTCCGGCTACAGGTAGGGGTGATTCAGGACTTGCTTGAAGCCTTGGCGCAAGAATATTTCAATACGCTGTCAGAACTATTTGACCCGCAAGTCGTTAAAGGAACTCACGCACCCCATACGACGCTGATCAATATCACGCGCTGCCTGGGCTGGCATATCCGCATTAGCCATCTGGTTGCCGCGCCACATACAATTGGGCTTTGGCAGAAAATGCACGCTGCTTACCGCTCAGCCCGACGTCTTGGCGTCCACGAAACAACCAGTACGCGCAGTGCGCAATCGGTACAGCAGCTGTATGCTGCAGCACTTCTTGCAGCCATTGCTCAACCAGCATCGTTTTGCGCTCAGGAGCTTGAATTTATTGTCAGCTTTATTGAGGCCTGTATTAAGCCTGGCGATATTCTTGATATTCCTCCGAAGGATTGTCGCGGTATTTTCTGGATTGATCTTGATCGCGACTTCCCCGCGCATGCGTTGATTCGCCGACTGCCGCCCGGAAACCTGCCAGTTTTGTACTTTGCCTGCGACCCGGCCGCACGCCGTACCGGGGAGATTCTCGCTGCCCTTGAACAAGGCACGCCTGCGTCCAGCCTCGGCCTGCCCGATTTTGCCAACACCCACGCCGGGCGCGGGGTATTACGCCGCCTGATACAGCTATGGGGCAAACCCGGCAAGCGCAAATTTCCCCGACGACGGCAGTCTTACCGAGTAAATCTGTGCTTCGGCCTGGATCAACTCTGGACGCTGATCCGGGAACCCGACAAAGCCTATGAAATCAGTGAGTGGATGGTCACCAACGAAAGCCCTGACGGCTATTCTTTGATGCACATGTCCGGCCAAACTGAAAACGCCAAAGTTGGAGATATTGTTGCTGTCCAAGCACTCGGCGAGCGCGCCGAGCTTGAACCGCTATGGCATGTCTGCATCGTTCGCTGGGCATTATCCGAAAACCCTGAACACGTTGAACTGGGCCTGCAGCAACTAGCCTCCAATGTCATCGCCGCTGAGTTGGCACGTCCATTCGAAATGGACTCAAAGCATATTTCTGCCCTCATCCTGCCGGAAATGCTACCGTTACGTCCGTACGCAGGAATTGTGGTGAAAACTGGACTACTGCCGATCGATGCTCGTCAACTGGTACTCATGATCGAAAAAGACAATCTGGAAATTCGCGAAGTGCGCCCCACCGAACTGACCGAGCAAACCGCCAGTATTGAAGTCTTCAACATCGAACCGGACGAGATGACTTAGTCTTGGCGGGCGAAGGCTGACGGCAGATCATATAATGGCGCGTATGCATGATATTCTCGTTCTCTATTACAGCCATCACGGCTCGGTACTGGCCTTGGCTGAGCGTATCGCACTGGGCATTGAATCGGTGCCGGGCATGCAGGCACGGCTGCGCACCGTTCCCCGCGTTTCTACCGTTTGCGAAGCCAGCGAGCCAGACATCCCTGACCATGGTGCGCCCTATGTCGAAGCCGCTGACCTTGAAGAATGTGTCGGTTTGGCCCTGGGTAGCCCGGTGCGTTTCGGCAATATGGCCGCACCGATGAAATATTTTTGGGATGGCACCATCGCTGCGTGGCAAAACGGCACGCTGGTCGGCAAACCGGCAGGCGTCTTTACCTCCAGCGCCAGCCAGCATGGCGGCAATGAAGTGACCCTGCTGTCCATGATGTTGCCGCTCTTGCATCACGGCATGCTGATCATGGGCTTGCCTTACACAGAACCCGATTTGACGAGCACCCTCAGCGGCGGCACACCTTACGGCGCCAGCCATGTAGCAGGGGCCACAGGAGACTCGATACTGAGCGACGCGGAAAATCGACTGGCCTTTGTACAAGGTAGGCGACTGGCAATTTTGGCCCAAAAACTGTGTCGACCGTAACAATCTCGCGTTATCAGTTCATCACCAGTGCCAGCTTGATTGCACTGATTTTTTTATGCTTGGGCTGGGAGTTGTGGTGGGCGCCGCTTAAGCCAGGTGGCTCCTGGTTGGTACTCAAAGCGGTAATTTTGCTCGCCCCCCTGTTCGGCATCTTGCGCGGCAAGCGCTACACTTATAAGTGGCTGTCGCTATTCATCCAGTTTTATCTGCTTGAAGGTGCCACACGCGCCACCAGCGAACACGGTTTGGCTCAACAATTGGCCATAGCTGAAAGCCTGTTGGCAATAATCATCTTCATTGCCTGCATTCTATTTGTCCGTGCAACCCGGCAACCCCAAGAAGAAAAAACCACTTCAGCTAGCTGAAAGCAGCCTTTGGCTGTGTGGCTTGAGCACTCAAATTTAACGCTCAGACATCGCCCTGAGCTCGTACCTTGTCGGAACTAACATGAAGTTTATTCAGTGCATTTAGGTAAGAACGTACCGAGGCGATCACGATATCAGTATCTGCACCATTTCCATTCACGATACGCCCGCCTTTGGCCAGACGCGTCGTCACTTCCCCCTGAGCATCAGTA
>JAQTZQ010000303.1 GCA_028687645.1 Rhodocyclaceae bacterium
CCCTTCAATCGCTTCCCTCGCTTCGTCCCGTCAGTGGGGTTGGGGGGCTATCGCCTCAAAATCGAAAAAATGGGCCACGGAGCGCTGCGGTGGCTCAGGTCAAAATTTGTGCAACGTTCAGGCTAGATGCGCCCGACCCAATCAGCCGCCCCGCTGGCGTTGGTGCTCAAACAGTGCTGCCGCTCAATCAAGAAGCCATCGAGTTTGCCTGCACCTTCCTTGAAAACTCATCGTTATCCGGTGATGAACAGACGCGACTGGCAAATAACTACACGCTTGAGGAAATCGAGGAATACCGGGAACGATTACCACCGGCCATCAAGCAACTGCGCGACATGATTAGTGTCGGAGATACCAAGCCGATCCTGCCGGCAGCCCTTCAAATTTTGCAGCTCAAAAATATCCAGGTTACCGGTAATGACGAAGACTATCGCCGTTTGGCGCTTGCCTATGCCCGTGCTGCCCTGAGAACCAATGAAGCTTTGCTCACTCAGATGAATGGCGTCGAGGTGAAATGCCCTGAAATCAAAGTACCGAGTTCATTAAGCAAAACCAAGATAGCGCTGTATTCCTTGTTCGAATATTGGCGTGATGCCGTAGCGGGTCGCCCGCAGCGAACTATTGACGATGTGGAACGGCGCATCAAAGCGCTCGACACCTTGAGTGGCAAGAAATCAGCAGAACTACTGACGCGTGAAGACGTTATTGCCTACCGGGACCAATTGGTATCCGAAGGCAAAGCCCCCAGAACCGTCAAAAAAGACCTGTCTTTTGTTAAGGCCGTCCTGCAGCATGCCTATGAGTCTCGAAAAATCCCAGCCAACCCCGCTGAAAAGATCAAAGTGGTTACCCCAAAAGGTGCCCGCGGCCTCAAACGTCAATTAGAGATTGATGACCTTAAAGTGCTTTTTAACTCACCAATCTATGCCAAGAATGAACGCCCCAAGGCAGGCGCAGGAGATGCTGCAGCATGGGTGCCACTCATCGGCCTTTACGCGGGCGCCAGACTTGAAGAGATCTGCCAACTGACTATCCGTGATATTCGGTGTTCGGAAGGCATTCACTATTTTAGTATTCAACTTTGTGATGATGAGGCTTCCGAATACGGCGTCGATAAAACGCTGAAAAACGATGAGAGCCGGCGTTCAGTTCCTATCCACAAAAAGCTAATTGATGCCGGATTCTTGAAGTATGTCGAGCACACTAAGGCAGCGGGAAAAACCTGGCTGTTTCCCGACATAACACCAGATCAATACGATAAGCGCGGTGGCAACTTTACGAAATGGTGGTCACGCTGGCGAAGGAGCTTGGCTGTCGGTGGCGCACATCGATGTTTCCACGCCTTCCGACACACCTTCAAAACGGCCTGTCGCGCCGCCCGAATTGAGGAAGAATTGCATGATGCCATCACGGGTCACTCGGGTGGCGGCGTTGGCCGTAGCTATGGAAGCTTTCCCCTGGAAGCGTTGAATGTGGCGCTCCAGCAGATTGAGTATAAGGGTCTGGTCTGCAAATGGCACTGGGCGACTCAGGCGTTCAGCGCCCCTACCCCCAGAAAAATTACCCGCGTCATCCCGCCCAGAATTCTAAAAAGCCAGAAAGCTAACACCTGATTGCGGACGAATGCTGACCAACACATTCAGCGACTACCCAGATTTACCGCAGGCGGCCAGCAGTCGACCGCCAACGGCAAACACCCTTTCCCTAGCCCTTCAGCGCCTCAATCACCGATTCAACCAATGCGCGCGCCAACTCCAATTGAAGACAAAGTGCCTGACGCACCTTGAGATTGTTATCCTCAGCTTCGTTCAAGTAAGCGTTACTCAGATGGGCCGCGTAAAGGATGCAGGATGCCTGGTCAAGCGCCTCAACAATCGGGACACCTTCTCCGATTGCAAACAGGTAGCGGGTCTTCCCCACCACCTCAGAATCTAAAAAAGAAAGACGGGTCGTCACAAACCCGGCAGAATCGCCAGTTGCAGATTTCAACATCGTAGATGCTCCATAAAGCGGTTATAACCGCCGACCCGAGACCAATCGGGTGGGCGACCGAAACGGAAGTTGGTCTACCGATGGAGCACCGGCGAGCCTTGCGGCTCCATCCGCCCGGCCGCCCATTGCTGGACACGCCAAGACGAAAAAAGCCGCTAGTGTAGTGCTGCATTCTGTTTGGAGCTTAAACGGTTGTTGGCGCGAATGACCTTTTGCAGGATGTCGCGAGCGCTTTTAGTCCAGATGAAAGGCTTGGGTTGGCTTACTTTGGGTTGTCAATTCTACCAAGCGTGCAATATCCACCTTCTTTGGCGGCGCACCGCGCGGCAAGTCCTGCTCGATTCCAGCCAATCGCATCTCAGCGTAACGCCCCCGCCAGCGGGCCACTTGAATCCTGCCGACGCCCAACTCCTTGGCAATCTCTTGGTTCTGTTGGCCATTAGCAGCCAGTAAAACGATCTGCGCGCGCAGGGAGAGCCTGACGCTTGTGAGCCGTGATTGGGACAACTTTGTCAGCGCCCCGCGCTCGTCGTCGGTTAATCCTAGAAATCGCAGTTACCCACTTGAAATTCGTCACCAACCCAAGCAGGATAAGCATTTAACGGCGATTTCAGGAGTCACCCAATGGGTGAAGCAAAACGCAGAGACATCAATCGCAAAGAATCCCAATTATCATG
>JAQTZQ010000131.1 GCA_028687645.1 Rhodocyclaceae bacterium
AATCGGCAAACGCAAACGTGGCGCCCGCACTACGGCCCCCACCAAATAGCGTCCTTCAAGCGCCGGCTGCAAACCGCGCCGGCAGACCTCAACCTCAGGTAATTCTGGCATTGCTTGTTCCTCCGACAAACACGAAATAGACCACTGAAACCATTGGTACGACTGGGATTGTTGATTGCCTGCTAATTTTTTGGTGCACGCATTGGTGCACGTTTTTTTGATGGTGCTCTGATTTTAGGCGCTGCGAAACATTAAATCAGTGGATATTTTGAGCGAAAAAAAGTTCTGCCATCTTTCGCAAGTCGACGGAAAATAACCGATATAACCGAAGTAACCGATTTTTAGACCGGCGGCTTCATTCCATAGCTGCGCTCGATAACGATAACGCGCTCGCCACGCTTACGGGCATCCGCTAACTGTGCCAGGTGCTCTTGCTGGGTGGCTGGCCTGATAACCTCGTTCGTCTCCGGCATCAATCTGGCTTTGATGTTGGCGAGGCGTTTATCCAATGCGCTGCTCATGGCCGCACCATACCCAGCTTCGCCCACGCTGCATCGGCGGTGGCCTTCCACTGCTCACTCGTGCGCGGCCAATGGGCTATGACTTCCGGCGTAAGCGGTTTCAGCTCCCAGTTCCAAAGCGTTGCCAACCTTGCGCGGCTCGCGTTGATACTCGCCATCAATGCGGCGTCTGGTGTGTTGCGTTTGATGATTAACCGGTCAAGGCGTCTCGATAGTGAGGTGCTCATGATTTCAATCCAGTGAGAAAAATATTCTTGGTAGTTCCGCATGGTGACGATTCCAGCATTCCGGGCAAAGTATCCGACCAACTTCCGGGCATCGCCAGCCAAGATTATCGCCGCGCGGCTTCAGTCGTCGGCAATGGCTGCATGCGCAGGGTGGTTTGGTGTCGGTGGTCATTGGCTCATCTGCTCCAACTCAATTAGGCGGCGTTCGATTTCGTCCAACTTGACGGCCTCCAAGAGCGTGCGCAGTACAAAGGTTGCCGTCTTGGTTTGCTCCGCGTCTATCTGGCCTCGCCTGAATTCCAAGTAGGTCTGGGCAAGCTCCCGGCGTATGCCGCGTGCCGTGCCAAGTGACGGCTTTCTGACGTAACCCCCCGGATTCGCGGGTATGAATTCCCCTTCAGTCACTTCCGGGATAATTAGGCGCGGTTTCATGGTGTGTCAATGCCCTTGCACGCCATCATCAGCAGCTCATGAAACATGCCATATTTGCGGTTATCGGTGGTGACAAACAGGGAGTCGTTAATCATGTCCACCCCGCCTTTGTCTGGCCCAATTTCCACGGCACGTCGAGCAATTCCCCGGCCTCGTTCAACGTCTTGGCAGGCAAACTCATCAAGTCGTTGCTGCTCTTCCGGCGTGCGCTTGCGGCGCTTTGGTGTTGGTGCCATCTGATTACCTCTTGAGAATGCCAGCGTGCAGCCCGTCAGGGCGTCCGTTGCTGGCTGGTACGGTGTCGCGGCATGGATGCGCTGGAACTTCTGCGCTTGGGTGGTGCGCCTATGCCCCGACTGGCTCGGCATGGTGCTACTGGAGCTTCTCGGCCATAGCAAGAGCATCTGTAAGGTTTTGCTCTGCGGGTAGGCGGTAGGTGCGCATGTTGGCTTTAACGGCCTCGCTCAATCCCTTGATAACTTGCTTGAGTGCCAGATTTTCAGCTTTGAATTCGGCGATGGTGGTTGGGGCTTGTGGGTGTGTCATGATTTTCCTTGGTGGTGGTTAAATTTTTTGCTGTAATTGAATTGCTGCGATGGCGGCCGCGATTTGTCCTAGCAATTCGTCAGTTATACCCGGCGCTTTTTTGGTGATTGCCTTTGCCTCGCGTGTGACAACGGATTCCATCCAGCCTTTAACGATTCCCGCATACATGGGCATCCTCACTGTTTCAATGTCTTGGGTGCCGTCGATAAGCTCTTGCGGGATTGTGTAGAGTGCCGATGTGAAGTAACCGCCGTTCGTGCCAATTTGAACGCGGTATAGGCCATCGTCGCCACGGAAAAAAGCGCGGTTCACTTCTGCCATGGTTCCACCTCAGAATATGTGTCTTTGATTTGTTCGCCGAGACTTGCGTGATGTTCTTCTGCTTCGCGGAGTAGCGACTCGATAATGCCGACCTCCGGGCTGTTGTTCGTCCGGGCCTTGTGCTCTGCCAGCATCTTTTTGAGTGAGGCGATAAGCCCTTCAACGGCTTCAAGGTCTGCCAGCAAATCACCGATATTGACATGGGCGAAATTGCGCAGCTTTGCCGACAATCCTATGATCTTGGTCATGAGGTTGTCGCCAGCGGCCTGCATGCGCTCACCGCTAATCTTGGACTCTACCCAGTTGAACTTGGCGGTCACTGGTGCTGTGGTCGTTTTGGCCGGTGGTGGTGCGGCGTTGAGGAGGTGCATGCGGTTATTCATGGATAACTCCAATGGATTTGAGGAATTCAGCCCGTGCCTCGTTGATAAGCTCGGGCGGCTGGTGAATGTTGCGGCTCTCGCCCGTCCAGTAGGGCGCTGCCACTGTTGCCGGGAAGCCGTGGCCTGATACCCAGTCAATTGACCGGCCATCATGGGCGGCGGTCAAGTCTTCAAGCTGCGCATATTCGGCGGCGCATTGAAAGACAACACCAGTGGCGTCGATAAATGCTTGTTTGGCGTCGTCCATGCGCTTGGTGGCGAGGCTGGCCAATTCGTTGCGTAGTGCGCTATCGGTGGCCTGAATGCGCATGTCAAGTGCTGATACCTCGGCTTTCAATCGGGACATGTCGCCAGCGGATTTAATCCGGGCCTTCTGCCAGGTATCGACTGCACGGGCTGAGGTGGTGCGCTGAATCGCGAGGTCAGCAGCAAGCGCGGTGGCGGTGTCGGTGCCATCGCCAGCAATGGCATCAGCGACGGCGGCATCAGCCAGCGCCATTTGTGCGGCTGATTCGTCAAATGGCGCTGGCTGCTCGCTGTTGGCGGCGTCGTACTCGGCTTTCTCAAGTGCGCTTTGGGTATCAGCGTTAAGACTGTGCAGCTGTTGCAGCAAGCCGTAAATTTTGGCGGCAATGCCTTGGTCGTGGGGTTTAGAATCGGCCATCTAGGGTGCTCCCTGAAGTAATGGCCTGAGTCTAAATACCTGCCCGGAATATAAGCTAAGGTTTCATTCCCTTGGCGTTATTGACGATGTTACGGGCGTGGCGTCGGGTGATTTGATACTGGGCAGAGATGCGGTCGACAACCTCGTGGTTCTTCAGTCTGGCATCAAGCAACACTCTTGCCGCCGTTATCCTGTCGGCTTTCTCGGCATCATTGGAATGTGCATTACTTGCCCGGAATAGCGGCGCAGTATCGCCTTGACGCGAGGCAATGCGATGGTTGGTAGTTCAGTCAGCAGCTCCCGGATAAATGCGCTGCCGACTGATTCCGTGGGTTCGCTCACCATGGCACGTCGTCCGCTAGATCGCCGCAATACTGCGGTGGTGTTGAGCGTGGCTTTGGCGGCGGTGGTGCGGTGGTGCCGACTGGTTCCGGCGTTGCTGCCTTGCGCTTTTGTGTGACCTGATAGGCAGTCAGGCAGTCGTCGACAACCATGTCCAAGCTGGCCTTGGTGGTGCCATCCTTGCCGGTGTAAATCTTGGGTGTTACTTTGCCGACAAGTGATACCGCATCGCCCTTGCTGAGTGCCAGTAGCTTTTGGCCGGGGGCATCATTGAAACAGATCGCGCTCACTGAGCAATTTTCATCCTGCCCCGTTGATGCTGCGACGGTAATCGTATAAAAAGTTTTCCCGCTCTTGGCGGTGCGCTCGGCTGGTGGAGCTATCACCTTGCCGGTAACGAGTGCGTTAATCATGCTTGATACTCCTTTACGCTGCCCACGGCATCATTGATAGCGGGATTTCTTTTTCGCCATCTTTCACAACTTGGCGGGAAATAACCGAAGTAACCGAAGTAACCGATTTTTTGACAGTCCACGCGGATGCGTTGCGGCCTGCCGATCGCTCCGGGATTATCCGCATGTCGTCAATAAAACGTCCTTCGTGGCGTTTAATCCAGCGGCCTAAAGTACGGCGGTTGATAAGCCCCCCGCGCTCCTCGGCAATTTCACGAATGACGCTTGATACTTCGCCTTTGGGGTCAAAATCGGATCGTTCAACCAGGTCACGAACGCCAGCAGCTCGGGTGCCGAAACATTCAAACCACGCGCTCATAAACCTGCGCAAAACATCGGCGTCTGGGTCATCTGCCATCTGCTCAAAGATTCGGGCGGCGGGGTCTGGTAATCCAAGCCAAACAAGCGAGTGACGGCAATAGCCACTCCAATCTCCGAAGCTCGCCAGCGCCGGTATATCGGCTCTGGGCTTGCCTGCCAGTGTCCAGGCTTTGACGATCGTTAGGGCGGCTGATACATATTGACCACGATCGCGCTTTACCTCTTTCAAGAGGTCAGGGCGCTTAAAGTGACGGGTTGCTGGTGACTCACAAGCGGGGTCGATGTTGATTGTTAGCACCCGGCGGGTCATGTCACGAATTGGGCCGACGTTGTTACCCGACGAAAGGATTAAAACGCGGGTGGAAACGGTGGCGTCTTTCGATACTCCCAGAATTCGCCCACTAATCGATTCCTCGGTAATCGCGGTTTTCAGCTTGTCAAACGGGATAATGTCGCCATTCAGATCATCAAATTCGATCACTGGTGGTGACTTCAAGAGCAATGACAAGAGCAATTTTGCACATTCTTCATCATTTGGCGGGAATGAAACCGGGCTGGCTGGGGCTGGTGTAGCAAAGGCGGTGGCCAGCTTGCAACCAAACGATTTGCCTGAGCCCATAACCGGCGCGGTGATGTGAATCATTGGCGCAGTTGGTAATCCAGGGCGAATCGCGGCGGTTATCAGCATCGCGACGGCGGCGGCTTTATCGTGCAGGGACGCAAAAGAAAATTCTTCTAGCAAGCCCAGGATTTTTACGGCGGCTTGTTGAGCGTCTTCTTTGCTTGGGTTTGCCGGTATGCTGAATTCTCGTTCGTTGAATACCCCAAAAAATCCGCTTTGGTGGTCATAACCCGACTTACCCATAATGCTGCCATCACTGCGCAGGTAGGGTTGACGGGCAATGCCTGCCAGCGGTGGGAGGTGGTCGTAGTTCTGGGCATCAAACAAAATGCCGCAATGTCGAGCGGGGGGGTCAGTGCGTAACCATAACTCGTTTCTGCCGTCGAAGCGCTCCCATAGGGCCAAACTGGATAACGAACGGGTGATAGCGGGTAGGCTGGTAGGTACGATCTGACTCTCGTTGGTGGTCGGGTCTTGGGAGATGCTGACGATCAAGCCCCCACGTTGGTAGAAATTCCCTGACTCAGCAAGCAATCTCTCTTGGGTGGTGACAATGCGGTGCAGCTCACCTGACACAACTTTGACCGTTGGCAACATCCGGGCGGCTGTTGGCTTGACGTCGAGAAATTCAAGGAAAGCCCCCGTTTTTAAGCGGTCGCCATGGGAGTGCTGACAACGGAACCAACCGATAGGGAAATCAGCATCAGGTTCGTGATAGCAAGCCCCGGTGTCGAGCCCGTCCGTGTGTTCGTGCTTCCATGGACAAGTGACGTCGTGCTTTTTGCTGCCTAGCGGGGTTTTGTATAGACCGCGTTTTTTCAGTTCTACCAGGACGGGGTTTTCATCCGGGCGCGGGGTAAATAGTTGGTCTGCGTTATCAATTGACTCGGCAAGCGTTGCCTGCTTTTTGCTGGATTTCTTTGCCGTTTTTTCGGCCTCCAGTGCCAGGTCAAGCCCGTCAATGATCTGGCTGACAGAGTAGTGAAGGCTGGGCTCCCAGGTGACCAAACGACAATGCCAAGGTGGGTTTAGTTTGCCGTGGATCGCGACGGGTAAGCGCATTACTCTGGTGCTCCAACCGGTTGCGCCTTTATCACTAAACCCGCCGGTAGTAACGGCCTTCGCCAACCTATCAACCAGATCAACGTCATTAACCGGTGTGTCGAGGATGTAGCCTTGCTGATAATTCCCAGGACTGGTTTCTATCCTCCAGCTAGGCGGCAAGGTGACGCGGTCAACGGGGATTTTTGAGCCAATATCGTCAAGAGCAATGCAGTGCAGTGCTGAGAAATACTTTTTCTGACGGCGATAACGTCCATTCTCATCTTGAGTATGCGACGAAACGCAAAAATAATTGTTGTGCTCCGGTGGGGTTGGTCTTTCTGAAAAGGTGCCGTAACGGTTCCAAAGCGTAGGGTTTGCGCCTTGCGGATTACCGGGAAACGACGTTACCGTAGGGCTTGCGGCCTCATCAACGGAATGAAAAATAGCTTCAAGAAATTGACCGTTGGTGACATGGGGAAAATCGGTTATTTCGGTTATTTCGGTTTCTTCCGGCTGGTTCGTGAAAGTTGGCATAATTTCGTTTTTCATTTCCCGGCCCTCGCTTTCCAACTGCGCCTAATGTGACGTTCGCCACGACTGGGCTTTACTTCGCTGGCCAAATCAAACCAACCGGATAACGGATTTTTGCTAAAATCTTTGCTCTGGTTGTTCTCTGTTGTGGCGGCTGCTTTTGGCGAAGCGGCCGTTTTTTTATCGTTATTTTTACTCACGGCAGCCGACCTCCTTACCCAGTAACTCGGCTTGCTCGCGGAAATCCTCGGCGCTGGTTGCTGCCTCATCAAGCAAGTACTTGGCAATCTCTGCCAGCCTCGCCACGGTGATACGGTCTTGGACTGGTAGTGACTTATTAATGCTGTCTGGGTGTTCGGCAATCTTGCCGATTGCCTCAAATATCGCAAAACACCATTGCTGGTGACAAATAGCTGTCGAAGCGCAGTCATCAAGAGCGGCGATAGCTTTTTGGGTGGTGGTGGTCATTATTTGCTCCCCGTGCGCGGGTAAAGGGCCAAAACTTCGCGCTTGAGTTGATTGATAACCTTTCTCTCCAATTCGCCAGGACTGAGAATTAAAATCCTGCCGTCGTCGATCATGTGACTGAGCAAAACGGCGGTATCAATCAGATCGTTGGCGGCTTGGTGTTGGCGGTTGATCTCGATTACTTCGTCATCAGCGCGTTTCAGCGCGGCGGCAAACAACGCGCACTTTTCGGACATGGCGAGATTACGTTCGCGTAAGGCTGCTACTTCGTCTTGCTCTGGCTCCGGGTTACATGCCTCGTGCAGCATCGGTGCTATCAGGTCGCACCATGCCGATAGGCGAGTAGAGCCTTCCTCGTTGCGCTCGTGAATTGCTAAATAGACAACTGCGCTAAGTGAGTTGAATAGATGCTGGCTGGCATCTTCCGGTGCGCAGTTGCTCAATTCAGTGATAACCCCATGGGCATCCTCTCTGCCGTCCTGATAAGTCTCTTCAGGTGATGAAATTTGTAGGCGTGCCATGATTATTTGCCCCCCATTGATGCAATGCGGAACGAGGCAACCGGCCCAAAGAAGCGACGGGCGAATGTGTAAGCGGAAAAGGTGAAACGGGCGCGTGTGCGCTTGGTGCGTGCCATGGTGTTGGCTCCTAGTTGGTCAAGAAAACCCGTTCTTAAGCGGGTGGGCAGGACGTTAAGAACCGCAACTAGTCGGCGAATGGCTTTTACCCGAAGGCTATTGCATAACCATTCCATCCCGCCCATTGAAACCAATAGGCGCAAAAAATCCGCATGTCTGACGGGTGCGGATTCCGCTAGTTGTAAAGGGTTCTTAAGCCCTTGATTAGAATCATCCGCCAGCCAGCTCGGATTATCCAATGAATTCTGGCTATTGGTAAGCGAGGATTGATAGGCCATTACTTTGCCCCCAGTGCGGCGCGTAGTTCACCAACATTCCAGCCGGTTACGCGCTGGCTTAGTTTGCGGGGGGCTGGCAGTTCGCCACGCTTGGACATGCGCCATACCGTTGCGCCTGAGCATGCGAACAACGCTTGGACTACTTGGACGCGGACATAGGCCGAGTCGGGTTGTTGGTCGAATGTGGCTAGTGTTGCGTTAATTACTGGTGGGGTAGTTGGTGACATGCTGCGCTCCTTTGTGAAAGTGAGCGCAGGTTATCGAGTGCTATTTCATTGCGGAATGCCCCCTGCTAGGCATCGCCTAGTCGGTGCTAGGCATCGTCATGGCTGCCGGTGTGCCGATAAGCGCCTTTCTTGCCTTGTCATAAGACAAACCAACGGCGGCGCATTCCTGCTCTGCGCAAACGTCTCGGCTGCTATATTTCCCGCTTGCCCAAATATCGCGCATTTGTTGCTTCTTGGCTCTTGATCCACCCGGCATGTCGTGACGGGCATCGGCGGCGTTCTTTGCTCTGTCTGATCTGTGCTCTGCGATAATTTTGGCGGCGTTTTGGGGGTCGTTCTTTCCTATGCTCACCCCAAGTACGATAGCTGATATGGCAAGGCAGCCAAGAGCGTTGCATTCTTTTTCGCTTGCGGTGTTTATGTAATACGAAAGGGCGTCAAGATCGTCCGAGACAAAATTTGCAAGTGGCGTTTCTTTTTCGCAAAATTGATCAAGCAAGCGCCTTGCTGCGGTTAGATAGTCGACTGGTTTCTCTGTCATGAGTTTCGCCCTGAAAGCCCCAATGTCGAGATGCTGCGCCAGCGGTCAGGGCGTCCGTTTTCTCCCCGTCGGGATAGGCGCAGCACCCGCATTTTATCCCGGCATCGTTACGGTCAACGGCTAAATTAGGGCGAAAAAATACCCGCCTTAGCGGGTTTGTCTGGGTGGTGCCGACCTTAAAACAATTTCATCGCGGCAATGATTGTTCCTGTGGCCATCGCCAGGAATGCCCCCAGCTTGATCGTTAGGCGTAGTTCCGTTGTGCGCAAATCGGAGCGCAACAATTCAAGCTCGCTTCGCACCTCTCGAAGATCGCCCTTTGTCGCCAGCTCAGACGCATTGGAAGAGAAAGCATCGGCAAGTGCACGCGCCTCGGCCTCGGCCTGCTTATCAGGAACGCCAGCTTGCTTAAGCGTGTCGGCAAACTTCAACGTGTCGAATGTGATGGTCGTCATGGCTTCATTCTAGGCGAAAAATCGGTTTTTTCATGCTGCTTTCAGCGGGATTACGTTGTACCCATGATCGCCAGTCTCAAGAGCCTGAAGCAATCGCGCCCAATCATTCAATGCGGTTTTGCGTTCGTCGAAATAGTCGTGCCGGTCGTACACGCCAGCCATACCGGGCTGTTTGTGGTTTATGCACTTCTCGGCAACATGAGGGGGTGTGTGCAATGCCCCTAGGTGCGTTCGTGTCGTGCGCCTGAGGTCGTGGACGGTGAAGTGCGGAACCGTCGGCATATGTGCAAGCATCTTGTTGACCGTGGCGTTGATGGTGGCGTCTGAGATATGAGGCAACTTCGTACCAAGGCGTCTAGCCGGGAAAAGGTAGGGATTTGCCCCGGCCATGATCTTTAATTCTGCCAGGGTATCAAGCCCCCACTGAGGTATGGGTATGTCGATTGCCGCGCTCGTTTTTGTCCTGCCCTCTTCCAGATACCATATCCCGTCGACGAGGTTGAATTCCTCCCACTTTGCCGCCGTCAATTCCTCTTTGCGCACCCCCAGCAAGAGCAACAACCGGATAGCGTAGATATTCTCTGTGGTCACTGCATGCGCTGGGTCGTGCAGGGTTTTGAACAGCAAGGTGATTTCATCGGCGGTCAAGAATCTATCGCGTGATTCGGCGTCTCCACCAGCGTCTTTCGTGGTGAAAACAGCGGCTGGGTTGGTGGTGATGATTTGCCGCTTCAGGCCAAAATTGAACATCCGTTTTGATATGGCTAGAACTTTGTTTGCCGTGGTCAAGGTTCCACTTTTGACGATCTTGTGAATCATCATGTCAATGTCGGTGGTGGTGACTTCAGCGGCTTTCATGTGGCCTATGGCTGGCTTGATGTAGTTGTCTATCCTGCCCCGCTCGCCTGCCGGGTTCTTCCATGCCGTAACCACTTCGCGGGTGAAGTATTCATCTGCCAGTGCGGATACCGTCAATGCCCTTGCTCTGTCGTCGGCCTCGCGTTTCCGCTTCTGCTTCTCGTAACCCACGTCGTAACCCATCGTGACCTGAGCCGAAAGCAACTTAGCGGCCTTGCGTGCAGCGGCTAATCCGACTGAGGTATAACTACCGATGTTCACGGGTGGTCTCTGTTTGCCTTTGAAGCGATACCGGAATAACCAGACTGGTGATTTGAAAGTCTTGCGAAACGACAAATAAAGCCCTTCGCCATCGCATCTCTGCTCAAAATGTTCGCCTTCTTTAATCCATCGCTTGATGGTTACGTCTTCAAGTTTGGCCATGATATTCTTTCCGAAGAATCACCTTATGCGGATGTCAGTGGTGCACGCTTTGGTGCACGTCTATTGTGCGGTGATATGAAACGTCATGCAACACTTAGATTCGATAAACCTTGCAGCATCATGGGTTACGACGGGGTGGTGTGACGATGTGATATGACATGAAACAGTATTTCTTGTTTCTCCGACCAATCCCAAATAACATCGCAAACTAAACTGATTTTATGCGCTCTAATCCGTACTCCACGTTGAAAGCAGCAAATGCCTACTAAAGTGATTGTCGCCGCCCTCTTTTTTGCCTTCGCAGGC
>JAQTZQ010000304.1 GCA_028687645.1 Rhodocyclaceae bacterium
CTCGATACCTTGCCGGGGGAGCTGGAAATTCAAGTTATTAACGGCACGAATGTCAGCATCAAAGCTATTCCTGTTCTGGTCAAAAATTATCCGGAACAACGCCTGACGATCAAAAACAAGCGCAAAGTCGAGCCGAACCCGGACGATCTGCAGCGTATTGAGCGCGAGCGCAAAATCACCGAGGCGGTAAAGCGCCAATTTACTGACGCGGTGCCGCAAACCGACTTTGCCCTGCCGGCCAAAGGCCCGCTCTCATCGCGCTTTGGTTTGCGCCGGGTTTTTAATGGCTTGCCGCGTAACCCTCATGCTGGTCTGGATGTGGCGGTCGGCACCGGCGCCCCCATCAGCGCACCAGCCGATGGCGTGGTGGCCAATACCGGCGATTATTTCTTCAATGGCAACACGGTTTTTATCGATCACGGCCAGGGCTTGATCAGCGCCTACATGCACCTCTCACGGATCGACGTTCGTTACGGTCAACCGGTAAAAAGGGGCGAAATTATTGGGGCAGTGGGGGCGACCGGGCGTGTCACCGGGCCGCATTTGCACTGGGCGGTGATCCTGAACAACACGCCGGTCGATCCCGAGTTATTTCTCGCTCGACCATAAGGGTTTGTTTATGCGAGCCATTTATGGGCAAAGTTTTACACATAAATGCCGTTGCCGAAAACATCCGTCAGCAGTTTCAGGACAAACTCGCGCACAGCAATGTGGATGCCGAACGCGGTGCGCTAACCGAGTTTTCGACGCAGCTGACCAATCTCGGCGCTGGCTACCAAACCCTGCTCACGCATGACATGAACACCTTGCAAACGGTCAAGGAATCCAGCGCCGAACTCGCCGGCATGTTTATGGATGTGCTGGCCAGCGTGCAGTTCCAGGACATCACCCGGCAACAGATCGAAATCGTCCTCAAGGCCATGAGCAAACTGGACGACCACGCCGAAACCCTGGCGCGGCGCATCAAGGCCTCGGAAGACCCCAATTTCACCTACACCCCGCTGGCCGAGCATCTCGACACACTTTACAGCTCGTATGTGATGGACTCGCAGCGCGTCAGCCACCAGCAGGCCACCCATCAACCGGTCAAATCCAGCGCCGCAAAGCCTGCTGCATCCTCAAAAATAGAACTGTTTTGACAGGGGTAGGGTGGATACCTGTAGCGGCGTTGCGCATAATGTCAGTGCAAACCTTGCTTGCTCCTCGCTCATGCTGGAGTAAAGTATTTTCAGAATGACCGACCTCAACTATTTTGACGAGTAACCGCCATGGCCCAAAAGACAAGTGCGCTTCAGTCTCTTAAAACCCAACTTCTTAGTGTTTTTGGGGCGTTGACCCTAGCATTGCTCTATTTTGGCATTTCGTCGTTGATTGAAAATACGACAAATTTGCAAGAGCTGGATCGTGTTGATGATGCGCAAGCCATTGCGGTGACGAGCGGCGCGCTGGTACATGAGTTGCAAAAGGAACGCGGCTTGTCCGCTGGCTTTATCGGCTCCAAAGGGGGCAAATTCAAGGAGGATTTGAGTAGCCAGCGTCAATTGACGGATAGCGCCGTGTCTGCGTTCAATAATCTGAAGTCGAAGGTGGCGCTGCAGTACTTGAGCGAAAGTGCGTTGAGTCGCTTGAGCCTTGGCAATAAAGCGCTCGAACAGTTGCTTGAAAAGCGTTCCGGCATTGATCAGCTTCGGTTGGAAGGCGCGGCATCCTTCAGTTATTACTCGGAAACTATCGAGCATCTACTCGACATGACCTCCGAAAGCGGAAAGATCAGTACCCAAGACAACACCAGCAAATCGTTGCTGGCGCTCGATCTCTTCCAACGCACCAAAGAAAATGCCGGGCGAGAGCGGGCGACGGTCAACGCCATTGTTGTGGGCAATAAGCCCGTTACTCCCGCGCAATACCGCACCTTGTCCAGTGTGACCAGTGCGCAGGTTTCATTGGGCAAAATGTTTAGCGCCATCGCCACGCCGGAACGGGCAAAGCAGTTTCATGCGTTGCTGGAAAGTGAAAAAAGCCAGGCCGTTGAAAAAATGCGCCAGCAAGTTTTTGATAAAGCGGGTGAGGGCGAATACGGTATTGAGGCCGCAGTCTGGTTTAAAACGATTACCGACAAAATCGATTTGTTGAAAATCATTGAAGACAAGTTGGTGGCAGATTTGGCGGTGCAGGTGCTTGAGGCGCGTGAAGATGGCAAGATTGCCATGATGGTCGCCATTGCGGCGATCGCCCTGAGCGTGGTTTTTACCGCGTTATTTTTGTGGGTCATGATCCGCCTGATCCGTGGGCTGCGCGAAGCGCAGGAGGGCGTTGAGCGGCTGGCCGCCGGAGATTTTTCACACAATATCGCCGTTGACCGTAAGGATGAGCTTGGTGATTTACAGGTTTCACTGGCCGATATCCAGCAGTCCATTCGTAGCCTGACCGCAGACGCCAATTTACTGAGTGAGGCGGCGGTGGCCGGAAAGCTAGAGGTTCGTGCCGACGCTGGCAAGCATCGTGGCGAATACCAAAAAATCATTGCCGGCGTAAACGCCACCCTGGACAGCGTCATCAACCCGCTCAACGTCACCGCCAAGTACGTAGACGACATCTCCAAAGGCGTCATCCCGCCGGTCATCACCGACA
>JAQTZQ010000011.1:0-39081 GCA_028687645.1 Rhodocyclaceae bacterium
AGGACAATTGTAACAGAGCTTCTTTATAATTTGAATCCCCCAGGCACGCTATTGCTGCTCGTGCGGCTTCTGCTTCCTTTGCTGCCCGGGTTCGCGCATGATCCAGCGCACCGCTCAGGTGAATTGCATTCAGCACAGAAGGGAAATCGTCGCGTCCGCCCTGATTAATGGCGTTCCTGACGCAAGCGGCGTGTTCGGGAGCTCCGTGGCGCATGACGTATATAAGAGGCAATGTTGGTTTGCCCTCAGCAAGGTCATCGCCAAGATTCTTGCCCGTATCTCCTTCAACTCCCGAATAATCAAGAACGTCATCAATCAGTTGAAATGCGGTTCCAAGATGCCCACCATAAGTGGTGAGTGCATCCTCAAGGACTGGGTTGGCTTGGCCCAAAATTGCACCAAGCTGAGCTGCGGCCTCGAAAAGCTTGGCTGTCTTGTATCGAATCACTTGCAGGTAGCGGTCTTCGTCGATATCGGCATTGTGGCAATTCATCAACTGCAACACCTCGCCCTCGGCGATGACGTTGGTTGCGTCTGAGAGCACGCCCATAATGCGCATGTCATTGACCTCAACCATCATCTGGAATGCTCTGGAATAGAGAAAGTCACCAACCAACACGCTTGCAGCATTGCCAAATATCGCATTGGCGGTGTCACGGCCACGGCGTAACGCCGACTCATCGACGACATCATCATGCAACAAGGTTGCGGTATGGATAAACTCGATCACCGCAGCCAGGTCATGATGCTGCTTGCCTTGATAGCCCATCGCACCAGCTGCCAGCAACACAAGTGCCGGGCGCATCCGCTTGCCACCACTGCCGATGATGTATTCTGCCACTTGGCTGACCAGTAGAACATCAGAGTGCAGTTGTTGGCGAATGACCGAGTCCACTGACTTCATGTCGGGCCCGATTAGGGCATAAACTTGTTCAAGCGTCACATTAAGCATGCCTTTGGAGAAGCGCCGAATATTAGGCGTCGCACATGGGCTAGTCAAGATCGAATTCAGGCCTCAAGCTTCTGATTTCCCTTTGCTTTCAGCTAAACTCGTGCGACCGGAAATATTTTTAGGGAAATGGTTATGGATATTCGATCGATCATCGCACCGGTGATACAGGATCGTCAGGCATTCGATGAATTTGCTGAGGCACTGAATGATCGTGCCCCGGAAATTGAGCGTGATGTCGCGCGCCTAAGAAAATCGCCAGCCGATCGTGAATTAATCGCTGATCTTTTTAGGGCTGTTCATAACATCAAGGGGGATGGATCGCTTTGCAAATATGATTTGGCGGTGGCGATCACTCACCCCATCGAAACACTTCTGGCGAGATTTCGCGAAGGAGAGCTACCCTTCTCTGATCTGCTGGCCGAGTTAATTCTTCTGGCGGTTGACCGCCTGGAATTGGCTACTGAAGGGTTGTCATCCGGAAAATCTCTAGATGGGCTGCGCCTTCTCTCCTTGACACAAGGTCTTGATCGATTGGCTTTGGCGTCAAGCAAGGATATTGAGGTTCTCGGCGCGGATTTGATTGAAGAGGTTACTGGCTTTAGGCCATCTGCAACTCATGCTTCTGGTCGCACACCGCGTGCATCGACTCACCGAGAGAGTAATTCCAGCGCCTCCAATGATCTGCAATTTTTTCGCTCCTTGGCGCAGCAACTGGAAAGCCGCTCTCCTTTGTTTAAAGGGAGAACTATGAGAATTCTTCGCTTGGCTCAGGAAACGAATAAAGCGAATGGAAATCCGGTGGATCCACTTCAACTTGAAGCGGCAATTTATCTTCACGATATCGGGATGATGTTTCTTCCCGAGAGCGTCTGGCTCAAAGTCGGGAAGATGAGCGATGAAGAAAAATTGGCCTTGCGGAATCATCCAGGATTCGCAGCCGGCCTATTGCAACGCATGCCGGGATGGGAGGCTGCTGCTGAAATGGTTTCTCAGCATCACGAAACTCCGGATGGAGAGGGTTACCCGGCTCAACTATCAGCATCCTCGATCTGCGCCGGAGCGAAAGTTTTGGCAATTGTGGATGCATTTGAGGCTGTCATGCTTAAACATATTCATCGCGGGAAAAATCGTTCAGTGCTGCGCGCGGTCGCTGAAATTAACGCCTGCGACAAACAGTTCGCTCCTGAATGGATCGTGCCTTTTAACAACGTGATTCGTAAAACGATAGAGGCCTAATGGAGCCGGATTACGCAAGGCGCTTTGGGGGGATCGCTCGTCTCTACGGTGACGAAGGTGCGGCCAGACTCAGGGGGGCGAATATTTGTGTTGTGGGCATTGGTGGGGTCGGCTCGTGGGCGATGGAGGCACTCGCCAGAACCGGTGTTGGGCAAATTACAGCGGTCGACCTCGATATGGTGGCAGAATCCAACACCAATCGCCAAATTCATGCTTTGGGTGATATTTATGGCAAAGCCAAGGTGGACGCGATGGCCGAGCGCGTGCGCCAAATAAACCCATTTTGTCGCGTTGAATGTGTCGAAGACTTTGTCACTCTGGAAAATCTGAACCAAATAATCAGTACCGACTTCGATGTCGTCATTGATGCGATTGATCAGGTGAAAATTAAAGCGGCGATGATCAATCATTGCCGACATCAACATATAGAGATTGTCGTCGCCGGCGCAGCTGGAGGCCAGATTGACCCTACTCAAATTCGTGTGGCGGATCTCACTCAAACCACTCAGGATCCTTTGCTCGCCAGGGTAAGAGCCATTCTTCGCAGAGAATATGGTTTTAGCGGAGGAGGAAGAGGGCGGTTTGGTATCAATGCTGTCTTTTCAACGGAGCCCTTGCGTTACCCAGGCAACAACGGCTCCTGTAGCAGCACAAAAGGCACAACGGGACTGAATTGTGCTGGATTTGGCTCTACGGTTTGCGTTACCTCTACGTTTGGTATGGTGGCTGCGTCTGTCGCCATACGCAGCATTTTGAGCAACCCATCTGCCAATTAACGCGCATGCAATGCTGTTATGCGGTGTTTCCCCCAGATTGCCGACACCGTTTTGTCCTTCAGCTCCTCCTTTGGGGTTAGTAAGGCTTTTTTGCGTGCGCAGTTATCATGTCTGACTTGCTGTTGTCTGGAGGTGATGGGTTATGAAATTTCTGTTGTTGATGGCTATTGTTCTGGTGCTTTGGTGGGTATGGAAAAAACGTCCCGAACGTGGCAATAACGAGGCTACGATGCCAACACCCAAGCAACCGGAAGAAATCGTTGCTTGTGAGCATTGTGGCGTGCTCCATCCCTTGAGTGAGAGCGTGATCGACGGCAGCGACCACTATTGCAGTACAACTCATCGCTTAGCTGCGCGTGCTTCAAAAAAGCCATGAGCGATTGGCTTTCCTCTACATGGGAAGCTAGTTGGCGACCATTCCAGTATTTTAATTTCTACCGGCTGCTCTTGGCGGGCTTGGTTTTGCTGGCCGCTTTGCTACCTGAAAGCCAAATTTCTACTTTTCATTTAGTCAGCGTATCAGGTAGCTTCCTGGTGATTTTGGTCTACGTCTGCTTGGTGTTTGGCGGCCTGATCCTGTCAATTTACTGGCAGCGTCGTTTCAATATCCAATTGACGGTTCAGGTTTTCGCGGATGTGTTTTTTGTCAGCCTGTTGATGTTTTCATTAGGCGGGGTTAGTAGTGGAATGGGAACTTTGTTACTCGTTTCGCTGGCGTCGGCAAGTTTGGTTGGACGCGGAAGGTTGGTTCTCTTTTATGCTGCCGTAGCGACCTTGGCGACCCTGTTGGTGCAGGTTTTTGGCATTCTTGCGCATAATTTTGATGCGGGAAGCGTGGTTCAGGCAGGCTTTCTCTCTGCTGGTTTTTTCGCCACGGCAATTCTTGCGCGCATGCTGGGGCAGCGGGTAATGATCAATGAGGAGTTAGCGCGGCAACGGGGGGAATCGCTGGAAAATCAGAGTCGAATCAGCCAGCGTGTAGTCGAGCGCATGCAGGATGGTGTGCTGGTAGTGGATCGAGAGGCCCGGGTACAGCGCTGTAATCCGATGGCTGAAGCGATGCTGGGCTCCTTGCCTGTTGGTGCGAACCTCGCTGTTCATGCGCCGGAATTGACTGATGTGCTGACTGGGCAGAAGTTGCTTGGCCGTCAGTTCGAAATTTCAGGGGTTGATGGCCAGCGCTTGCAGGCGCGAATTGAGGAAACGGCAAGCACTAGCGGCGAGATTTTGATTTTTATTGAAGATGTTGGACGAATTCGCGAACAGGCGCAGCAATTGAAATTGGCCTCACTTGGCCGGTTGACCGCAAGTATTGCCCATGAAATTCGTAATCCGCTCTCGGCGATTGGTCATGCTGGAGAGTTGTTGCGTGAAGAACGGCGGGGCGTTATGCAGGATCGTTTGCTGAATATTTTGGCAGACAATGTGGCGCGCCTTGATCGGATAGTGGCTGATGTGCTTGAGCTGGGCAGACGTGAGCGGACGCAGCAGGAAATGCTGTCGTTGCAAGAGGCTTGCGAGCAGTTTATGGATAATTTTCTGGTTTCCGAAGGGCTGGATACGCGCATTCTGGAACTTGATGTGGCGAATGACTTGTATGTTTGTTTCGATCGCGCTCACTTGCATCAGGTGCTGTGGAATCTGGTTGGCAATGCGGTTCGTTATTCACAGGGCAAGCCGTCCAGTGTTCGAATTTACGCTCGCGCCGGCGCAAATCGGGAGCGCGTAGAATTACATGTCCTGGATGATGGTGCAGGTATCCCCGAGGCCGTAAAAGAACAAATTTTTGAGCCGTTTTTTACCACGCACCACAAAGGTACGGGCTTGGGTTTGTTTATTGCCCGCGAGCTGTGCGAGGCCAACGCTGCGAGTCTGGAACTGTTGCCAAACAACAAAGGTGGGCATTTTGTAATTTCAGGGAGAGCTGAATCATGTCGGTAGGTCGTGTCGAAAGGCGTCCGCGCGGAGAGCTGAATCGCGTGCTGGTGATTGATGACGAGCCGGATATTCGAGAACTCATTGATCTCACCCTGTCGCGTATGGGGTTGGCAGCCGAGTGTGCCGGGACGGTCGCTGAGGCGCGTGAGCATTTGGCCGAGGGTGGTTTCCAGTTATGCCTGACTGATATGCGCTTGCCCGATGGCGATGGGCTGGAAATGGTGCGATTCATCGCCGAGCACCATCCACAAACACCGGTGGCGGTAATTACCGCCTTTGGTAGTGCGGAAAATGCAGTGGCGGCGCTCAAGGCCGGTGCTTTTGATTATTTGGCAAAGCCAGTTGGTCTGGAGCAGCTTAGAGCCTTGGTGAAGTCTGCCTTGCGCTTGCCAGATGGTGAGCGTGGCGCTGATGAGTCGGCTATGGGCCTCACTGGAGAATCGCCGGCCATGGCTCAGGTGCGGGAGATGATTGAAAAGCTGGCGCGTAGCCAAGCGCCGATTTATGTCTCTGGTGAATCTGGTAGCGGCAAGGAATTGGCTGCACGCCTGATTCATTCGCGTAGTGCTCGCAGCGCTGGCCCCTTTGTACCGGTCAATTGTGGAGCGATCCCGGAAAATTTGATGGAAAGTGAATTTTTCGGTTATCGCAAAGGCGCTTTTACTGGGGCGGATGCTGATCGCGAAGGATTTTTTCAAGCTGCAAGCAACGGTACCCTGTTCCTTGACGAAGTGGCTGATTTACCGCTGGCCATGCAGGTTAAGCTGTTGCGGGCGATCCAGGAAAAGCGTGTGCGCAAGGTCGGTTGTGCAACAGAAGAGGCCGTCGATGTGCGTATTATTTGTGCCACCCACCGGAATTTGCGCGAGTGTGTTGAGAAGGGGTGTTTTCGCCAGGATCTTTACTATCGACTGAATGTGATTGAGTTACGCATGCCGCCTTTGCGTGAGCGGCCAGACGATATTCCTCAGCTGGTGGATTCGATTTGTCTCCGTTTGTTCGGTGCCTGTGCGCCACGCCTTTCATCCAAGGCGCTCAAGGCGCTGAAGGCTTACCCCTTTCCGGGCAATGTTCGCGAGTTGGAGAACGTGCTGGAGCGTGCCACCGCATTGTGTTCCGGTGACCTTATTGAGGCAGAGGATCTCCATCTTTCGCCAGAAGAAATGGCGGGAGAGACTCTTGGTCGAGGTAGTGAAACGCTGGATGATTATCTCAATCGTTTGGAAAAACAGGCCATCCTTGAGGCCTTGCAAAAGACTGAAGGTAACCGGACGGCGGCCGCCCGTTTGCTCGGCGTGACCTTTCGTTCGATGCGATACCGGCTTGAACGGCTGGGCATAGAATGAGGTTTTGGTTGGCCGGTGGGTGGCTTTCCGGTATTCGCCGGATTTGTTCACCGAATCAGGAGGCGCGTCCTGCTACAGCAAGTGTGGCGCTGGTTGTTATTCATAATATCAGCCTGCCACCGGATGATTTTACGGGCGACTGGATTGAGCTGTTTTTCGTCAATCGCCTTGATCCCTCTGCACACCCCTATTTTGCGACTATCGCTGATTTAAAGGTCTCGGCCCATTTTTTGATTCGCCGCAGTGGGCGTGTGGTGCAATTTGTCGGTTGTGATCAGCGAGCTTGGCATGCTGGTAAATCATCCTGGAAAAGCCAGGAGAATTGTAACGACTACTCGGTCGGCATTGAGTTGCAGGGTAATGACGAGACGCCCTACACCGAGGCTCAGTATGAGTCGCTGTGGGCCTTGATCGATGCTCTGCGCGCTCGCTATCCCATTGCGGCATTGGCCGGGCATTGCCACATCGCGCCGGGGCGCAAGACTGACCCCGGGCCGGCTTTTGATTGGGCTGCCGCCCGTCGTCGCTATCCGACGCTGGACTTACCGCCCGAGATAGCCGGCTAGGCGCGATACCGCTTCGCTGAGTCGGCTGAGGTCGGTGGTGTAGGCGAAGCGGATATGTTTTTCCGGCTGGTTGCTACCGAAATCAAGCCCGGGTGTCGCGGCGACGCCGACCTTTTCAAGCAAGTCTCGGGCGAAACTGAAGCTGTCAGCGCAGAGTGCGGAGCAGTCACAGTAAAGATAAAACGCCCCTTGGGGTTGGGCGGTAATGCGAAAGCCAAGTTGGCTCAAGGCCGGCGCCAGGTAATCCCGGCGGCGCTTGAATTCGGCGCGCCGGCTTTCCAAAATGGCAATGGTTTCCGGCTCAAAGGCAGCAAGCGCGGCGTATTGCGCTGGCGTCGACGGGCAGAGCGTGAGGTTTTGGGCCAGTTTCTCAACATCGCGCACATAGATTTCCGGCACTACCATCCAGCCAAGGCGCCAGCCGGTCATCTGAAAATATTTGGAGAAACTATTGATCACCCAGATATCGCCACCCGCCGCGCAAGCGCTGTGGGGATCGGTTTCGTACGTCAAGCCGTGATAGATCTCATCAACGATAAAGTGCCCGTTGCGCTGACGAATGAACTGGGCGAGATGCTTGATTTCATCGAGATCAAGCAGCGTGCCGGTGGGGTTGGCCGGCGAGGCAAGCAGCAAACCGGCGGTACGTTTTCCCCAAGATTGCTCAAGCAATTCAGGCGTTGGTTGAAAATTGGTTGAGGCATCGACCGGAATACCAATCGGCTGACCTTCATAAGTGCGGATAATGTGCCGATTGCACGGGTAGCCGGGGTCAGTGAGCAGCCATTCCGATCCCGGGTCGGCCAGGCAGGCAAAGAGCAGATTCAGGGCGCCGGAAGCACCGTTGGTGATGACAATGCGCGAACTTGTTACGGTCAACCCGTATTTTGCGGCATAAAATTGAGCAATCGCCGCACGCAATTCCGGCAGGCCGAGCGACTGGGTGTAGCCCGTTTTGCCTTCGCTGATTGCCTTGATCGCGGCATTGGCGATTGGCGCAGGGGTCGGAAAATCCGGCTCGCCGACTTCCATGTGGATGATGTCGCGGCCCTCGGCTTCGAGTTGGCGAGCGCGGGTCAGCAACTCGACAACATGAAAAGGGGCGATATCAGCGAGGCGTTTGGCCGGGTGGTGCATGCCTGTCTCCAAAACAAACGGCCACCCGGAGGTGGCCGTTGATCAATGCCTGCGCATTAATTAGTCAGCGTTCTTGAAGAGCGCCATTTCGAACAATTCGCGCTTCAGGGTGAATTCGCGCGGCAGCTTGTCGCCCATCTTGTCGAACCACTCTTTATGCCCGGCTAGTTCAGATTTCCAGGCATCGGCATCTATGTTGGTCAGGAAATTGAATTCAGCTTTGGTGATGTCGAGGCCGGTCCAGTCGATGTCTTCAAATTGCGGCATCCAGCCCAGTGCGGTTTCCTTGGCTGACACTTTGCCCTTGCAGCGCTGAACGATCCACTTGAGAACGCGCATGTTGTCGCCGAAACCCGGCCACATGAATTCGCCCTTCTCATTCATGCGGAACCAGTTCACGCAGAAGATCTTCGGTGCGGCATCGACGGTCTTGCCCATCTTCAGCCAATGGTTGAAGTAGTCGCCCATGTGGTAGCCGCAGAACGGCAGCATGGCGAACGGATCGCGGCGGACAACCCCTTGCTGACCAAAGGCAGCAGCGGTGGTCTCGGAGCCGAGGGTGGCTGCCATGTAGACGCCGTAGTTCCAGTTGAAAGCTTCATACACCAGTGGCACGGTAGTGGCGCGACGGCCACCGAAGATGAAGGCAGAAATCGGTACGCCGGCCGGATCTTCCCAGGCGCTGTCGATCGACGGGCACTGATTGGCCGGGGCCGTAAAGCGCGAGTTGGCGTGCGCGGCCTTTTTGCCAGCCTTGCCATCTTCCGGCGTCCAGTCGTTGCCTTGCCAGTCGATCAGGTGAGCCGGGGCTTCCTTGGTCAGGCCTTCCCACCACACGTCGCCGTCATCGGTCAGTGCGACGTTGGTGAAGATGATGTTTTCTTTCAGCGAAGCCAGTGCGTTGAAGTTGGTTTTTTCGCTGGTGCCTGGCGCAACACCGAAGAAGCCGGCTTCCGGATTGATGGCGTAGAAACGGGTGGTGCCATCGGCTTCGAGGCGCGGCTTGATCCAGGCGATGTCGTCGCCGATGGTGGTGATCTTCCAGCCGTCGAGCGTCTTCGGCGGAATCAGCATGGCAAAGTTGGTCTTGCCGCAGGCAGATGGGAAGGCGGCCGCGACGTAGTTCTTTTCACCGTCCGGCGATTCGACACCGAGGATGAGCATGTGTTCGGCCAGCCAGCCCTGGTCGCGGGCCATGTTGGAGGCGATACGCAGGGCAAAACACTTTTTGCCGAGCAGGGCGTTGCCGCCGTAACCGGAGCCGTAGGACCAGATTTCACGGGTTTCCGGGTAATGCACGATGTACTTGACGGTCGGGTTGCACGGCCACTTGCTGTCCTGCTGGCCCGGTTCGAGTGGGGCGCCAACGGAGTGAATGCAAGGAACGAATTCGCCGTCGGTGCCGAGTACGTCAAAAACGGCCTTGCCCATGCGCGTCATGGTGCGCATGTTGGTGACAACGTAAGCGGAGTCGGTGATCTCGAAGCCGATATGAGCGATCGGCGAGCCCAGCGGACCCATGGAGAAAGGAATCACATACATCGTGCGGCCCTTCATGCAACCCTTGAACAGACCGTTCAGGGTCTGGCGCATGACGGCGGGCTCTTCCCAGTTATTGGTCGGGCCGGCATCTTCTTTTTTGGCCGAGCAGATGTAAGTGCGGTCTTCTACTCGGGCAACGTCGGAAGGGTCAGAGAAGGCGAGGAAGGAATTCGGGCGCTTGGCTTCGTTCAACTTGATAAAAGTGCCAGCTTTAACCATTTCGGCGCAAAGGCGGCTATATTCTTCTTCTGAGCCATCGGCCCAGTAAATACTGTCTGGTTGGGTCAGCTCGGCGATTTCGGCAACCCATTTTTTCAGGCCTTCGTGTTTGACGTAGTTTGGTGCGTTCAGCGGTGCGGTCATGGCGGCTCTCTCTCTAAATTACTGAAATAGAAGGTTTCACGCCAGTCGCCGGAAGCTGCTGCTTTTGACATCGAGCGGCGCTGAAAGCCGTCGGCTGGGGAGCCCATAATTATGCCTGAGCTTAGGGTAAACATCTACTTGACTTCGCTGTCTAAGTGATTTCCGGGGGTGAAATCCGGCTATGCTCATGCTATGATTAACCACGATTCGGGATAACGTTTCACAATATAAAACGGAGGCAGACATGGATCCAAGACAACTGCGCGAAGCCGCGCTTTATTATCACCGTCACCCAAAGCCGGGCAAAATCGCAGTGACGCCCATCAAGCAGTTGACCAATCAATACGATTTGTCGATGGCGTATTCCCCCGGTGTGGCCTTTGCTTGTGAGGAAATCGTCGCTGACCCGGGCGAGGTCAGCACGCTGACTTCGCGCGCAAATCTGGTTGGAGTCATTACCAATGGTACCGCCGTCCTCGGTTTGGGGGCCATCGGGCCACTCGCTGCCAAGCCGGTAATGGAGGGCAAGGGGGTCCTGTTCAAGAAATTTGCCAATATCGATGTCTTCGATCTGGAAATTGAAGAGCGTGATCCAGACAAGTTGATCGACACCATCGCCTCGCTTGAACCTACTTTCGGTGGTATCAATCTGGAAGACATCAAGGCGCCCGAATGCTTCTACATTGAGAAGAAGCTACGTGAGCGGATGAAAATACCGGTCTTTCATGATGATCAGCACGGTACGGCAATTGTTGTCGGTGCAGCAGTTTTGAATGGCCTGCATTTGATCGGAAAAGACCTGTCGACCGTAAAAATTGTCACTTCCGGTGCCGGCGCCGCTGCCCTCGCTTGTATTGATCTGCTCGTTATGCTCGGGGCGCCGGTCAGCAATATTTGGGTAACGGACATCAAGGGCGTGGTTTATGAGGGCCGTGTCGATGAGATGGACGAGATCAAGGCGCGCTACGCCAAAGTAACCGAAGCCCGAACGCTAGGTGAGGTCATAGAGGGTGCCGATGTGTTCCTCGGGCTTTCGGCAGGTGGTGTGATGAAGCCCGAGATGGTTGCCAAGATGGCCGCAAATCCCTTGATCATGGCCCTGGCTAACCCGACGCCGGAAATTTCACCGGAACTGGTGAAGAGCGTGCGTAGTGACGCCATTATTTGCACAGGGCGTTCCGATTACCCCAATCAGGTAAACAACGTGCTTTGCTTCCCCTTTATATTTCGGGGTGCACTGGATGTTGGTGCGACAACAATTACCGAAGAAATGAAAATGGCCGCCGTCAAGGCTATTGCCGAGTTGGCGCGTGCCGAACAATCGGAAGTGGTGGCGTCGGCCTACGGAGAAAAAATTACCGGTTTTGGCCCTGAGTATCTGATACCACGTCCATTTGATCCGCGTTTGATCGTCAAGATAGCGCCGGCGGTTGCCAAGGCGGGGATGGATTCGGGGGTGGCGACTCGGCCGATTCTGGATTGGGCTGCCTATATTCAGGGTTTGAATGAATTTGTCTATCACTCCGGCATGATTATGAAGCCGGTCTTCTCGCAGGCCAAAATTGCACCGCGCCGGATTGTTTTTGCCGAAGGTGAAGATGAGCGGGTACTGCGTGCCGTGCAGGTCGTGTGTGACGAGGCAATCGCCAAGCCAATCCTTATCGGCCGTCCGGGCGAAATCCTGCGTCGTATCGAGGAGGCGGGTCTGAGAATTCGTCAGGGCGTCAACTTTGAGGTTATTCATGCGGAGGACTCAGAGTTCTTCGACAAGCACTACGAAGAGTTTTGGCAGACCTATCACCAGTTGACCGAGCGCAAAGGCGTCTCTCCAGACTATGCCAAGCGTGAAATCCGCCGCCGTGCCACGTTGTACGGCGCATTGATGGTTCGCCTTGGGTATGCGGATGGTATGATTTGTGGTACATTCGGAAATCACGAGGCGCACCGCAATTATGTCCAGAAGGTGATTGGCAATCAAACCGGACTCGATCGTTGCTATGCGATGAACATGCTGATGCTGCCTGGGCGTACGGTTTTTATCGCTGATACCTATGTCAATTATGATCCGACCGCTGAGCAGTTGGCAGATATGACTTTGCTTGCGGCTGTAGAAATCCGTAACTTTGGCATGCAACCGAAAGTAGCCTTGCTCTCGCATTCGACATTCGGTAACGAAGACACGCCGACTTCGCTCAAGATGCGCGAAGTGCTAGCGATCTTGAGCCAGCGTGCACCAGAACTTGAAGTCGAGGGTGAAATGCATGGTGATGCGGCTCTGGATGAGGAAATTCGACTGGCGGCATTCCCTAATTCTCGACTTAAAGGCCAGGCGAATTTGCTGGTTATGCCAACGCTGGATGCTGCCAATATTTCATTTAATCTACTCAAGGTGGCTGCCGGTGACAACTTGACGGTCGGGCCGATTTTGCTCGGAGCAGCCAAGCCCGTGAATATCCTGACGCCAACCGCGACGGTGAGACGTATTGTCAATATGACGGCGCTAACGGTTGTCAATGCCAGGTAATTTAAAGTCTTAAGTGTTTCTGCTATCTCTTTATTTTTGTTGAATTTATGAGACCCCTTGCTAAACTGCGATAGAATCAGCCGAAGTTTAGCAGGGGGCAGTGAATGAAGCCAAAATTTAGAATAGCCATGATTGTCGGTGCATTACTCGGCGTCATGCTCTCGGGTTCGGGAGGGGCTGTAACAGCCAAGAAAGAGCAATCCGCCACGCCCAAGAAGGCGACGCAGGTTGCAGCAAAATCAGCAAGCAAAGAGGCGTCAAAAACTCGGCATAAATCGCCGGCAAAGTCGGTAACCAAGACGGCTGCAAGCAAGGGTGTGAGTAAAACTGCGGCAAACAAGGCAACGTCTCGAAAATTTGCCAAGGCGCCCGTGGTTGCAGCACAAAAACCAACACGCAAGGTGTCGTTCCACGACGTAGATCCGGATCGTTTGGCGCTTTACTCAGCCTCAGCGCTGGTCATTGACCAAGTTAGCGGACAGCCTTTGCTCGACAAGAATTCCCATGAAATTGTTCCGATCGCCTCGATTTCCAAGTTGATGACGGCGATGGTGGTGTTGGATGCCGAACTTGATCTCAACGAGGTTATATCGGTCAGCGAAGATGATATTGATAGCTTGAAAGGTACGCGCTCACGTTTACCGGTCGGTACCACCATGACTCGGGAAACGGCAATGTTGTTAGCCTTGATGTCTTCAGAAAATCGTGCGGCAAATGCCTTGGGGCGCCATTATCCGGGCGGCCTGTCAGCATTTGTCGTAGCGATGAATCAAAAGGCCCAGTCGCTCGGGATGAATAGCTCGCACTTCGAGGAGCCAACGGGATTGTCGAGTAATAATGTGTCTACCGCACGCGATTTGGCGCGCATGGTTGCGGCGGCAGCGCGTTACCCGGAAATACGCTCGTTCTCGACAACAGCAGAGGCTAAGGTTGAAATTCACGGGCGAGTTCGTAATTTTGGTAATACCAATGCCTTGGTACGTAGTGACAACTGGGAAATTGGTTTGTCGAAGACAGGCTACATTTCAGAAGCGGGGCGTTGTCTGGTAATGCAGGCACGGGTTGCGGACAAGCCGGTGGTGATCGTACTGCTCGACTCGGTTGGCAAGATGTCCCGGGTTGGCGATGCTAACCGGATCAAGCGCTGGATGGAGAGTGCCGGCTTGCAGCAAGAACGCAAACCAGCCTGAGCTTGAGTTGGAGATCGAAGCAGGGCCGCTTCAAGCGGCCCTGTTTTTTGGGTTAATGTAGCCCAGTGTTTGCGAGACTTTGTCGGCCGTTTGCTTTACCTGGCGGGCCCAGTCTGGATCGTGACGGTCAGCCGGGGCTGATACCGAAAGTGCAGCGACGATACGACCCTCATCGTCGCGGATTGGTGCGGCAACGCATTTAAGACCGAGTTCGGCTTCTTCGTCATCGTAGGCAATGTCGTGGCGACGAACTTTGTCCAGTTCTTTTTCAAGTGATTCCAAAGTGGTCAGCGAATGCGGAGTTTTGCCCGGCAAGCCGGAGCGCTTTGCATAGTCACGAATTTTTTGGGCATTTTCTGCAGCCAGGAAGAGTTTACCGAGGGATGTCAGGTGCAGGGGCGCACGGCCTCCAACCAAATAAACGACGCGAACCAGAGCGCGACCGGACGAAGTGCGCTCAAGGTAGACGATGTCATCATCGTGGCGGGCGCCGAGGTTAATGGCTTCACCAATTTTTTCATGCAGTTCCTGCATGAAGGGCAGGGCGACTTCGCGCAGGTTGATGCGTGATTTGACCAAGCTGCCTAGTTCAAGCAGACGAATGCCGAGGCGGTAATTCCCGGCGTCATGCCGTTCAGCGAAGCGAGCATTGACCATGGCAGCAAGAATACGGTGGGCCGTGGATGGATGCAGGTCGGTGCTGGCCGCCAGCTGTTTCAGGCTAGCGGGTTCAGGTGAAGCCGCCAGGGCGTCGAGCAAGGACATCATGCGTTCGATGACCTGAATTGAGCCGGGAGATTTGGCCGCACCGATTTCCGGGCTGCTGACAGCGTTGGACAACTGAATTCCTTTATTTGCGTGGTTTGAGCAGCTTGAGTAGGATTGCCACCTGGCTTTCTTGTGCGGCGCAATATTAGCATGCGCTAAGCGCCGGCGCTTAGTCTCAGGGGTCGCCCTGGTGGCCGGGAGAGCAAGCTTTTGAAATTTTACGAAGTGAGAAAGTGAGTCTGAGCATGGATTTTGTAGCCGATGGCCCAACCGCCATTCCATTGTGGATGAATGGTCACGCGTTTTTGACCGTGTGCGATGGTTTTTTGGATGTCATGAATCCTCAAACCGGCGTCGCAATTCATCGGGTGCCACTGGCCGGGACTGACGAGGCTTTACAGACGGTGGCAGCAGCACAGGCGGCGCAACCCGCTTGGGCGGACTTAGGCCTGGCGGCGCGGCGGGTTTATCTGGGCAAGCTGGCGGATCAACTAGAGGAATTTTCGGATCACTTTGCCACTTTGCTGCGTAACGAAACGGGATTTGACCCGGTGCGTGCCAATGCTGAAGTCTGCGCCGCGCTTGCGGCTTTGCGCGGCACCAGCGTTGGAGCAAACGGCGTGGCGGCCATTGTTGTGGATGCCACGCGCCCCTTGGCCGGTTTGGCGGAAGCGATGGCGCCGGCCTTGATGGCGGGGGCGGCGCTGGTGATCAAGCCAAGTCCCAAGGCGCCTTCTGCAGCCTACGCCTTGTGCGAACTTTCGGCTCGTGCCGAGTGGCCGGCGGGTGTGCTCAATTTGTTGCAGGGCGATACGGCGGCGGTCAACGGTCTGTGCGCCAGCGAAATTGATCGCCTGATTTTTGTCGGTGCGCCGGCCTTGGGAGCGCAGATCGCAGCGCTGGCGGAGGCTGCTGGTATCAGTTTCGAGTCGTGGCAGCAATGAAGCATCGTATCGTTTGCCTGGAACGGGATTCGCTCATTGCCGAGTTGCGGCGACCGGCTTTTGATCATGATTGGCTTGAATATCCGAGCACTCAGCCGGGGCAGGTGCTTGAGCGCTTGCAGGGATGCACGATTGCGATCATCAACAAGGCGCCGCTTGACTCGCTGACGGTCGACGCCTTAAATGAGCTAAAAATGGTGGCTGTTTCGGCCACTGGTACCAATGTGGTCGATCTTGAAGTCTGCCGTCGGCGCGCCATTGTCGTGTCAAATGTGCGGGGCTATGCCGAACATACGGTGCCTGAGCATGTGTTTTCACTGTTGCTCGCTCTCTCGCGCAATCTCTACGCCTGGCGGGCGTCGCTGCTGGCAGGGCGTTGGCAGCAGTCAGATCAATTTTGTCTGTTCGATCACCCGATTCGCGACCTGCATGGTGCGACTTTGGGGGTGATCGGTAGTGGCAGTCTGGGTGCCGGTGTGATTCGCCTGGCCGAGGCATTTGGCATGCGTGTCTGGCGCGCGGAGCGTAAGGGAGTTGCCGTGCCACGTCCCGGTTATCAGCTATTTCAGCAAGTGCTGGCGGAGGCGGACGCGATCACACTGCATTGTCCGCTGAATGAAGAAACCAGACATTTGATCGGCGAATCCGAGTTGCGCAGCATGAAGCCGTCGGCGCTATTGATCAACACCGCGCGTGGCGGACTGGTTGATGAAGCGATGTTGGTCCGGGCGTTAAAAGAAGGCTGGATTGCCGGGGCCGGGTTTGATGTGATTACAGCGGAGCCGCCGCCGGTCGGCCATCTGATGCTTGATCCGGCTTTATTGGCCCTGCCCAATTTTTTGCTGACACCGCATGTTGCGTGGTCCAGTCGGCCAGCCATGCAGGTGCTGGCCGATCAGACGATCGCCAATATTGAAGCCTTTGTTGCCGGGGCGCCGGAAAATCGGGTGGTTTGAGTGCTGTCGCCTGGCGCCAAGGGCACCAAGGCTTGCGTGATAATGTTGGATAAGCTCTACTGACGGAGCCAACTAAAAAATGCTGGGAAATTAATGCCTATATTGAACGGCTCTAGTAAAACCAATGTCCTGATTCTCGATGACTTGCCTGAGATGCGTAGTTCCCTGCGCACCCAATTGGGCTCGTTGGGTTATACGAATGTAGCGGTCAGCGGCACCGTCAAGGATGCGCTGGAGCAATTCAAGCAACGGGGCTTTGACATCATCCTTTGCGATTTTTATCTGGCGGGTGGCACGGACGGACAGCAGTTCCTGGAGTATCTACGCACGCGCAAGATCATCAGTCGTAGCACGCTATTCATTATGGTGACGGCAGAAAAAGGCTACGAAAGCGTGGTGACTGCGGCTGAGTGCCTGCCGGATGATTATCTGTTGAAGCCATTTACTGCCGATACGCTCAAAAGTCGCCTTGAACGACTGATTGATAAAAAAAGGCGTCTGGCCAAAGTGGATGCCATGCAGGATAAAGGCAATTGGCCGGCGGTGATCATCGCCTGTGACGAGATTATTGCCGCCAAAGATCGCTATCTCGTTGACGCCATGCGGATCAAGGGGAATGCGCTGATTCTGGCTGGCCAAACCGCCGAGGCCGTCGCGTTTTATGAACAGATGCTGGCCATGCGGCCAATGCCCTGGGCGCGCCTGGGGTTGGCCAAGGCGTTGCATCTGCGTGGCGATGTTGATGCGGGCAAGGAAGCCTTGCAGACGTTGATTACCGAATCACCAAAAATGATGGCAGCCTACGATCTGCTCGGCAAACTGCATCAGGAATCCGGTAACCATGATGAGGCGCTAGCGGTACTCGATAGCGCCTGTCTGATCTCCCCCAACTCGCTGGCCCGGCACCGTGCCATTGCTTCGGTGGCCGAAGAAACCGGTGATTTTTCCCGGGTTGAAGCGGCGCTCACGCAGGTGGTCAAAAAGACGCGAAATTCACCGCTGCGCGAGACCCGGGATTTTGCCCGTCTGGGCAATGCCTTAACCGAAATGGGTGAGCCCAGCAAGGCCGTGCAACTGCTTGAAGAGGCACGCACCACTTTCAAGGAAGACGCCAATAACCCGTTATTGGCTGCAGTTGAGGCGGTGGCGCAGCAAAAAGCAGGGAATCCGGCGCTGGCCGAGCAGGCGTTGCAGCGCGCCATGCAGGGCGAAATGACCAAGCTGCCGCCAGAGGTCGCGATGGCGGTGGCCAAGGCTTGCCTGGCGACGGGCAAGCAGGAAGAAGGGGAAGGCATCCTGAAAAATCTGGTGCAGAGTGCGCCGGATGCGACCGATTTGCACGGCAAAATTTCCGGCGTGCTGCGCGACAACGGGCTACATGAGCGCGCCGAGGCGCTGGTCGCCGAGAGTGTGCGCGAGATTATTCAACTCAATAACGAAGCGGTGCGTCGGGCCCGGGCCGGCGAGTTGAGTGCCGCTGCCGAGATGCTGGTCGATGCCGCCAATCGTTTGCCCGGTAATGTACAGATTGTGACCAACGCTTCGTTTGCCTTGTTGTTTGATGTATTCACCAATGGTCTGGACCCGACCAAAATTCGTCTGGCGCAGCAGTTTCAGCAAGCCGCGCAGGCGAAAAATCCGGCCTACCCCAAGCTCAGCGAAATTGCCGATCTGATGGGTCGCATTCGCGCCAAATACAGCGCCGGTAAAGCCTGATGGATTTTGCCGATCTCGCCGCGTTTACCATTCACGATGCCAAAAACCGGCTGGCGCTGGTGGCAACGCGCGCCGAAGCCAATGGCGATGCCGAAACCCTGCGCGGCATACTTGAATCCGCTGCTTCCTTAACGCGCCTGCTGGCTTATTACAAAGCCGAAAAAGGCAGCCTGGGGGCTGATATTGATGCCCGGGTGCCGGCTGATCTGGTCAATGAACTGATCGTTGATCTCAGCAAGCAAACCGCGCTAAACATCAGCGCAGATTTGTCGGCGGCGCCGACTTTGTGGTTTTACGACGAAGCTTTGGTGCGCATGGTCTTGCTTAATGCGCTCTACAATGCCCTGCGTTTTGCCGAGAAAAATGTGCGCTTAAAGGCGGTTGACCGTAACCATTGGCTGGAATTGATCGTCAGCGATGATGGCCCGGGTTTTCCGCCAGAAATGCTGGGTTTGGCGCATGACATGCAGCCAGTCAGCCGTGAGGGAACCGGCATTGGCCTGCATCTGGCGCGGCAGGTTGCGGCCTTGCACGCCAATGCTGGCCGCAGCGGCGAAATCGAACTGAGCAATGACGGTGGCGCCGTATTTTGTTTGCGCCTGCCGCAATAATCGAAAGGGATTTATGAGCCTCACCTTTGCCGTGCGCGGCGAATATATTCAGTTGGACCAGTTGCTCAAGGCGACTGGCTTGTGTGACTCGGGCGGGGCTGCGCATGCCGCCATTGCCGAGGGCCGGGTGCGGGTGGATGGGTCGGTCGACACCAGAAAACGGGCAAAAATGCGGCCCGGGCAAAAAGTCGGTTTTGCCGGTGAAACGGTTGAACTGGTCGTTGAGGCGGCTTAACTGATCCAGCGGATTGGCGAGGCCAGCTCGTGGCGGTGGCCGCGGCGGCCCGCGTAGATTTCAGCGATACGAGCGATGTCAGCAGCTTCGTCACCAGTCAGTTTGAGATAGGCCAAAACGCCAACTTCACGTTTGGCGTAATCAACACAGCCGAGCGCTACCGGTACGTTGGCGGCCAGCGCAATGCGATAAAAGCCGGTTTTCCAGCCTGGCGTCAGGCTGCGCGTGCCTTCGGGGGCGAGGGCCAGCATGAAGTGGTCGCGTGCAGCAAACTGGCTGGCCATCTGCTCGACAAAGCCGGTACGCTCACGGCGATTCACCGGAATGCCGCCCATCCAGCGCATCAGCCCGGCTACCGGCCAGCGGAACAGGGAATCCTTGGCAACCCAGTGCGCACCTTGACCAAGCACGGTTTTGCCCAGCATGGTGTATAAAAAATCCCAGTTTGAGGTGTGCGGGTAAGCAATGACGACCGCCTTGAGCGGAAGGTCAGCGGGCTCCAGCAGGCGCCAGCCGAGCAGTTTCAAGAGCATTTTTGAGGGGGCTTTGGTCATCTTCTCAGTTTAATCGACTCGCCTGCCAACTGGCTGGGGCTTTCCAGCTATTTAGCCAGTCGTGGAATTCGCGGGCCGGCATTGGGCGGGCGATTCCATAGCCTTGGGCGTGGGTACAGCCGAGATCGATCAGGGCATCGCCCAACTCGGTGCTTTCGACGCCCTCGGCGATGACTGAGCGATTAAATGCGGCGGCGAGTCCGATGACACCTTTGACGATGGCCAGATCTTCGGTGTCAATTTGCATGTCGCGGACGAAGGACTGGTCGATTTTCAGCGTTTGGGCTGGCAGGTGTTTGAGATACAGGAGCGATGAATAGCCGGTGCCAAAGTCGTCGAGGGCGAAAGAAACCCCCAGTACGCCGCACGATTCAATCACTTGTGAGACGTGTCTGGTGTCCGATAGGGCGGCAGTTTCGAGAATTTCAAGTTCGATACGACCATGCGGCAAGGTGGGATGGCGGCTGAGGATAAGCCCCAGGCGGGGCGTGAAGTCAGCCAGTGAGAGATGGCGGGCGGCGATGTTGATGCTGATCGATAGTTGCAGCCCTTGGTGATGCCAGGCGTCGGCCTGGCGCACGGCTTCGCGGATAACCCATTCGCCGAGCGTGATGGCAAAATCCTGGTTTTCGGTCACCGCCAGAAACTCACCCGGTGGCACCAGCCCGCGCTCAGGGTGGTTCCAGCGGATCAAGGCTTCAACGCCGGTGACGGCACCCCGCTGCATGTCGACCTTGGGCTGGTAATACAGCTCGAATTCATTTTGCTGCAAGGCCTGCTCAAGGCGTTGAAGGGCCGCCAGTTCGTTACGTGCGGCTTCGTCTTTCATCGGGTCGAAGAGGAAATATCGATTACGCCCGCCTTGTTTGGCGATATACATCGCCTGATCGGCGTGGCGCATCAACATGTCCGGATCTACACCATCGTCAGGGAAGACTGTGACACCGACGCTGGCGGAAATGACCAGCGTATCCCCGTCAATCTCATAGCCGTGGCTGGCTTCGCTCAGTACCCGGCGAATGACTTCCATGCCTTGCTCCAGGGTATCGAGATGGTTGAGCAATATCACAAATTCATCACCGCCAAGGCGCGAAAGCGTATCCGTATCGCGCAGCACGAGCTGGATGCGCCGGGAAAATTCGATCAGCAACTGATCGCCAGCGGCATGGCCGAAATTGTCATTAACGGCCTTGAATCCATCGAGATCGAGCATGCAAACTGCCAGCAGGGTTTTGCTGCGCGTCGCTTGCGCGATCGACATGGCGAGTCGGTCATTGAGCAGGGCGCGGTTAGGCAGGCCGGTCAATGAGTCAAAGTGTGCCAGTTTTTCCAGCCGCTGTTCGTGTTCCTTCTGCATGGTGATGTCGGTAAAAATGCCGACATAGTGGCGCACTTCGCCAGCATTGTTGACGACGGCGGAAATGGTCAGCAACTCGACATAGGTCTCGCCGGATTTTTTGTGATTCCAGATCTCGCCATGCCATTGACCACTCTCAACCAGCTCCTGCCACATGGCCTGATAAAAGCCTGCGCTTTGTTGGCCGGAGCGTAGCATTGACGGAGTTTGGCCGATGGCTTCCTCGCGCGTAAAGCCGGTAATGAGAGTGAACGCCTGATTGACGTCGACAATTTTGCCGTTGGGGTCGGCAATAATGATGCCTTCCCGTGCATGCCGGAAGACGCTGGCAGTCAGGCTCAGTTGTTCAGCGGCTTCATGGCGCTCCGTGACATCAAAGCATGCTCCTAGGTAGCCGGCAAATTGGCCTTCCAGATCAATGAGCGGGTGTCCCATGTCGAGAATCCAGCGATATTCGCCATCGTGTCGACGCAGGCGGTATTCCATTGCAAACGCCCGATGTACTTTGAAATTGTCCATGTAGGTGTTGAAGCATCCTGGCAGGTCATCCGGGTGAACGCCCTCGGCCCAGCCGTCGCCCATCTCTTGAGCCTGCGTTCGACCGGTGAAGTTGAGCCAGGTACTATTGAAATAATTGCATTTGGCATCAAGTCCGGCGCGCCAGATCAGGGCCGGGAAGTTTTCCAGCACCGTGAGATAAAAATCGTGTGCCTTTTGCAAGCGGGCCTGGCTTTCAGAAAGTTCGGCAGTGCGCGCCACGACGCGTTGCTCAAGATGTTCATTGGCTTCTGATAGCTGCTGGTCGGCGGCCTCCCAGCGTCCGGCAAAGCGCATGGCCATGGCCAGGCCTAGCGAGCTGGTGATGAGCAGAATCATGCCGACCAGCAGGGAGGTGTGGCGAACGGCGGGGGCAATTTCCGCAATCAGCGAGTCGAAGCGCCGTGAGAGCACCAGCTGCATGCCGGAGGGCAAGCGAAAAACGTAGCAAAGCCAGTTTGTTCCTTGGGCGTCCGTCCACCGGCCAAACTGAATCTCTCTGGCGTTGTCTTGTGCCCGGCCAAAGTCCGGGAGTGTGGCCGGACGCAATTCCTTGCTCTGGCTCAGGATAGTGGTATCGCTGTGGCCGATCAGCATGCCCTGACGGTCGACCAGGAATCCCCGGTCAAATGGCGCGATCAGCGTGCGCGAAAGCTCTTTGGAGAGATTGCTGAGATAAACAACGCCACCCAGATGGGCATAAATTTCTCCATTGGCGTCCAGTAGCGGCGTGTCGATGATCACCGCCGGCGTACCATCGGCGCCGACAATGCTGTCGGAAATGGCAGTCTTTTTGCTGCGTGTTGCTTCAATGAAGTAGGGGCGGTCAGCCAGATTGTATTTTTTCAGCGACTGCTGCACCGCATAAGGGTGCGACAGGTAATGGTCACCATTGGCAAGCAGGACAAAAACAACAGCCAGGTTCTCTTGTGCGGCGAGCAGCGCATCCAGCGCCTGGCGCTTGTCCGACTCAAGTTCAGGTGGAATGCCGTTGAGCGCCGGATTGATACGGTCAACCGCCAAAAGCGCTGAAAATTCCGGTAGCTGGCTGGTCAGGGTGAGCATTTTGCTGGCATCGTCCAGCTTTTGCTGCATGCTCTGACCCATACTGCGAACTAGTGCCCGATGCTCGGTTGACCAACGCTCAACGGCTTGTTGCTGATGCGAATTGTCGACAAAAATCCACACCGCAAGCAGCGCGGCTATCGCGGGCAAAATGAAAGCGAGCAGGATTTTCTGCCGTTGCGTCATTTCCATTTGTCTCCATGGAACGGTGTTCTGTGACCCCTGAAATCATTAAAACACATAAGATGAGGCTTGATCAGGGGCTGCGTATTTTTTGTGCTGTATCACAGTAAATTGCACAGCAAATCGAATAAAATTAGAGATTGCTAATACATGGGGTCTGCGATGTCCTACCCAAGCTTTTCTGAAATCTCCAAAACCTTTGCCCCAGGCTGGTTTGCGTCAGTCATGGGAACCGCTGTGCTGGCCATGACAACTCACGCCCTGGCACAGCGCTGGCCGTGGCTTGCTCTGATCGCAGAAGTGCTGCACTGGTTCAATACCGCCCTGTTCCTGGTGCTTGCAGTGCCCTGGATCACGCGCTGGATTCGTTTCCCGCAAGCCGCCTTGCAAACCATGAAGCACCCGATTCAGGCTAATTTCTACCCGACTTTCTCGATTGCCCTTTTGGTACTTTCAGCCCAGTGGCTGGCCTTTACCGAATATACCCAAGTGGCGATGGCGCTCTGGTGGCTGGGCGTGGTGCTGCACTTTGCCTTCAGCTTCGCGGTGCTGTTTTTCATGTTCTCCGGGGAGCATGTTGCGGTCGACCATGTAACGCCCGCCAATTTCATTCCGGCGGTGGGTCTGGTCGTCATGCCGCTGGCGGGTGGCCAGTTGCTGCCGCTGATGCCGGAGTCCATGCACGAACTGGTGCTGACCATCAATGCCATCGGCCTCGGCGCCGGCAGCATGATGTATATCGCCCTGCTCGGGATGACCTTCTCGCGCAAATATCTGCACAAGCCGACGAGCGGAATTTTGACCCCGACACTCTGGGTGCACCTAGCGCCGATTGGCGTCATTCCCGTCAGCCTGATGAGCCTGTTGCAGAACCTGCCTTACCCCGCCGCGCGCGAGGCTGCGACTGTGTTGATGTTGCTGGTTTGGGGCTTTGGCGTCTGGTGGATTGTCATGGCCAGCTTGCTGACCCTGGCCGCCAAAGCGGCTGGTGAACTGCCCTTTGCCCTCTCCTGGTGGGGCTTCACCTTCCCGGTCGGCGCCTTTGTCGTTGAGTCATTGCGCCTGTCCAAGCTGATTGGCTGGAGTTCGCCGCTGGTGATTGGGGTTGCCGCCTGGGTGCTGCTCTGGTTCTTCTGGCTGGTGACGCTGAACAAAACCGTGCGCGGGGTGATCAGCGGAGCAATTTTTAAACCGCATCCGTGAGTTTGATCTGGGCGGCGCTGTTGCCGCCGGTTTTGCTCTGGGGGCTCAATCGTGTCCTCCGGCGCAGCTTGGCTGCCACGCGTGAGCGAGAAACTGCCGAGCCTGTGGGCTTGCCCTGGCGTCAAGTCGATATTCCAACGGCCAATAATAAACGGCTGTTCGGCTGGTGGATTCCCGCCCGGTCAGGCGCTCCCGCGCTGGTTGTGATGCACGGCTGGGGTGGTAATGCCCAAATGATGTTGCCGCTGGCGCAACCGCTCAATGCGGCGGGGTATTCACTGTTATTCGTTGATGCCCGCTGCCACGGGCAAAGTGACGACGACAGCTTTGCCTCACTGCCACGGTTTGCCGAAGACATCGAGCATGCCATGTGCTGGCTTCAAGCGCAGCCAGAATCCGCCGCTGCGCCAATCGGCATTGTCGGCCATTCTGTTGGTGCCGGCGCTGCCTTGCTCGTGGCGGCACGCAATAACGAGGTTGCGGCGGTCGTCAGTCTGGCCGCCTTCGCCCATCCGGCGGTCATGATGCGGCGCTGGATGCGTGCCAAGCACATCCCGTTCTGGCCGCTGGGCGCATATATCCTGTTTTATGTGCAAAGAGTGATCGGCTATCGTTTTGACGAGATTGCTCCGGTCAACACGATTTTCAGGGTCAAAATTCCGGTGCTGCTGGTGCATGGCCGTGATGACGATACCGTGCCGGTGAGCGAAGCTGAGGCGATTTTTGCCCGGCGCAGCCATGAGCGGGTTGAGTTGCTGGTGATTCCCGGTAGCCATGACGATTATGGCGATATCGGCCTGCAAGTCGGTGCGCTAAGCAATTTTCTTGATCGTGCGCTGAAAACCTCCTGAATTGGCGCATGAAAAAAGGCGGGAAGACATCTCCCGCCTGCGCTGTGTTGGTGCGCGATCAGGGCAACATAAACGAAGCTTTTTCACGCACCTTGATTTCGGGATTTTCTTCGGCGACCACTTCAAAGTGGATCTGGTTGGCGCCCTTTTTGCCCGCATCAGGCGGAACGCGAACGATAGCATTGAAATTTTCCCGAGATGCGCCCGGCACTTCAACCTCACTGATGCCGTCAATGCTGATGTCAGGCAAGCCATCGACCGTTACTTTGTAACGATGCGGGGTTTCTTCGGTATTGACGATGTGCAGCGAATAAACATTCTCAATCTGGCCGTCGTCGGCTTCACGGGCCAGGGTAAAACGGTCACGGATCACGTCGACCTTGAGCGGAATACGGTTGGCCAGAAACCAGCCGGAAATGACCGTAATCAAGATCAGGATTGCCGTGTAAAGAATGATGCGCGGACGGACGATGTGGCTGATGATGCTTTGCTTGTCGAGTTTTTGCGCCATCGCATTTTCAGTCGAATAGCGTATCAGACCGCGCGGCAGCCCGACTTTGTCCATCACCTGGTCGCAAACGTCGATACAGGCAGCGCAGCCGATGCACTCGTATTGCAGGCCTTTGCGGATGTCGATACCGGTTGGACAAACCACCACGCATTGACCGCAATCGACACAGTCGCCCAAGCCAGCCGCTTTGGCGTCGATGCCTTTTTTGCGCGCGCCACGATTCTCGCCACGCGCTTCGTCGTAGCTGATGATCAGCGTATCCGGATCGAACATCACGCTCTGGAAGCGGGCATAGGGGCACATGTGTTTGCACACCTGTTCGCGCATGAAGCCGGCCATCAAGTAGGTGAAACCGCCGTAGAAGAAAATCCAGAAGGTTTCCCAACCCCCGAGATTGAAGGTCAGTACGTTGTGAGCCAGTTCCTTGACCGGGCTGAAGTAGCCGGTTAGCGTAAAGCCGGTCCACAGTGAAAGAATGATCCAGAGGGCGTGCTTGGTGGCCTTGATGCGCATCTTGCGCGCACTGTTGGGCGCCTTGTCGAGCTTGAGCCGGGTATTGCGCTCGCCCTCAACCCAGTTCTCGATCCACATGAAAACCTGGGTATAGACTGTTTGTGGGCAGGCATAGCCGCAGAACAGGCGTCCGGCGACAGCCGTGACAAGGAACAGGGCGTAAGCCGAAACGATGAGCAAAATGGCCAGGTAAATGACATCCTGCGGCCAGAAAACCAGGCCAAAAATGTAGAACTTGCGCTCGATAATATGGAACAGGATTGCTTGGCGATCATTCCATTCGAGCCACAGGCCACCGTAAAAAATTGCCTGGGTGAAAATCACCATGATGATGCGCCAATTGTCAAAAAAGCCGCGCGCTCGCTTGGCGTAAATGACCTTGTGGCTCTCAAACGCCCTGATCTGTGCGGGCGGTGGCGGTGGCGTGCCGGTGGGGTTCGGGTTTGTGCTCATGACGGCGGACTCTGTTGACTTAGTTGGTTTTGGAAAGAGGTATTCCACATTGGCGATTGGCAGCCGCAATCTCGTTGCAGCGTGCCGCCATCTGGCAGGGCCGGTTGGCCATGCGAGCGATGAACTCATCGCGGCTGACACCACAGAATAACGGATTATTGCGGCGTTCGTCACCTATGCAGCTGACTTGCCTACCTTGCTGGAAATGGCCTGGGTAGAGCAGGGTCTCATCGGCAAAACGGAGTAGTTTGCGAGTAATACTATCGTATAAACGCCCGGCATCGGCACCGTTATCGCAAAGATTTCCACAGTCGCCGATCAGCAGACAGTCGCCGGTAAAAAGGCGGTCGGCACAGTGGTAGGTCAGGCAACAGGGGGTATGGCCGGGAGTTGCGATGACGCTGATCTGAAGCTTGCCAATATTGAGCCGGTCGCCTTCCTGCAGCTGGCAATCAGCATTTTGCATTTGGGCATCACCACTGGCGATTTTGGCACCTGTGGCCTGACGCAGGCTAGCTGCGGCAGTGAGGTGGTCAGCGTGCAGATGGGTTTCCAGGACGTAGTCGAGTTGCCATTGCATTTCGTCAAGCACGCCTAGATAAAGTGCCAGGTCATCGGCAACTGGATCAATCATCACCGCCCTTTTGCTTTCCGGGCAGGCCAGCAGGTAGGAGAGTGATCCGCTTGGGCGGTCGAGAAATTGTCGAATGTGCATGGCAGGCTTGAATAAGGGTGGAAACCGAGAGCCAATCTGTGAGCAAAGCGGTTACGGCTGCAAAAAATGCCTGCGGGGCGAATTGAAAACTGCAGTCGGAACAAGCGGTTGCCCGCCAGCGTAGCGAACGAAAGGAGGGGGAGGCGCCACTACGCTGATGGTTCGGTTTCCGCTCTTTTATAATCAAGATGCGTGCCAGCAGGTCATTAACTTTAAATTATAATTAAATCAATGGGTTATGTATTTTGCTGGATTGGTGTTGGTATTTTGAAAATAATTGGTGCCATAATTGACATTCAATTTTGGCGAAAGTGACAAATTCGACATGTCTACACGCTTGCTAGGTGAGCTGGTCTCCTTTCTTGATGCCTTGCCTGAGCCCCGCATCGTCATGGATACCGATTACCGTATTGTCGCGGCTAACCGCGCCTATGTGCGCGAGTTCAGTGGCGGCCAGCCGATCCGCGGGCGCACTTGCTACGAGGTGTCGCATCGCTTTTCGGTGCCTTGTGATCAAGCCGGAGAATCCTGTCCGCTCAAGCAAAGCCTGGAGGCGCGTGCGCCGCAGCGTGTGCTGCATTTGCACCACACCCCGCGTGGTGAAGAGCATGTTGACGTGGAAACCACGCCGATTCTCGATGATGACGGGGAGGTTTTGTACTTTGTAGAAACCATGCGCGTAGTGCGTCAGGCCAGTAGCAGAGCAGCAGCTCAAGGGCTGGTTGGACGCTCGGCGGCTTTTGTTGGCATGTTGCAGAAGGTGTTGCGTGTCGCCAATTCGATGGCTACTGTTTTGCTGCTCGGTGAAACCGGTACCGGCAAGGAACTGGTGGCGCGTGCGATCCATGAAGCCAGCCCGCGCAGTAGCGGCCCTTTCGTCGCGGTCGACTGCGCCGGGATGACTGAAAGCTTGTTCGAGAGTGAGTTGTTCGGTTACGAAAAAGGGGCGTTTACCGGTGCGGCCCATCGCAAGCAGGGGCTGGTCGAGGCGGCCAGCGGTGGCACGCTGTTTCTCGATGAAATTGGTGAGTTGCCGCTTACCCTGCAAGTCAGGTTGCTGCGCCTGCTGGAAACCGGCACCTATCGCCGGGTCGGCGGTCTGGAGTGGTTGCCGGCGGACTTCAGGATGGTGGCGGCAACGCACCGCGATTTGCGCGCCATGGTGCAGGCTGAAACCTTCCGTCGTGACCTGTATTTCCGGATCAATACCTTCCCGCTCCACACCCCGGCGCTGCATGAGCGGGTCGAAGATATTCCGCTGCTCGCCACCTCGCTCCTTGAAAGGGTGGATCGCATCCCCGGGCGACATTTAAGCCCATCAGCGCTGGCCTGGCTGTCGGGCAGGCGTTATGCCGGCAATATCCGTGAACTGCGCAACCTGATCGAGCGTGCGACGCTGATGGCCGATGGCGATACGATAGATTTGCCGCACTTGATGGAGATCGAAGATGATCTGCCGGAAGTTTGGCGTGTCGAGGAAGGGGGCTTTCAAATTGGGCATGTCATTGATCTCGAGCGCCTGGAAAAAGACTACCTGATTTGGGCGCGCAAATATTTTGATGGTGATTTGAGCGCGCTCGCCGCAAAATTGGGCATCAGCCAGCGTACGCTGTATCGCAAATTACAAGTGAATCATGGATAACTCTCTTAAAAGCGACACGCGTGTCAGCCTGTTTCATGCCAGCCTTGTCTGGCCCCTGCAACTTGAACCGCTCCTCGGCAAAAATGCGGAAGGAAGGCATTGGGAGGTCTTCGAAGGCACCCAGGAGAAGCACGGCTGGCGTCGTCTTGATGACGAATTCACCGACGATACCAGCCAGTTCAAGGAGCGACACTACCGTGAATTCGTTTCCTTTTTGCCTTATGTGCAGCGTTTTTTGTACGGCGAGGGGCGTTCGCCCCACGTCTCTGCTGCAGACCCTCCGGGCAATTCGCCAATGCACGTTTTTCGCCGCACCGACATTGCGGCATTGCGCCTGACGCTGCGCCAGGGTCAGGTGCCGATCGAGTTGCACATCGTTCACCTTGATCTCTATTTTTTTCATGATCTTGATCTCGTCCAGTTGAACGTCGAGGTACGCGCTGATAATTTGGCGCTTGATAGCGTGCGCGATATTCTCTTTCGTTTTGGGCGGGCTTATCCGTCAGGCTGGAACGAAGAAGGAGAGGGGCTGCACAACTCATACATGGCGGAGTGGCTGGGGCATGACGGCCAGGTCGTGGCGCGTTCAGATGCCGGGCACCGCGATAAATATCTGGGTTTTGTCTGCGAGCATCGAAGTCCGTGTATATCCGAACATTGGGCTTGCCTGCTGCGCCCGCTGGTGCTGGCACATTCTACCGAGCCGGGCGAGTTGCGTTACCGGCTGATTGAATATCACCGCATGCCGGTAATGGCCTTCATTGCCCTTGAGCAGCCACGTTTGCTGAGTCGCGAGGAATGGGTGCGCATCGGCTTGGCGACCATCATGCATCCCGATGAGACTTTGCCGATTAACGAACCTGCGGTTGCTGAATTCGAGCAGCGCTACTGCCAGGATCGTTTCTGGACCGATAGTGATGTCGGGCCGAATACCCGCTTCATCTGCAGCGGCAATTCGCTGACCGTGGTCGGCGATGCCAGCAAGCCGTTTTTTATAGATAGTGAGCGTGGTGTGCTGGCGCAATTCCGCCACCAGTATTTTATGGTTTTCCTCATTGCTCATTTACATCGTGCGGCACTGTTGGTGTTTTCAGAGGTATTGGTCGACGCGGTAAATGATCTTGATATTCGCAATGACGTTTCAGTGCGCCGCTTCAAGCGCCGGATTCGCGCCAATTTCGAGACATTTCTGCGTTTTACCCACCGCTACTGGTTCCACGAGCTTTCCGAGCGCCCGCATGTGCAGGCGATATTTCGCTTGTGCGCCAATCATTTGCGGAATGATGATCTGTATAACGAGGTACGTAGCGAAATTCGCGAAATGAGCAATTATCTTGATAGCGATTCGCAGCGCCGGCAATCCAATACGGTTGTGCGTCTTACGGTGATCACAATCCTCGGCTTGATTGCCACGGTAACTACCGGTTATTTCGGGATGAACATCATTCCCTTCGGTGAAGGCTCGGTGCTTGAGCGCGTGCTGCATGGCCTTGTGGCAACCAGTATTTTCATTGTGCTGGTCTTGTCTGCCGTCTCCCGCTCAAAACGCTTGTCCGACTTCCTTGAGGCGGTAGCCGACGAAAAACTTGGCTTGATTGACAAGATCAAGGTGCTGTGGGGCTCCTTGTTCAGCAAGGAACGCTAATGATGAAAAAATTCACTGCCGACGACGGTGAGCAACTACACCTGCAGCTATCGGGATGCGGTTCTCCGCTGCTTTGCCTGCACGGCTGGACATCCAGTCACGCCGTCTGGCGGCCACTGCTGGCGGCGCTGACACCCCATCACCAAGTCATTTGTCCTGATGCACGCGGCCATGGTGGTCACGCGCTGCAGGTAACGCAGTGCGCGGACGTGGCTCGCCTGGCGCGTGATGTACTCAATCTGATCGACCATTTCGGCCTGGAAAAAGTGGCCATTGTCGGTCACTCCATGGGCGCGCTGACACTGTGGCAACTTATTCAGGACATCGGCTGTGAACGCATTTCCGCGATTTGTATCATTGACCAGTCACCCAAACTGGTCACGGATGCGACCTGGGCCAACGGTATTTACGGCGATTTTGACATCACCCGTTCGCAGCGTTTGATCGATCATCTTGAGCGTGATTTTCCCGAGGCAGTGCTGCAACTCGTTGCCTACGGCCTCAATGTGCGAGCGCGCGAAACCTACGAGCGCAACAGCCGTGGCTGGCAGCAGTCGCGCCTCAATTTGCAGGGACTTGATCCGGTGCCGCAAATCGCGATCTGGAAATCACTGGTAGCCGCCGATTACCGGGCTGTACTGGCAAAAATCGCGGTGCCAACGCTATTGGCCTTTGGTACGCAGAGCAATTTCTACACCGCAGCCACGGCAGAATATCTACTCACCCATATCGCAGGCGCGCAACTGAGTTGCTACGAAAAAGCCGACCATTGCCCACAGTTGATCGACCCTCAGCGCTTTACCACCGAACTGCTTCAGTTTCTCTCGCTGTCGAACTAGCGCTTATGACCCTTGGCAAAATTGAGGAAATCTCCGCTGGCGAGTGGCTTGCTGTAAATGTAACCCTGCACTTCGTTACAGCCAGCCTGCCGGATAAAGGCCAGTTGCTCCGGTGTTTCAACGCCTTCCGCAATCGAGCGCATATTGAGCGAGTGGGCGATGCTGATGACGGCGCGTGACATGGCGGCGCTTTCCTCGTTGATGCAGACGTCGGAAATAAAGCTGCGGTCGATTTTGAGTTTATCCACCTTGAAGCGCTTAAGATAAGCCAGGCTGGAATAACCGGTACCGAAATCATCAATCGCCACGGAGGCGCCAATCGCCTTGATGCCGCTGATGGCGTCCTGAACCACTACGCTATCTTCAATCAAGGTCGATTCGGTCAGCTCAACCTGAATCAATCCCGGTGAAATGCCGGCACTTTTGGCCGCACGCTGGATCGAGGCGACAATGTCGTTACGGTAAATCTGCACACCGGAAACATTGACCGCAATCCGGCAGTGCAGCCCCTGGTCACGCCAACGCCGCGCTTGTTCGCAGGCTTGCGCAATGACCCACTCACCAATCGGTAGAATCATGCCGATTTCTTCTGCCAGCGGAATGAATTCGTTGGGTGGCACCGCATCCCGCCCCTCGGGGTGCCAGCGCAACAGGGCTTCAGCCCCAAACAACGTGCTTGAGTCGATATAGACCTGGGGTTGGTAGACCAGATGAAACTGATTTGCCATCAGGGCTCGGCGCAGGGAATTACTGAGATCGAGCCGGCGTTTTGCATGGTCATCCATCGACTGATGGAAAAAACTGAAACTGCCGCGCCGTTCCTTGGAAACGTACATCGCGGTATCCGATTTTTGTAGCAAGCTGTCAAAATCCTCGCCGTCTTCGGGAACCATGGCAATGCCGATCGATACCGAGGTGTTCAGCGAGTGCTCGCCGACCACGAAGGGCTGGCTCAGACTGTCAATGATCTTTTGCGCAATTGCCGCCGCGTTGTCCTTGTTTTCGATACCGTTGAGAAGCAGGATGAACTCATCGCCGCCCTGACGACTGAGCGTGTCGCACTCACGGACACAGGAGCGCAGACGTTTGACGACGCTGATCAATAATTCGTCGCCGATACGATGGCCGAGCGAATCATTGATCCGCTTGAAATGGTCGAGGTCGAGGAACATGAAGGCCATGCTGCGCCCGGAGCGCCGTATCTGTTCCCGGGTGTGGGTAAAGCGGTCGCGCAGCAGAAGGCGGTTGGGCAGACTGGTAAGTGCATCGTGATGAGCGAGGTATTGAATTTTTTCTTGCGCTGCCTTGCGCTCGGTGATGTCGGAGAAACAGCCGATGTAGTTAAGGATTTCCCCGTGCGAATCGCGAACCACCGTGATTGAAAGCCATTTAGGGTACTGCTCGCCATTTTTGCGCTTGTCCCAGACCTCTCCCTCCCAGTTACCCTTTTCGGCCACAGTCGTCCACATCTCGCGGTAAAAGCTGTCGTTGTGGCGGTCGGACTTGAGTATGCGCGGCGTGTTGCCGATCGCCTCGTCACGCGAGAAACCGGTGATCTGGGTAAATGCCTTGTTGACGTTGATGATGAGCCCGCTTCGATCGGTAATCAGCAAGGCTTCCGAGCTGTGGGCAAAAACTCTTTCGGCGAGCAACAGTTGGGCTTCTTGCTCGCGTTTTTCGGTAATGTCGACATACACCCAAATGGAGCCGGAATGGATGTTTTGGGAGTTGAGCGGACGCCCGGAAAGCATGATCCAGATCGGCTTGCCATCCTGACGGCGCATTTCGTATTCGCCCTGGGCAAAGCCTTTGCGCGCTAGTTCGCCATACATCTCTTCGCCCACTTTTTGCCAGTGCTCAATCGACGGGTGAAGTAAGTGGGTGATTTGGCCTTCCAGTTGCTGTGGCGAGTCGAATAAAAACATGTCGGCCAGGCGCTTGTTGCAACTCAAAATTCGTCGTTGCTGCGCCCAGATGATGCCGACGTGGGCGTTGTCGAAGATCAGGCGCTGTTCTTCGAGCAGGCGGACAATGCGGGCTTCCGCCTGCTTGCGTTCGGTGATATCGGTGTAGGAGGTGACAAAACCGCCCTCCGGCAGCGGGGTGCCTTTGACTTCGAGGATCGTGCCATCCGGGCGGGTGCGCTCAAAGCAGTGTGGCTCCGGGTGGCGCGCCTTGTTCATGGCCTCAGCGACATAGGCGTCGACATCCACCGGGCCATATTCGCCGTGCTCGGCATTGAAGCGGATCAGGGTTTCGAGATCGATGGGGCCACTACTCAAATCCTCCGGCAACTTGAGCATGCGGCGCAGTTGGCCGTTACGCATGGTGATATTGAGCGACGAATCAATCACCGAAACCCCGCTCGGGAAGTGCTCAATAATGGCATTCAGTACCGCGTGCTCGCGACGCAAGGCAAGGTCGGCACGGCGTTGGGCTGAAATGTCCTGGAGCGTTTCGATAGCCCCGACTAATTCCCCGTTTTCATTGTGTAGCGGCGTTGCCGTGAAATAGAGCCAAGTCCCCTGCGGCCCCATGGCCGGGAAAAAATCCTCAGCCTCGTAAGAGTCGGGAATGATGGCTGAGCGGCGAAATTTATTGCAGTAATAGGTGTTGATGCCCGAGTCGATCTGGCCGGAGACCACCAGATCGGCCATTACTGGACGCGGCTGGGGATAGAAGGGTTTCCATTGATTCTTGCTGCCGACCATCTGATCAGCAGGATAGCAAAGCACAAATTCGCAGGCGCGGTTCCAATGAGTGACCCGGTGATCGAGATCAATGACAAAGGTAGGCACGGGGGTGCCGTTCAGGATCTCATCCAGTCGCTTGAGTGAGGTCAGCGACGAGGCGAGTGCCAAAGCACGTTTCGGCATTCTCTCCTCCTGCGTTTGAAGCATGGGCACAAGTCTTGGCGTTGTGTTTTTGTGGAAACTATTACTTTAGTTATGCCTTGATGCTACTCCTCTTTCTGCCGAACTTGCAACCGCAAAGTATGGCAGTTAAAAAGTTGGCATGGCCGGCTTGGCAGGCGTTTGACGTGCTCTGTGGCTGGCTCAAGCCGGGACAAAATCAGCGTAAGTCTTGCGGTCAACCTTAAAAATGCCATCAAAAACGCTGTCGACCGTAATTGTTGGCGACAACTGGCCCCGCTTTTACATTTACTTACATCGCCTTAACAGCGCTTAAACCATTAGCTGGATAAATTACTTTGGCCAACAAAGCTTGGCATCATCTAACGAAATGAAAGGAATTTTGACATGCGCGGCGGACTAAAAAGCAAACTCCCAGGCACAAAGAGCCAAACCCCGTGGGCAACCACGCAAAGCGAAGCGGTTCAAAGCGACGGCAGTGTTGATGTTACTTTGACCTCAACCAATGGCAATGCAACTTTGAGCCGTGTGGTTTCATTGGCTGAAAACACGACCGATGGCAGTTTTTCCATCACTAGCACCCATCACAATCGCGAAACAGTACAAACCATTGCAGCCGATGTTGATGGCGGTGTCGATGTGACATTTACGACGACATCCACCAGCGGCGTCGAAATGTCACGCACCATTGACCTTGATCTCAATGCAGCCGGTGAACTGATCCTTACCAGCAGTTTTACCGGTGCCAGCGGCAACGCCGCCACCCACACCCACACGCTGGATCTGGCGACATTCCTGGGTTCCGAGGGCGAAGCCTTGACCGTTGCCGAGGTGGCAGAAGCCTATCTCGAAATGCAAGGCGTCGATATCACTTTGACGGGCATTGCCGATTTGTTGGCATAGAACCAGCCCGGCGGTTGGGGAAGCGCTCTGCAAGCAGTGGCGACTTTCTCCAAAAACAAAAAAGCTCCTTGGCAGGGGCTTTTTTTTATCCCTACTTGATTGATCGCCAGAAATCATCACCAAGCCGGCATGGCCGGCTTGGTGTGGGTTTGACAGAATCAGGCGCTGACTGAAAGCAGGCTCGAAACGGCGTTTCCGGACTGATCCGGTGGTGTGTAGGCTTGCATCAGTTGCATGATTTTCATCATGATTTTGGCCTCGCCGGTATCGCTTGCGCTCGCGCTGGCGGTGCTGCTGCTATCCGTTGCGCTGCTCTCTGATGAACTGCTGGACTTTGAGGACTGGTCATAGACCATGGCCTCGGTAAAGCTGACTTTGCCATCGCTGTTGGTATCGGCGGCCTCAAAGTTGTTGACGATGTTGCTGATGGTACTGCCGCGCTTGCTGTCGCTGCTGCCAATGGCTTCCAACTGGCTGTTCAGTTCATCCTGGGTGAAACCGGCATCATCAGCCGGTGGCGGGGGAGGGCCGCCGGCACCTTGTGGGCCTCCGCCACCACCACCGTGCATGCGCATCTGGTTGAACTGGCTGTCCAGTTGCTCCTGCAATTTGGCGAGGGTGCTGGAAAACTCGCTCTCAGTAACCTGGCCGTTACTGTCGCTATCGAGGGCGCTGAAAATATCGTCAACGCTGGTGCTGTCGCTGCTACTGCTCGACAATTTGCTGAAGGCTGAAACGAAATCGCTTTTTTCCAGAAAGCCCTGGCTTTTGGTATCGAGCGCAGAAAATAGTTTGCTGCTGAGTTGTGAGGTATTGCCGATGCCGCTGATCATGATGGACTCCTTGATTCGGGTTGAATAATTGCCGGTTTTTCCGGGCTGTGTTCTATGAGCAAAGTATCGGCCCGAAACGAGCTTGATTGATGGCGGTTGGTGTTAAGCGGGGTAAAAGTTTGTTAAGGAAACGAGCCCTGCCTGTGCCAATAGCGGGGTATCGGCAGGGCTTTTTAGCGTTTTAAAGCATGGCACCCGGTTGGGCGGCAATTTTTGCCGTGATTTGCTGGCGCTGTTCCGGGGTTAGCAGGGCGACGATTTTTTGCTCGCTCTGGGCGCGCATTAACGCCATTTCGGCCTGGGCGTCGGCGGCGTTGCGCGCCAGTGATTTGGCGCGTGCCTCGTCGTAGCGATCTGCCAGGGAAAGCTGGCGTAATTCATCCATGGCTTGACGGCTGGCTTTGGCCTTGTCGCGCATGAGTGGAGCCTGTTTGTGCCGGATTTCAAAAATCTGGTCTTTTTGGGCTTCGCTCAGCTTGAGGCCGCGCAGGAAGGGCGGCATGCCGTCCCGTTCGCCACCATGGCGACCGGCGCGGTGACCGAAGCCGTGACCGTCGTCGGTGCGGTGATGACCCATTTTGGCCAGACACGACTGGTCGACCGCAGCAAGTGGTTGGGCGTGAGCAAGAAACGGGGTAACGAGGATCAGAGCGGCAAATAGTTTGGTTTTCATGATTTTTCCTGGTGGGGTTTCGCGTGACCGGAGTGGTGCGGCGATGGCTGCATTGTTGGTCAGCCTGACGTTAAGAGGCGTTAGCGAGCGGTAAAAGTCTGTAAAAACAGTGTCTGATCGTAACGGGCTTGGCTATCATCGGGGCCATGAAAATTGACGGATGGATGGCGTGATGACGGCGGTGCTGCTGGTCGACGATGATGTGGAGTTGGCGGAAATGCTAGGCGATTACCTTGTCCAGGAGGGCTTTGTCGTGACCTCCGTGCATGACGGCGCGAGTGGCGTTGAAGCGGCGCTGAGCGGCAACTACGCGATTGCCGTGCTCGATGTGATGATGCCCAAACTCTCCGGGATCGAGGCGCTGCGCCAGATCAGGGCCGCGAGTTCGATGCCGGTGCTGATGTTGACGGCGCGTGGTGATGACATGGATCGTATCGTCGGGCTCGAACTTGGGGCCGATGACTATGTGCCCAAGCCCTGTTTGCCACGCGAGTTGGCCGCCCGCTTGCGCGCCATTTTGCGTCGTAGCGGGCAATCTGGCGAAGCGGCCAATGCGCCGCTGGTGTTTGGCGCTTTGTGCGTGCGCCCTGAACAACGGCGGGTCGAGTGGGCTGGGCTAGCGGTTGATCTGACCAGTACCGAGTATGCGCTGGTTGAAATGCTGGCTCGCCATGCCGGGCGTCCAGTCAGCAAGGAAGATTTGTCCGGACAGGCCTTGGGGCGGCCGCTGGCGCGCTTTGACCGGAGTATTGATGTGCATCTCTCCAGCATTCGCCACAAACTGGGGCCGCTGGCCGATGGCCGCTCGTGCATCCAGACGGTGTATCGGCAGGGCTATCAGTTGATTCGGGAATAGGCCATGGGGCGGCTATTCTGGAAGTTTTTCTTTTTTATATGGCTGGCGCAACTGGCGGGTGTGCTGGGTACCGGCATTGTTTTTTGGCTGGATCGCCAGGCGCTAGAGCAGCGTTTTGAGTCGCGTCCGCCACCGGGTTTTCGACCACCAGCGGCGTATGGTGTGCTGCCGCCACCCCCTCCCCGGGGCGGTCTTCACCAGCCGCCACTGCCGAGGATTGCGGGGGGATTGCTCGCCAGTTTGCTCTGTGCGGCTGGCCTCGCCTGGTATGTTGCCAAGCCGATTCGCCAGTTGCGCGGGGCTTTCGAGGCGGCGGCGGAGGGCAATCTTGAGGTAAAAATCGGTGAGCGCATGGGTAAACGCAGGGATGAATTGGCTGATCTGGGGCACGATTTTGATCGCATGACTGAGCATTTGCGTGCCCTGATGGACGGCCAGCGCCGCCTGCTGCACGATGTCTCGCACGAGTTGCGCTCGCCGCTGGCGCGCTTGCAGGCAGCGATTGGTTTGGCTCGCCAGCAACCGGCGCGCCTGGAGGATAGCTTGCAACGTATCGAGCGCGAAGGCGAACGGATGAATCGGCTGGTGGGTGAATTACTCACCCTGTCACGGCTGGAGGCTGGTGTCGAGGTGCCTCTGGAAGGCGTCGACGTGGGGGAATTGCTCGCCGATCTGGTCGCCGATGCCCGCTTTGAAGCGGCGGGCAAGCAGGTTACGGTCAACTGCCAAAACAGCCCGAATTTTATCGTCCGGGCGAATGGTGAATTGCTGCATCGGGCAATTGAAAACGTTGTGCGCAATGCCCTGCGCTATTCGCCGCTCGGCGGGGTGGTGGACATCAAGCTGAGTCGACGGGATGCCGCGCGCTGCCAGATCGAGATTGTTGACCAAGGGCCGGGCGTCCCGGGCAGCGAGCTGGAAAGTATTTTTGCCCCATTCTTTCGAGTCGTCGGCCAAGGCGATGGTTATGGTTTGGGGCTGGCTATCGCGCGCCGTGTGCTGGCCGCTATAGACGGCACAATTCATGCCGAAAACGGCGTTGACCGTGGGCTGCGGGTGGTGCTGGAACTACCGCTGGTGGTGTGAAACTCAGTCAACGCAGAGCGTCGCCGTTGTATTGCTGCGCGAAAATCTGACTTATGGCGCCTCAAGAACGCGTAGTAGCGAGGCGCTATCGTCACTGCCCCAGCCTTGCGCCATCAGGGCATTGAGTTGCTGGGCAATGCTTGCGGTCAACGGCATATAAACGCCGGATTTTCTGGCCGCATCAAGCACCAGCCCAAAATCCTTGTGATGCAGTCGGGCTTCAATGCCGGCTGAAAAGTTGCGCGTTACCATGCGCTCACCCATCACTTCCAGCACCCGCGAACCGGCAGAACCGCCGGACAGGGCTTGTTTGACTTTGGCGCAATCAACCCCCGCCGCCTGCGCCAGGCGCATGGCCTCGGCAGTGGCTTCAATGGCGGCGACCATGATCATCTGATTGCAGGCCTTGGCCACCTGACCCGCACCGTTCGGGCCAATATGAACAATGCGCTGGCCGAGGCAGGCGAGCAGTGGCCGGACGCGTTCCAGCACCTCGGCCTTGCCGCCGGCCATGATCGCCAGCGTGGCATCAAGCGCGCCCTGAACACCGCCCGAAACCGGGGCGTCGAGCATTTCAATGCCTTTTTCGGCCAACTGTGCGGCAATCTTGCGGGCGCTGTCGGGGGCGATGGTGGAGCAATCGATCAATATCGAACCGGCAGCCATGCCTGCAATCAGCCCATCCGTGCCCAGGGCCAAATGTTCCACATCGGCGCTGGAGGTGACCATGGTAAAAACGATATCGCAGCAGCGCCCCAATTCGGCGGGCGACGAACAAACGGCGAAAGGTAAATCGGCGAGTGCTCGCGGCCGACGCGCCCAGACCAACAATTCGTAGCCCGCTGTGTGCAAATGCAGCGCCATTGGCCGCCCCATGGCGCCCAAACCCATAAAGCCAATTTTCATGCTTGTCCGGAAAGTTGTTCGAGCAGTTTTAAAACGGCAATCGAGTCTTCTTCGCCCATGCCCGACCCGACCATGGCGTTAAA
>JAQTZQ010000011.1:39181-46716 GCA_028687645.1 Rhodocyclaceae bacterium
TCGTGGCCACCTTTGATCAGGTTCAGCGCCATCGGGCGCCCCATGATGCCGAGGCCGATAAATCCAATTTTCATGCGCAGCTCCTGATTGATGGAGCGGAGATTTTAGCCGATTCGCCGCTTTTCCTGTGCCGGCAAGTCAGTGGCGGATGGCTTCAGCCAGTGCAGCAGCATTGAGAACAACGTGTCGGGATTGACCGGCTTGGGCAGGAAGTCGTCCATCCCGGCGGCCAGGCAGCGCTCACGGTCTTCGGCAAAGGCGTTAGCCGTCATGGCGATGATCGGGGTGTGCGGGTGATTGGCTTGCTGGCGGATCAGGCGCGTTGCTTCGAGGCCGCCCATGCCGGGCATTTGCATGTCCATCAGGATCAGTGCGTAGTCATGAGCCGCCGCCATCTTGACGGCTTCATCGCCATGCTTGGCAAGATCGATTTGTAGGCCTGTGTTTTCAAGGAGAGCGAGGGCAATTTCGGCATTGATCGGCTCATCTTCGGCGAGCAGAATCCGGCAGCCGCTGTGCCAAGCCTTGAGGCTGGCCTCGCTATTTTGTCCGGGATTTTCCGGTTTGCTTTCAACGTCGACTTGGCCTTTGCGCAAGCGCACCGTTAGCCAGAAAGTGCTGCCCTGGCCCAGCATGCTGCTGACGCCGGCCTCGCCGCCCATCAATTCAGCCAGCCGGCGGGTAATCGCCAGGCCGAGACCGGTACCGCCGTATTTGCGGGTGGTCGAATTGTCGGCCTGCTCAAAGGCGTTAAACAGGCGTGCGCGCGTTTCGGGTGCGATACCGACGCCGGTGTCGGTGACGTCAAAGCGCAATAGCACAGAATCGGGGCGCTCTTCGGCCACGCTGGCACGTAGATTGACTGAACCCTCTTCGGTAAATTTGACCGCATTGGTGGCGTAATTGAGCAGGGCTTGCTGAATTCGCGTGCGGTCACCCAGCAGATTGGCAGGCAGGTTCAGCAGTTCAATGCGCAGATTCAAATTTTTGCTACGGGCCCGTTCAGCCACCATATCGGCGACCGTGTTGACGATCTCGTCAATGTGCACGGGCATTTCTTCGAGGGCAAACTTGCCGGCTTCAATCTTGGAAATGTCGAGCACGGCGTTGATGATTTCCAGCAGGTGTTCAGCCGCGCTCTCCAGCTTGCTTAATTGGTCAGCCTGTTTGGGGCCAATGCCGGCGCGCCGGATCAAGTGCGCCATGCCGGTGATGGCATTGAGCGGAGTACGGATTTCATGGCTCATATTGGCCAGAAAGGTGCTCTTGGCATGATTGGCGGCTTCGGCTATCTCTTTTGCATTGGCCAGTTCCTGAGTGCGTTCGCTGACCAGTTGCTCAAGGTGCGCCTTGTAATTTTCCAGTTCCTGAGTTGCCTGTATGCGCTCGGTGACATCCGTCCCGACGCCGACCATGGCGATCGCCTGGCCGCTTTCGTCACGAATCAGTGAGGTTCGCAGGTCAATATAAATCAGGCCGTTGTCCGGGCGCGAATTGACGACTGTGCCGTGCCAGCGACCTTCGCTGAGCGTGCGCTGGAAAATCTCCTGCTGCTGGGATTTGCTCTGTTCGCTGTTGGCGTAGGCCGCAACATGGCTCTGGCCAACAACTTCATTGTTCGGGTGCTTGAGCCCCTGGCGTTCTGCCTTGTTGACATAGGTGATCGTGCCGTTCAGGTCGGTGACCGTGACGTGGTCCTGAATCTGATCGAGTACCAGCGCTTGGGCATGCAAGGCGTCCTTGTCCTTGCGCAGGGCGGCGGTTTGTTCCTGCACCTTGCGCCGCAACAGAAAATTCCCTAGCAGCGCACCCAGCAGCACTGCGGCCAGGCTGCCCAATGCCCAGCGAGCCCAGTTGGGGACCAGGGTGCGCGGCGGGAAGGCGCTCCATTTTTCCAGCGTTCGGTAATACGGCGAATCGTCGATTTCTGACCAGGCTTCCAGCCGCTGGTCAATGGCGCTCAGTAAATCGGCGTTACGCCCGATAGCGGTGCCATAAAAAAGCTGGGCAGGCTGGAACATGATCGGCGAGGCCAGCAGCTTGTATTCAGCGGCTTTGAGATCGCCATAAAAGCGATTGGCGACGACCGCATCCGCCGATTTGTCTGCCACCATGGCAAAGCCGTTGGCCATGCTGTCCACCGCCATGAATTTACTGGCAATACCAAACTCGGCGAGCAGTTTTTTCAGGTAAGGCTCTTGAATCGAGCCTTGCAATATCGCCAGGCGCTTGCCTTTGAGATCAAGCATGCTATTGATTTTGACCCCTTCAAGCCGGTAAATGCCCGACCAGCTAAAGAGCGCGGGGTGCTGATGAAAGGCAAAAAGCCGGGCGCGTTCCTCGCTGTAGGCGAGGTCGGGCATCAGGTCGATTTTTTGCGCTTGCAAGGCCTGCAGGCAATCCTGCCAGGTGCAGGGAACGGCTTTTAAGGTCCAGCCTTCGTGCTGGGCGATTTCCTTGAGCAGGTCACCCAAAATCCCGCTGGGCTGGTCGCCAGCGAGGAAAATTTTGGGTTCGTTGCTATAAACGCCAACCAGAACCTCCCTGGGGGCGGCTTGCAGCAGGTCGCTACAGGTAAAAAATACGCAAAAGAAAACCGCCAGGAATCTGAAGTGAGCGAGGCTAAACAGGCAGAATTCCGGGCGGCTGGTCATTGAGTTTGATCGAATGAGGGCGGAGCCAAATGGCTTGCCCTCATCATATCAAACCCCGCAGGCGCCGTTGCCGCTTTTGAAACCCAGTTTGGTTAGCAGTTTTTCCGGCGGGCAAAAGCCGGTGAAGCCGCTTTGCAGGAGATTGAAGCCGACAAAAGCAGTGAAGGCGAGGAACCATTGCGAGACAAAAATCGGGCTGGCAGGGGCGCCGAGGGCGACGGAAAGCAGAATAAAAGAGCCCGCCATGATGCGGATAATGCGTTCAATGCTCATGATTGATAGTCCTTTTTGAAAGCGGCGAAGTAGAGAACAGGAATGACCACCAGGGTCAGCAGGGTTGAGACCAGGATGCCGAAAATAAGCGACAGTGCCAGCCCGTTGAAAATCGGGTCGTCGAGAATGAACATGGCGCCGAGCATTGCGGCCAGCCCGGTCAGGGCGATGGGTTTGGCACGCACAGCCGCCGACTGGATCACCGCGTCGCGGAACTCAACGCCAGCAGCCACCTGCTGACCGATGAAATCAACCAGCAGAATCGAGTTGCGGACGATGATGCCGGCCAGCGCGATCATCCCGATCATCGAGGTCGCAGTGAATTGCGAGCCCCACAAAGCATGGCCGGGCATGACGCCGATGATGGTCAGCGGGATGGGTGCCATGATGATCAACGGGATTAGATAACTGCCAAAGTGGGCCACCACCAGAATGTAGATGAGGATCAGGCCGACGGCGTAGGCAATGCCCATGTCGCGGAAGGTTTCGTAAGTCACCTTCCATTCGCCATCCCATTTGACGCTGTAACCGGCGTAAGGGTCAGGCGGCTGACGCAGGAACCATTCGCCCAGCGTGCCGCCTTCCGCGAGCGCCATGCCGTTGATCTTGCTGCGGATGTCGAACATGCCGTAAAGCGGCGAGTCGATGTTGCCACCCATGTCGCCAACCACGTAAACCACCGGCAGCAGATCTTTGTGATAAACCGTTTTTTCGCGCGTTGAATCGTGCACTTCGACCAGCTCTGAAACCGGCACCAGTTGTCCGTCGCGCGAACGCACGCGCAGCTTGAGCAGGGCGTCGAGATTGGATTGCTTCTCGGCAGGTAGCGTGACGCGGACGGGGATTTCGTACTTGGAGGCGGTGTTGCGCAGCGGCGTCACATCCAGTCCGGCGAGGCTCATGCTGACCACATCGACAATATCGCTTTGCGCGACGCCGAGCAGCGCGGCCTTGCTTTGCAGGACATGCAAAACGAACTTGCGAGAATTGGCATCAATATAGTCGTCGACCGCAACAATGTCCTTGGTCTCCTCAAAAGCTCGGCGCACCTGCTTGCCGACGCTCATTTGTCCTTGGTAATCCGGGCCGTAGATTTCGGCAACGATGGGCGAGATGACGGGCGGGCCAGGTGGCACTTCAACCACCTTGGCAACGCCGCCGTTTTTCTTGCCGATGGCTTCGACGCGATCGCGCAGGGCGCTGGCGATTTCGTGGCTCTGGCGGCTACGTTGGTGTTTGTCGACCAGATTGACCTGAATGTCACCCTTTTCCGGCGCGGCACGCAGGTAGTACTGACGTACCAGACCGTTGAAATTGATCGGGCTGGCGGTGCCGGCATAGGCCTGATAATCGAGCACATCTTCAACCGGTGCCAACTCGGTACCGATTTCTTGCAGCACGCGGGCGGTTTCTTCGAGCGGCGTGCCGACCGGCATATCGAGAATGATCTGGAATTCGCTCTTGTTGTCGAACGGCAGCATTTTCATTACGACGAGCTGGAAATAAGCCAGTGAGACCGAGCCGAGAATCAACAGGATGACCATGATGCCAAGCTTGAGCCGCGCGGCGCCGCCTTTGATGGGATCAAGGAAGGGCGTCAGGAGTTTGCGGAAGGTGCGGTCGAGGCTGGCATCGAGTTTAGAGGCATGTGGCTCCCTCCCCTTCAAGGGGAGGGTTGGGGTGGGGATGGGTTCGCCAGTGAGCTGGCTATCGTTTGAACCCATCCCCCTTCCGGCCTCCCCCTTGAAAGGGGAGGAGTTATTGTGCGGCTTCATCAATTTAAGCGCCAGCCAAGGCGTAACGACAAAAGCCACAGCCAGCGAAATCGCCATGCCCATCGACGAATTGATCGGAATCGGGCTCATGTACGGCCCCATCAGGCCGGTGACAAAAGCCATCGGCAGCAGGGCGGCAATCACTGTCAGGGTGGCGAGAATGGTCGGCCCACCGACTTCATCGACGGCGCCGGGAATGATCTCGAAAAGCGTCTTTTCCGGGTAAAGCGCTTGCCAGCGGTGGATGTTTTCAACCACCACAATGGCATCATCGACCAGAATACCGATTGAGAAAATCAGCGCAAAGAGCGATACGCGATTGAGCGTGAAGCCCCAGGCCCAGGAGGCGAACAGGGTAGCGGCCAAGGTGAGGGTGACGGCGACGCCGACAATCAGCGCCTCACGCCGGCCCAGCGCAAAAAAGACCAGCAGCACGACAAAGGCCGTGGCAAAAATCAGTTTGCCGATCAGCTTTTGCGCTTTTTCAGTCGCGCTGGCGCCGTAGTTGCGGGTCACGGTAACTTCAACGCCTTCGGGAATCACCGCATTTTTCAAGCTTTCTATGCGCTTGACCGCCGCCTCTGCGACATCGGCAGCATTGACGCCGGGTTGCTTGGAGAGTTGAACCGTCACCGCCGGGAATTCCCCCTCTTTGCTGCCAAACCAGGCGTAGGACTTGGGTTGGTCGGGGCCGTCTTCGACCGTGGCGACGTCGCTCATGAACACTGGCTTGCGCGCATTGGCGGCGCCGCGCACGGCTACAACCAATTGCTTCACGTCCTTGGCTGATTCGAGATAGGTACCGGTCTGGACCAGTATTTCCCGATTATTGGTGGTCAGGCTGCCGGAGGATTGCTGGGTGTTCGACATCTTCAGCGCGGCGGTGATTTCCTGCGGCGTGACGCCAAAAGAATTCATCCGCTCGGCATCCATCAGCACACGAATCGCATGGTTGGGGCCGGAGATGGTGGACACGTCACGGGTGCCCTTGATGCGCTTGAGTTCAATTTCAACGGCGCGCGCCACCTGTTGCATCTCAAACGCCGAGCGAGTGGGGTCTTTGGTCCAGAAGGTCAGCGACAAAATCGGTACATCGTCGATGCCGCGCGGTTTGACTACCGGCTCAAGGACGCCCAGATTGGGTGAGAGCCAGTCGCGGTTGGACTGCACGGTATCGTGCAGACGAACGACGGCATCGAGATATTTCAGGCCAACGTCAAATTGCACGGTGATGATCGCCATCCCGGGGCGCGACATGGAGTAGACGTGCTCGACGCCGTGGATGCGTGACAGCACCTGTTCGGCCGGGCGGGCGACGAGGTTTTCAACGTCTTCGGCGGAGGCGCCAGGGAAGGCGACCAGCACGTCGGCCATCGTTACATCAATTTGCGGTTCTTCCTCACGCGGCGTAACCAGTGTGGCAAACAGGCCGAGCAGGAAAGCGACAATCGCCAACAATGGCGTCATCTGCGAGTTCTGGAAAGCGGCGGCAATGCGCCCGGAGATGCCGAGCGAACCTTCTGCGTGCTTCATCGCTTACTTACCTGCGGCTTTGGGCGCGGCGCTTTTCAGCGCGATGCCGGCCTTGACCGGATCAGTGATGACCTTTTCGCCAGAGGCGAGACCAGCCAGCACTTCAATTTCAGCATTGCCCACCACTTCGCCCAGACGCAACTGGCGCAGGCTGGGGCGGTTTTCGGCGCTCATCACATAAACGGCGGCTACTTCACCACGGCGCAGCACGGCACCTTGCGGTACGGTCAGTTTTTCGGTTTGACCGATGACAAAATGGACACGGGCAAACATGCCCGGCGTCGCTTCCGGCGTTGGCGGCAGGGTCACGCGCACTTGCGAAACGTGAGTGGCGGCATCGGCGGTGGGCAAAACCTGAACGCTACTGGCATCGACCCATTTTTTCAGTTCGGGAAACTCGACCCGCGCACTTTTGACGCTGCGCAACTCCTTGAGGCGGTATTGCGGCACGCTGGCGGTAACCCGCAAACTGCCCGGCTCGTAGATAGTAAATAGTGGCTTGCCGGGCGTCGCCATGTCACCCAGTTCGGCGTGCCGCGCTGCGACAATGCCGGTCAGCGGCGAAACGATGGTGGCGTGACTGCTGCTGGCGCCAGCAGCCTGACGATTGGCGGCGGCGGCGTCAAAATCAGCCTTGGCCTTGTCGACGGCGGCCTGGCTGAGGAATTTCTGATCTTTCAGGCTTTTGCTGCGCTCGTAATTGACTTTGGCATTGGCGTACAGGGCATCGGCGGCGCGTGCACTTTCTTCGGCCTCGCGAGCGTCAATGCGCATCAGGACGTCGCCCTTTTTGACCTGCTGGCCGGCATCGGCTTTAACTTCAAGCACGCGACCGGCAATCTGGGCGCCGACCGTTGCCTGTTGTACCGCTTCGACCAGTGATTCCGCCGGGAAGGTGAGATTGACCGCATGCGGCTGGACAACGATGGTCGGGAGCTCATCGGCGTGAACTGTTGCGGTCAACGCGCAAAACAGGGCAAAAATTAGTCTTGTTTTCATATATATAAGTATAATCTAATATTTTGCCCAGGCGCAAGAACGCGGCTCATGTCTGAGCCGGTTTCCAGATGTTGCGGCAATTGGTTTCGCGTATCCACCAAGTACTGATGGCACCCAGAAAAGCGGCCAGGGCAGCCACCAGCAAGCCGTTGCGCCATGCCGCCAGGTCGTAGAAGCGAACGCCGTTTTGCATCTCGCCCGACCAGGAAAGATCAATCACCCAGCCAACCAGCGGTTGCAGCAGCGCCGCCGCCAGAAAGCCGCCGATATTGGCGACGCTGGTCGACATCCCGGACAGCAG
>JAQTZQ010000305.1 GCA_028687645.1 Rhodocyclaceae bacterium
GCACGATATGGGTGTGGCAGTGCTCGCCCAGCTCGACCATGATCCAGCGCCGGCCCATCTTGTGCGCGACGGCGCCGGTGGTGCCGGAACCGGCGAAGGAGTCGAGGACGAGGTCGCCGGGGTTGGTAGCGATATGAACGACACGCTCAATAAGACCTTCTGGTTTTGGATTGTCAAATACAGGGACGGAGGGTAGCAACTGCAGAAGCCCCTTCTTCGCGTCATCGTTCGTTCCGACATCGTCCGCGCTCCAAATGGTCTCGGGCGTTAGTCCTTTGTCCTCGTTATCTCTTAAGAACTTTTTTAGACGAGGGGCATTGTCGCCGTTGGCACCAAACCAGATGTTCCCCGCTGCCATTTCCTGCTGCATTCGCTCCTTCGTGTACAGCCAGCACCTCCCCTTTGGAGGTTCCAACTCACGGCCTGAGGGCAGCGTCAGCGAATAGAATTGAGAGGCTGTGGCATGTCCAGCTTGCGCATTTGCCGACACGGATTGCCAGAGACCGCGTGGATCGTTGTCAGGGTTTTTGTACCGGGCAAGCACCTCATCGTTCAATTCAAGTGGATTTCGAACCTTTTCGAACTCCCCCTTGATTTTTGCGTAGACAAGCAAGTGGTCATGATTGAACGAGAAGACCCGTCTATTCTCGCGGGAGGTACGCTTCTCCCAGATCATGTTCGCAACGAAGTTTGCACGCCCAAACACCTCATCACAAACCACCTTCAGGTAGTGCGCCTCGTTGTCGTCAATCGTGATCCACAACGAGCCATCCTCCGCCAGCAGCGTGCGGATGATCTCCAACCGATCCCGGATCAGCGTCAGCCACATCGAATGCTCCACCCCGTCGTCGTAGTGGGTGAAGGCGCTGCCGGTGTTGTAGGGCGGGTCGATGAACACGCATTTGACCTTGCCGGCGTATTTGCCCTCCAGCGCTTTCAGGGCCAGCAGGTTGTCGCCCTGGATCAGCAGGTTGTCGTCGAAGGCGGTCGGCGCCGCGTCGGCGGCTTGCTCGACCAGATCGGGGGCGGTGCGCGGCGCCGCGTGGTACGACAGCGCCTTGTCTTCGAGCAGAATGCGCGGTTCCAGGCGCGGGCGGTTTTGCTTGCCGGGCCAGGTGAGTTCGAGTTTGGTCTTGGTGGTCATCGGTGACTTATTCTTCTGCGGCGAACTGCGCCAGCAGGCCGTTTTTCTCGCGGCTGGCGGCGTAGATGGTGAGCTTGAGTTCGGTGTGGTCGAGCTGTTCGTAGAGCGGGCGGCGCAGCGACAGGCGCTCGCTGGCTTTGATGATGGTAGGGACGCCTTCGCCGCGCCGTTCGATGAGGTTTTGCCGCTTGCTGACCGGGTCGGCCGGGTAGTAGCGGGAGAGCAGGTTCACCAGGGTTTCGTTGCGGGTGATGCTGTTGGCTTCCATGCTGTCGATGGTCAGGCTGTTGGGCAGGCCGCCGGGGGTGGAAAGTTCGAGCCGGTCGGCGAACAGGTGCAGGCGGATGCGGGCGCCGTGCATGGAATAGTCCCGGTGGGCAACGGCGTTGACGACGGCTTCGAAAACGGCGGCCAGATCGTATTGCGGAATGTCGATGCGGCCGGGGCGTTTGACGGCTTCGACGCGCATGTTGCGTTTGACGAAGTTGAAGGCGAGGCGAATTTGTTCATCGACCGGGCCGTCGCAGTCCTGGGCATCAAGCTGGTATTCGGCATTGCGTTCAGTGCCGGAATAGGCAACGCACTGGACGTAGGCGGAAGAGAGAAAATCGGCCGGGCGTGGGGTGAGTAGCAGTACGCCGCTGACGGTGAGGCGCGGGCTACCACTTTCGTCTTCGCCGATCAGGTAGAGTTTCTTGAGCTGAGTTTGTTCGGGCAGGTCGCCGCGCAGGAAGCGGGCCTTGAGTTCCGGGGCGATGGCTTCCTTGTCGGTGTGGGGAACAAGCTGCTCGTCGAAACGGATGAGGCGCACCATGCTGCGCTGCTGAAAGATCCGCGCCAGCAGTTCCGGCGACATTTCCCGCTTGCTGGAGCCGACGCGGTGGTAGTAGCCGCTCGGGCTGCGGTGCACGAAAACGCTTTTGGCGATGCGTACCCAGACGACTGGCCTGGATTCGCCCTGGCGGTTGGGTATTTCGACCAGCCGGGTTTCGATGGGGAGCGGCGGATCGACGAGTTGGCTGGCGATGTTGCTCAGCCACAGGTCTACCGTGTCGAGGTTCTCGCGGGCGATGCCTTCCACTTCCCGTGTTTTGTCCGTCACACCGAGCACCAGAATGCCGCCGCGCGCGTTGGCGAAAGCGGCGAGTTCGTCGGCGATGCTGTCACGGTGCGGCTGGTCGACCTTGTTGCCCTTGATGGTGACACTCTTGAATTCGTAGGCGGAATCTTCGCCAAGCCGTATCTGGTAGATCAGTTCGCGGATGAGGTCGGTGGTGTCGATCATTGTTGGCGTGTCCTCATGAGGCTTTCAGGCGCCAGCGAATGGCGAACAGGCGTTGGCGTTGTGGCGTGATTTCCAGCGCGGCTTCGATTTCGTTGAGCAGCCGGTCTTCTTCGGCGTCGATGCGTTTTTTCTCTTCGTGGTAATCGAGCATCACACGGTCGCGCTCCTGCTCAAGTTGCTTGATGGCTCGCTTGA
>JAQTZQ010000012.1:0-32736 GCA_028687645.1 Rhodocyclaceae bacterium
GACAACACCAACCCCACGGTCAACGCGCTAAAAGACGGCGAAAGCAAGACAGACAGCTACGAATACACCCTGACCGACGGCGACGGCAGCACGACCAAAGCGACCCTGACGATCACCATCAAGGGCAGCACGGAAGGCGTACCGACGATTGACGTCCCTGACGACAACCTTGCTGGACAAGGCGATGGCGACAAGACCGTTGCTGAAACGGACGTCGCGATCGCGGGCAACTTCAGCATCACCGCCCCGGCCGGTCTCAAACAAATCACCCTAGGCAGCACCACGGTGAGCGAAGCTGAGCTTGTCAACCTAAGCACCACCCCGGTCACCCTCGTCACCGATAAAGGCACGCTGGTACTGACCGGCTACGACGCCAGCAGCGGCCAAGTCAGCTACACCTACGACCCGAAAATACTGACCCACACAGACGGCGAAAGCCTGATCGACCGCATTGCCCTGACGGTCACTGACGACCTTGACATCAGCGGCACGCCGAACAGCCTGGACATCAACATCACCGACAGCCAGCCGGTCGCGAAAGATGACGTCAACAGCATCACCGAAGACGGCACCCCGAACACCGTCGATGGCAACGTTCTGACGGGCGCGGGCGCGGACACCGTCGGTGGCGACAGCAACGCCAACCCGGTCACGGCGGCGAATGTCACCCTGACCTACGGCAGTCTGCAACTCAACAGCGACGGCAGCTACACCTACACCCTGGACAACACCAACCCCACGGTCAACGCGCTAAAAGACGGCGAAAGCAAGACAGACAGCTACGAATACACCCTGACCGACGGCGACGGCAGCACGACCAAAGCGACCCTGACGATCACCATCAAGGGCAAAACTGAGACCGTGCTAGAGGACGGTGATGAAACCAAGAGCGTTGCTGAAGACACCACGCTATCAGTGACAAACGGCGCAGAAGGTGACTTGCTTAACAACAGTAGTGTTGTTGGAGGTACGCCAACCATTACTGGCTACAGCATTGATGGCGTAAGTGGTACTCAGGCTGTGGGTAGTAACGTTGATATCGATAAAGTGGGTACGTTAAATATCAGTGCAGATGGTAGCTATAGCTTTACGCCGGTAAAAGACTACTCTGGGGCTGTTCCTGTCATTACTTATACTGTTAGCAATGGTCAGGGTGGTACAGATACGTCTACCTTGAATCTCTCCGTTACTCCTGTTGCTGATACCCCAAAGGTGACAGTGGATATTGGCAGCGCTACGGAGATGAAACTTTCTGGAACGATTAATAAAGATAACTATGCGTCGATTAATTCGGGCTACACCGTGGTTGCATCTTCAGGGACTGTTTCGACTAATGGTTCCCCAAATGGCTTTGGAGTTGCAGGTGATGTTATTGGTAACAAGAGTAATGCTACGTCAGAAATTCAGAGTGGTACTAGTGGAGAGTCTGAGAAGCTTCTGGTGACTTTCACAAATCCCACTCGTTGGGTTGATGTGAAGCTAGCATGGTTAGCTAGCGGAGAAGATGCGACTATCAAGCTTTACGGGCAGGATGGAAGCGTTATCCTCACTAAGTTGATTGATGGTGGCACCGATGGTGTTGATACTCTTTCCAGATTTGAGCCAACTACTGATTTGATCAAGAGTATTGAGTTCTCCGCCCCAACCAGTTCTGGTGGGGTGAATGATTACTTGGTTAATTCGATCTCATTTGAGTCTGTGGTTTCCAACAACTATCCGCTAACGATTACTGCCACACCAATTGATATTGATTACTCAGAGACAATTTCGACAATCAAGGTTGTTGTTCCTGAAGGGGCCACGCTATCGGACGGTACGAAGAACGTCGATGGTACTTGGACATTGTCTCTAGTCAGCGATGGGGCTTACGTTGTAAGTGTTAATTCAACAACGAAAGCTGTGGAGATCACCGGATTGTCGATCACCATGCCAGCTTCTGCTTCTGGTGTTCAGACGCTCACGGTCACTGCGACTGCACTGGATGGGGCTGATACGGCTGATGGTTCTGCAAGTATTTCGTTTGGAGGAGATTCTGGCGGAGGCGGTGGTGCCGGGAGTGCGCCAATTGCGGTTGACGACAATTTGTCTGGTACGGAAGATACGGTGCGGGTGATCAGTGCTGCTGATTTGTTTGGTGCTGATGGTACTGGATCAAGCAATGACCAAGACACTGATTCAAGCAGCTTTAGCAACATCACGATTACCGCCTTGGGCTCAAATGGCACCTTGCTGCTGAATGATGTTCCGGTGTCCTTGAATCAATCGGTTAGCTTGGATGACATCAATGCTGGCAGTTTGAAATTTGTGCCACAGGCCGATTTTAGTGGTCAGGCAAGCTTCCACTACACCGTCACAGACAGCTCCGGTAAGGTATCCAATGACGCTACCGTAAATCTGGCGATTTCTCCGGTTGCGGATACGCCGACTGTATATGCGCATGTTACCAGTTTGGGTTTTGTTGCTTCTTCGACTAGTATTTTTTCGGATAACTTTAATTCAGGGCTGACGACGGGCGCATGGACACCCAATGCGATTCGAACCAATACCTTTGCTGAGGTTTCCGGCGGTAATGGCAAGACTTCGACGGAGTTGGCGCTGTTCAATTCCGTTGCATGGGCAGGTCAGACGGGTGGAAACACGAATGAGGAAGCCAATTTTTCCTCACGCTGGACAAGTCCAACAACAAATTCTGATCGCGTTGACGGTACTCGCTTTGCTGCTTATAACGTTGGCGGTAGTTCGGGGTCTGATGATGCCCAGGGTTTCTTGCAATATACGGGCTCCGACCTGACGGTGGCCGAGAAGACTTCGAAGAATTATGTGATTGATGTTCAGTTGTTTGCACAAGCCAGTTCTCCCCAGGCTAATGGCGTTGGCTTCATCTTTGGATATTCCGATGACAGCAACTTCTTTTTGGCTCGCTGGGAGAATCCAAGTTCAGATTACGCACCAAATGGGGAATTGTTTAACCAATACCCAGGTCAATATCAGCAACTGTCACTCGTGCAAGTATCTAATGGTACGGTGCGAGATTTGGCAACAACGTCGTTTAATGGCAGTGATTGGTTCAATTTACGCATTGCAGTGAGCGATACGGGAATTGCTATCAATGCCGGCGACGTCGACAAAACGTCAATTACGGTAAGTCTCAATTACACGGTTACTGGCGTGGAAACTACCCCAGCTCTTGGCGAAGTGGGCTTTTATACCTTTGATAACGATTCTAAGGTTGCATTTGATAATTTGACTATCAGTGCGCAAGGTACGTATCGCTACACGCTGAATACCGAAGCTTTCCTTGGTGATATTGATGGTAGCGAAAGCCTTTCTTCGATAGCGCTGAGTGGCATTCCAGATGGTGTTTTGTTGTCAGATGCAAGTAACGGTGCAGCAATTCAAGTTGTTGGTGGTGCGGCTACGGTGGGTGTTGGTCAATCAGTCACTATGCAATCTGCGTCCGAATTGACTGCGGGGCAAATCAACGGGATTATCGCCAAGGTAACGGCAACTGAGACTACCGGTGGTGCTAGTGCGACTGATACCGATAACGTCAAGCTAGATACTGTGGCGGGCACTGACAGCGATGATTGGTTACAAGGTGGCAATAGCGCTGATTCGATTAGTGGTGCTGCCGGTAATGATGTGCTGCTGGGTGGTCAAGGCAATGACACGCTTGATGGTGGTGCCGGTGCGGATGTCATTCGCTGGCGGCTTGGTGAGACGGGCACCGATACCGTGCAGAACTTTGGTTCTAATGCGGGTACTGATGTCCTTGATTTGCGCGATTTGCTACCCAACAGTGGGATTGATGCCGCCTCCTTGGATGCTTACCTAAACTTCAGCAAGCAAGGCAGTGATACGGTGATCGACGTCAAACCGGACGGCACAAACGTGACGCAGAAAATCGTGCTGGAGGGGGTTGATCTTGTTTCGACGGGAGGCAGTGATGTGGATATCATCTCCGACCTGATCAGCAAGGGTAAATTGATCACCGACTGATCTCTTACGGTCAACAGCAAAAAGGGGCGGAAATTTCCGCCCCTTTTTTTAAGCTAAAAACTGAAGAACTACCCTTCGTGCTTGCGCAGGTTAGAGACGTTGGGAATATGAATCGTCCGTCCTTCAACTCGAATCAGCTTCTGCTCCGTCAACTCATGGAGAATTCGTGAGAAGTGTTCCTGGGTCAGGTTAAGGCGAGAGGCGATGACGCCTTTGTTGGTGGGGAGGGTGACTGCAATGTTGAAGCCAATAAGGTCTTCATCGGAAAGTTCGCGCAGCAGGTAGCCGATAATGCGTTGTTTGCCGGAGTGGAGTGAGTAGGATTCGACGTCGTTCATCAGTTGATGCAGACGCATGGCCATGCCGGCGAGCATTTTCCGACTCAGGTTGTGGTCGCGCTCAAGTTCTTCAAAAACGGCATTTTTGGAAATGTGCAGGAGCAACGAGTCGCTCAGGGTTTGGGCAAAGACAATATAGGGCTTGTCCATGAACATCACTGCTTCACCAAAACTCTGGCCCTGCGTTAGCAATTCGACTACCTTTTCACCCCCCTGCGGCGAGGTAAAGGCAAGCTTTACCTGGCCATAAACCAGTAAGTGAAATCCGGTGCACGGGTCATTTTTGTGGAAAAGAATGTCGCCCTTGCTGGCGTGAACTTCCCGGGTTGAGCGGGCGATTCGCTTGATTTCCTCGTTTGCCAATCCGTTGAAAAGCGGAATATGGGTGAGCAGTGCTTCAATATTGACCGGCTGAGTAGCGTGCATGGTGGCTAGTAATAAATTAGAGCGCCGATGTTGGCACTCGAATTTATACACCACAATAGTTCTAAATAACTAGTCTCTAGTTAGTTGGGCGTAAAGCAAGGGGAGGCGTCGGGGCAGTTCTTCTGGTTTACGAATGACACAAAAGCCGGCGGGACCAAACAGGTAGGGCAGGTAGGCGCCAGCTTCACGGTCGATGGTGACGCAGAAGGGCGTCAAACCCATGCGTCTGGCTTCATAGACGGCCATGCGTGTGTCTTCAATGCCGTAGCGGGAGTCATAGAGATCAAGGTCGTTTGGCTTGCCGTCGGTAATGATGAGTAGCAAGCGACGACCAGCAGGTTGTTCGTAAAGAATTTGAGACGATTGCCGCAAGGCTGCGCCCATGCGTGTGTAAAAACCGGGTTTGATGGCTAGGATACGACCGCGGGCTGCGGCGTCGTAGCGTCCATTGAATTCTTTGAGCAGGTGGAAACGGACATTTTGTCGCCGTAGTGATGAAAAACCGTAAATCCCGAAACGGTCACCGGTTGCTGAAAGCGCCTCGGAAAAAAGAAGCAATGAGTCACGGATGACGTCGACGATACGATGGCTGTCAGAGATCCAGGCATCGGTGGACATCGATAAATCAGCCAGTAGCAAGCAGGCAAGGTCGCGCTCACATCGGGCCTGGGCGAGATAGCCGCCAGTTTCTGGGGTGTGGCCGGAGCTGCGGTCAGCATGATTGCGGACACAGGCATCAACATCGAGTTCAGCCCCATCTGGCTGGGCTTTCAGCCAACGTCGTTGCGGGGCGAGAGCGGCGAATTGGCCGCGCAGCTTTTTGGCGGTGCTGGCGAGTTCCGGCGGGAGTGCGGCGTGACCAGCATCTTGGGCGATCATTGGTTGCAAGCGGCAATGGTCTTTGAGCATGGCGGGCTTGCGATAATCCCATTCCGGTAGCGGGATGCCGGGGCCCACAGGGGTGTCATCCTCGGCGGCAGAGGGCAAGTCGAGGTCAAACTTGACTCTTGAGACGGCGGTTTCACCATCGCGCGTTAGTGAAAGTTTGTCGAGATCCTGGGCGGCATCTTTGGCATTGGGATTTTCATCATTGTCGTAAGCCCGGTTGACCCGGACATACTCTGCCCAGGTCGGAATGCTTTCGGCGCGGAACATGGCGAGCATGGCCGCTTTGTTGTCTGGTGCGGTGACTTGTTCGGCTTTGTAGGCCTGCTTCTCGGTTTCGGCATTATTGCCGCTGCCCTCGGGTGGCAGGTTTTCATTGGCCGCGCCGACCTGCCCGGCTTGGCGCTCATCACTGCCGATCAGCCACAGCAGAACCGGCTGAGGCGGACGCGATTTGATGGAAAACAGTGGCGGGAGGCCGTCTACCGAGCCGGGCTTTTGCAGTGCCTGGCGCAGGGCGTTTTCTTGCGCTGCCTCATCAGGCTTGAGTGCTTCCGGTGCAATACGGCTTGCCAGATGCGCAGTAACCAGGCGCTGATAGCGTTGCTGAAGGCCGGGGAATTGTGCCAGCGTGGCCAGGGTGGCGTTTTGATTGCGAATAAACCAGGGCTTTCCCGGGCTGACATCGTTGGCGGCGAGGGCCGCGAGCCACAAATAGAGGTCACGATTGAGTGATTTTTCAGGGAAGGCGGCAATTTCTGGCGGTAAACGCAGGGTTTCCGCGTCGCGTCGTGCCTGGGCTACTTTTTCCGAGCTGCCGGCCAGACGTTGCAGCCAGCGTCGGCGAGCTCCGTGGTCTTCGAGGGTAGCGGCAGTAACTTTCAGGCCAGGGTCGCCGCCAAAGGCGCGAAACAAAATACCCGCTGTTTTTTCAACTTCTCCGAGCTTGACGACGGCCTCCGGGTAATAGCCGGCGGCGGCTTTGGTCACCCAGTTATGCCAGAGTTTGCCAACAAATTCTTCCATCTCAGGCCTTGCCTCCGGCGTCTTCATCCTGGTTAGAGAGTGCGGAAAATCCCGCTTCATTACGTCTTGCGGCGTCCTTGCTGACCCATTTCAATAACTGGCCATCGGGATTGTCGCGATTGACCGTACCGCAGGCTGAAATGCATTGGCCGCATTGGGTGCAGGCAAACATCCAGCGTTTGACGTTGCGCGGCTTGAGGCGCATCGGGCACACCGCATCGCAGGCGGAACCGTGACCATCGAGGCAACTGGCGCAATCGGTGAGACGCTTGCGCTCAAAGCCAACGACCATCGCCTCACGATTAAAAATCCAGGCAAAACTCTGGAAAATGCCCACGGCGCAGCCGTAACGACAGAAAAGATGGCGCGCGAAAAGGAATTCCAGGCTCAGGACGATCGTTGCTGCTGTCAGAAAAATCACTTCGCCACGATAGAGCGTAAAGGTGAACAGGCCGTGATAGACCTGAAATGGCGGCATCAGGTAAGTGAGTCCAACGACCGCCCAGGCAAAGGCAAAGCCAACTGCCGCCGGGACCACAAGGAGCCAGTAGCGCTTGTCGCGCGGGGTTGGTGAGCCGTCAGGCTCCCAGGGTGGCGTTTCTTTCTTTTCCCATACCGAATGTTTGCCGGTGGCGATGACCATCAGGCGGTTGATGGTTTCAACGACCGAAAAATGCGGACAAAGCCAGCCACAATAAAGGCGACCCCATTTCCAGGCCACCAGCAAAAGGAGGGCGCCGGTGCCGAGAATCGGTAAAAACAGGTACAAAATCAGGTTGACCGTAGCCGTTTGCCCATCAACCCGCCCGGCGATCAGGTCATCAATGCCAATATGCCATTGGTAGGTGAGAAAATAGGCGTGTTTCTCGGTGAGGTCGTAACGCAGCAGGTCGAATAGCGGCGTCAGGGTGAATAGGGCAAAAAAGCCCATCTGCGTCAGCAGGCGGTAACGCTGTAATGCAGGTTTGCTCATTTTGTGGCGTGATCGATGGCCGGCCCAATCAGCGGGAAGCGCCAGGTTTGCCCGTTCATCGCCTTGATCAGCGCATACATGCCAAGCAGTACCAGCGTTGAATGGATGCAGGTGAAGTACAAAACGAGAATCACCCAGGTCCATTCCCAGTTGAGCCCGCCCAACGCGACGATCAGGCTGGAGAGCACAATGATCAAAAAGCCGCCGATTACGCTGACCCAGGTGGTTTGCTTGAGGTGTTGGCGTGCCAGTGGCGGCGCGCTGTCCTTGTATGTCAGCCAAAGCCCGACCAGACCGATGAAGGCGAGGCCAGGCAATAGCAGCAGGTTGATCAGATACAGTGCTTCAGCGAGGACGGCCAGGTTTTGCCCGGCCTTTTCTTCCTCAAAGCCGAAATCATCGTCCGAAAGTGGCATTCACAATTTCCATCAGCGCTTCGACGGTTTCTTCGTCGTCGGTCAAACTTTCAACCAGCGCGGCGCGGCAGGCGGCGCCGACATCAAAGCCAGATTTGATCAGGGTCGCGGCGTAAACCAGCAAACGGGTACTGACGACTTCTTCGAGATCGCGATCCTTGAGGGCGCGGAAGGCTTTGGCAATGCCGACCAGACGTTTGGCCAGATCGGCATCGCAGCCAGTTTCGCCAAGCAGGATGGAAATTTCACGTTCGGCACCCGGGAAATCGAAGCGCATGGACACAAAACGCTGACGGGTAGAAGGCTTCAAGCCTTTCATCAGGTTCTGGTAACCGGGGTTGTAGGAAACCACCAGCATGAAATTGTCGGGTGCCTCGAGCGTTTCTCCGGTGCGATCGATGGGCAGGATGCGGCGGTCGTCAGCCAGCGGGTGCAGAACGACGGTGGTGTCCTTGCGCGCTTCGACAACTTCATCCAGGTAGCAGATGCCGCCTTCGCGTACCGCGCGAGTCAGCGGGCCATCCGACCAGTAGGTGCCTTGATCGGAAATCAGATGGCGGCCAACCAGGTCAGCGGCGGTCAGGTCGTCATGGCAGGCGACGGTGTACAGCGGCAGTTTCAGTCGGGCTGCCATGTGCGAGACAAAACGTGTTTTACCGCAGCCGGTAGGGCCTTTGATCAGCAGTGGCAAACGCTGATGAAAAGCGTGCTCGAAGAGCGATATTTCGTTGCCGGAAGGTTCGTAGAAGGGCAGTTCGGTCATTTAAGTGAAATCCAGTAAGCAATCAGAATCAGACTGGAAACCAGTATAAGCCAGCCTTCAAGCAGAACGCGCCACATCCTTGGTGCGTCGCGTAATTCCATAAAGTCGAGAATGACCAGCCGCCCCTTGATAAAGGCGATGACCAGCATGGCGACGATGGAGGCGGTGCCGGTGGCGCCCACTTCACCGAGATACCAGGTGGCAGCTGTCGCTAACATAAGAATCAGCCAGGCCCGGTGCGCCGAGTTTTTGAAAAAAGCGATCATTAGTGCATCACATAAACAAGAGGGAAAAGAATGATCCACAACAGATCAACCATGTGCCAATAGGCTGCTCCACTCTCCAAACCGTTCATGTGATGGCTGCCATAAGCGCCCTGGCGGGACTGAAACCAGAGTATGGCCAGAATCACCATGCCGAGAATGACGTGCATGAAGTGAAAAAAGGTCAGCGAAATGTAGAACATGTAGAAAGTATTGGTCGACATCGAGATGCCGGCGCCAAATTTGGCCGAATATTCAAATACCTTGACCACCAGAAAAGCGCCGCCGCAGAGAAAGCCGAGCAGAATGTTGCGTGAAATGGCTTTTTGCTCATCGCGGTGGGCTGCCTTAACGGCGAGTACGACAAACCATGAGCCGGTGATCAGTAAAACGGTGTTGAGTGCGCCAGCGTTGCGATCCAGTGTTTGCTGGTAGAGATTGAACAATTCGACGTGATTGGTGCGAGTGAAGGCATAAGCCGAAAAGAAAACGGCAAACGCCAGCAGTTCTGCCAAGATAAAAAACCAGATGGCAAGGTCACCAGGCAGATGCTTGGTAGGCACCGGATTGGGTGGTGCGACGGAGAGGGTATCGGTCATACGGTAATGGTAGCGAGAAGTTAGGGTTTCTAACTTGATCTGAACCAAAGAAAAAGGGCGCGGTTCAAAGAACCGCGCCCTTGGAGCTAATTGCTTGAATCAGCAGCGCTTACTTGGCTGCCTCTTCTTTGCCGCCAATAAAGAAGCTGGCGATGTAAAGAATCAGACCGATCAAGAAGACAACACCGGCCCATTCACGCATCCAGTAGAACAATACGATCTTCTCCTGCGCGACCATGAACGGCAGCGGAGTGTCGGATACGCGTTGCAGCCAGACTTGCAGAATACCTGCAGCGGTAAGGAACAGCGTGATAAAGACCATGGCAATGGTCATCAGCCAGAACGACCACATTTCCACAACCTGCGACTTGTTGCTGTTGGCAGCACGGCCGTTCAGGATGGGCATGGCGTAGGAGATCATCATCAGGTTGACCATGGCGTAGGCACCATAGAAAGCCATGTGACCGTGAGCTGCTGTGATTTGCGAGCCATGGGTGTAGTAGTTGACCGGAGCCAGGGTGTGCAGGAAGCCCCAGACGCCAGCGCCGAGGAAAGCCATGACGCCAGTGCCCAATGCCCACAATACAGCGGCCTTGTTCGGATGCTCACGACGACGACGGTTCACCATATTGAAGGCAAACACGGTCATGCCGAAGAACGGAATCGGTTCCAGTGCGGAGAAGACAGAACCCCACCACTGCCAGTATTCCGGCGTACCAATCCAGAAGTAGTGGTGACCCGTACCGATGATGCCTGAGATCAGCGTCAGGGTGACGATGACGTACAGCCATTTTTCGATCACTTCACGGTCAACACCGGTTGTCTTGATCAGCACGAAAGCCAGGAAGGAGCCGAGGATCAATTCCCATACGCCTTCAACCCAGAGGTGCACCGTCCACCACCACCAGAACTTGTCGAGAACGACGTTGACCGGGTTGTAGAAGGAGAACAGGAAGAAGACTGCCAAGCCCCACAGGCCGATCAGCAGCACGGTGGCGATAGCGGTTTTCTTGCCCTTTAGCACCGTCATGGTGATGTTGAACAGGAAGGCCAGGGCGACGACCACGATACCTAGCTTGGTCGGCAGTGGTTGCTCCAGGAACTCGCGACCCATGGTTTCAACCAGGTCGTTGCCGGTCATTGCTGCCAAGGTGGCGTAAGGAACCGTCAAGTAACCAACGATGGTCAAGGCACCAGCGACCAGGAAAATCCAGAACATCAACAGCGCCAGTTTCGGGCTGAAGAGGTCGGTTTCTGCTTCTTCCGGGATCATGTAGTACGCACCACCCATGAAGCCGAACAGCAGCCACACGATGAGCAGGTTGGTGTGGACCATACGGGCCACGTTGAAAGGAATTTCGGGGAACAGGAAGTCGCCGAGCACATACTGCAAGCCAAGAATCAGGCCAAACAGGATCTGACCGACAAACAGGCCGATTGCCGCGATGAAGTAGGGTTTTGCAACCGCTTGAGATTTAAATTGCATGTTCAGTTTCTCCTCTCGATCAGCCTTGGTCGTTGGGCGGCCAGTTAGCATCGTTGATCGAATTGACGTGCTTCAGGAAGGCCACAATGGCGTCCAGCTGCTCGTCGGTAAAGTTGAACTGAGGCATGCTGCGGCGACCCGGAATACCCTCTTTCGGACGTGACTGGATGAAGGCTTTAACGCCTTCATCACCGTAACGGACGATGACATTGCCGAGTTCAGGCGCAAAATATGCACCCTCACCCATCAAGGTGTGGCAACCGATACAGTTATTGACTTCCCAAAGCTTCTTGCCTTCAGCAATCTGCGGCGTAATGTTTTGCCGCATATCGCGTTTGGGCAGTTGCGTGTGGGTGTCGAAGGTTAGCGCTAAGAACAGCAGGAAGAAGAAAGTCGTCCCCCCGTAAAAAATGTTCCGCGCCATTGATTTGGTAAAAGCGCCACTCATTGGTTTTCCCCCTTTTCGGAAATTGTTTGGCGGGGCGATGATAGTTGGGCGGGGTAAGGACTGACTTTGATGTTCGCTAAAAAATCACCCCGTGTCAGAAAACTTGTCGCAGGTATACTCATTATTTTTAGTGACGATAGGGATTCATGGCTGCCACCAATGACACCGCCAGCATGGCACTTTTTTGCGATTTCGAGAATATCGCGCTGGGTGTGCGCGATGCACGCTACGATAAATTCGATATTCGCCCGATTCTTGAGCGGTTATTGGCCAAGGGCAGCATCGTGGTCAAAAAGGCTTACTGCGATTGGGATCGCTACAAGGCCTTCAAGGCCGGCATGCACGAGGCAAATTTTGAGCTGATCGAAATCCCGCATGTGCGCCAGTCGGGCAAGAATTCTGCAGATATTCGGCTAGTGGTCGATGCGCTGGATCTTTGCTATACCAAATCGCATGTTGATACTTTCGTCATTATCAGTGGCGATTCGGATTTCTCACCGCTGGTTTCCAAGCTGCGTGAGAACGCCAAACGGGTAATCGGAGTCGGCGTCAAGCAGTCCTGCTCCGATTTGCTGATTGCCAACTGTGATGAATTTATTTATTACGACGATCTGGTGCGTGACCATACTGCCCAGCGTCGTGACAGTCGCGAATCAGCGCCGCGCCGTACGCCGGAAGAGGAAAATAGCCGGCGGGAAAAACTTGAGGCACGCAAGACCAAGGCTATTGAGCTTGCGGCGTCGACTTTTTCGGACATGATTGCTGATCGTGGTGATAGTGAGCGGATTTGGGCCTCGGTGCTCAAAGAGGTGATCAAGCGTCGTAACCCCGGCTTCAATGAAACTTATTATGGCTTCCGCAGCTTTGGCAATTTGCTTGAAGAGGCGGCCAATCGTGGCCTGATCGGCTTTGGCCGTGACGAGAAATCTGGCGCTTACGTGACACGGGTTCAATTGCGCCCGACGACGGTAGAGAGCGCTGTAGCCGAAATTGAGCCATTGGTGGTTTTGCCTGCGGTCGACGCCGTTTCTGTGCCAAATAATGAGGTGCCAACGGTACAGCCTGGTGGTAGCGTTCGGCGACGGGGTGGGCGTCGTTCGCGGCGGGACGCTGAGCCCTCACCGATGGTCGCTGAGCTTGCGCCTGAAAGCGTTTCAGAAAATCAAGGAGCACCCGCGCCTGCCGAGATTGTTAGCCTTGTCGAGGCGAAAGTGCAGGAGAAAAATGCAGCGGAAGCCAAGCCGCGTCGTGGGCGCCGCCCCAAAGTTAAGCCGGCGTTGGATGCGCCGCTGCCTGATGCCGTGGTGATTGTCGCGGACGCCTTACCTGCCCCCGTTAAAAGGCGTAAAGCCCGCGTGACAAAGGCGGAGGCTAAATAACCTTGAGGAGTTGCGAGCGCAAATCTTCGGCCCGGCGTTTGCCCTGCACCGTGCCGGTGATTGCTGCATACCAAGGGCCAAATTGCTCGCGCAACTGCTCATGACTGGTTGCAGCAAAAACTGCCTCAACAATGCTCAGGTGTGAATAGGGGCCGACAAAGGATTTTAGGGAATTCATCATGTAATTTTTTGCCATCTCCAGCGCTTTTCTATCGAGAGTTTCCGGTAGTGGGCGGAAGGCAGAAATTGAGGGTAGCGGTTCCTCGGGGAGCGCTGTCTCGCCTGATGCGTCAAGCACGCCAGCGAGTTCAATATAGCCAAGCTCTTCAAGCATGCCCAGCGTGTGTTGCAAATCGTCGGCTTGTAACATGGCGCGCAAATCGTCGACCGTTTTTTTGCCGTCTATCATGATCAGCACGCGGCGCACACGCGGCGTCAGGCCGCCTGATTTATTGACGATTTCTTCCAGACCTTGGGGGGTTTTGGCGAACACAACGCCCATTTTTTGTCTCCATTATTTTTGTCAAGTTTTGTGGGGCATTGTACACAAAAAACAAAACCCGCCGAGGCGGGTTTTATTTGGGGCGGATACTTGAAAAAATCAGGCAGCCGCTTGAATCGGAATCTTGTGACCGCGACGGGTAATGCGGTTTTGCGAATCAACGTAGATCAGTTCCGGCTCGTATTTGGCCAGTTCGAGTTCGTTATAGACGGCAAAGGTCGCAATAATCAGGATGTCGCCCGGCGAAGCGCGGCGTGCTGCCGAGCCATTGACCGAAATGACGCCTGAACCACGTTCGGCGCGAATCGCGTAGGTGGTGAAACGCTCGCCATTGTTGACGTTCCAGATGTCAATCTGCTCGTATTCCTTGATGTTGGCTGCTTCCAGCAGGTCTTCATCAATGGCGCATGAACCCTCGTAATGCAGGTCGGCGTGCGTTGTGGTCACGCGGTGCAACTTGGATTTCAGCATGGTTCTCTGCATGGTTTCACTCATCCAGATAGTTGGGGGAAGCGAATTGTAACGGCTAAAACCCCTCTGTCAACGCTCTTTTCATGCGCTAAAAAGGTGCATCAAATTTCGATGTTATCAATCAGCCGAGTGGCCCCGAGGCGACTGGCGGCAAGCACCACCAGCGGGGCGTTTGCGGTGTTTGGTGGGGCCAGGTTTGATTGTTGTCGCACTGCAACATAATCGGTTTTCCAGCCGGCTGCGGTCAACGCAGAAATGGCGGCATTTTCCAGGTTGACCGTATCAGTCTCGCCGGAGCGGATCGCATCGCGGATTTTATTGAGCTCGCGATAGAGGCGCGGCGCTTCGGCGCGCTCCTCGGTTGAAAGGTAGCCATTGCGTGAAGAAAGCGCCAAACCGTCCTCGGCTCGCACCGTTTCGCCGCCAACGATGTCGATCGGCAAGGCAAGTTGGCGCGTCATGTTGCGGATCACCATCAGCTGCTGGTAGTCCTTTTTGCCAAAGACGGCGGCCTGGGGCTGAACAATATTGAAGAGCTTGAGCACGACGGTGGCGACGCCGCGAAAGTGGCCGGGGCGGAATTCGCCGTCGAGAATGTTCTGGATGGCCGGCGGCTCCACCGTGTATTCCTGCGGCTCGGGGTAAAGATCGGTTTCGGTGGGGGCAAATAGCACATCAACACCGGCGGCTTCGAGCTTGGCGCAATCATCGGCAAAGGTACGCGGGTATTTGTCGAAATCTTCGTTTGGACCAAATTGCAGGCGATTGACGAAGATGCTGGCGACGACGGTATCGCCGTGCGCCCGCGCTTGTTCCATCAGGCTGATGTGGCCGGCGTGCAGGTTGCCCATGGTCGGTACGAAAACGACGCGACCGCACCCCTTGAGTGCCGCGCGCAGGACAGGAATGGAGGAATGAATTTGCATTGGATTCTGGATTCTGGAGTCGAGAGAAGCGCGTCGAGAGTGGGGAGAGGGAAATCGCGCCCCAACATTTACCAATCACTAATCACCAATAACTAGCCGTTGTAAGTGTGTTCAGGGCCGGGGTAGCTGCCGTCTTTGACCGCAGCAACGGCGCGGCAGGCGGCGTCGTGAATGCTGCTGGCGCCGTCCATGAAATTGCGCACGAACTTGGCTTTTTTGCCCGGTGGAATATCGAAAGCGTCGTGCAATACCATCACTTGGCCGGAGGTGTCCTTGCCGGCGCCGATGCCGATGGTGATGATGTCAAGCATGGCTGTTACCAGCAGCGCCAGTTCGGCGGGAATCGCCTCAAGAACCAGCATGGTGGCGCCAGCGTCTTGCAACGCCAAGGCGTCATCCTTCACGCGCTGAGCGGCCGCTTCGCCTTTGCCTTGCACCTTGTAGCCACCCAGAACGTGCACCGATTGAGGGGTCAAACCGAGGTGGCCGCAGACCGGGATGCCGCGCTGGACCATGAATTCAACTGTTGCAGCCATCTCGCGACCGCCTTCGAGTTTGACCATCTGGGCACCGGCGGCCATCAGCGTGACGGCATTGCGGTAAGCCTGTTCCGGCGACTCCTGGTAGCTACCAAAAGGCATGTCGGCAATGATGAAGGCACGGTCGCTGCCACGTTTGACGGCGGCGGTGTGGTAAGCGATGTCGGCCACCGTGACGGGCAGGGTGGTGTCGTGCCCCTGAATGACATTGCCTAGTGAGTCGCCGATCAGCATGGATTCAATGCCAGCGGCGTCGAGCAGGCGCGCAAAGCTGGCGTCGTAACAAGTGAACATGACAATTTTTTCGCCCGCTTGATAAAGCTTGGCGAGGTCGGATTGGGTCAGGCGGCGGGTGATGGTTTGTGCGGACATTTAGGTTCTGAAAACGAAATAGACGGCGCCTAGGATACACAGAGCGGCCCATAAATAGTCAAGCTTGAGCGGCTGATCCATGTAAAAAATGACGAAAGGCACGAAGACGGCGAGGGTGATGACTTCCTGCAAAATCTTGAGTTGGCCGAGATCCATTTCGGTGTGACCAACGCGGTTGGCGGGTACCTGAATCAGGTATTCAAAAAGTGCGATGCCCCAGGAAACGAGGGCGGCAATCCACCACGGTTTGTCGCTGAGATTCTTGAGGTGCGCATACCAGGCGAAGGTCATGAAGACATTGGAGAGCGCCAGCAGACCGACGGTCTGCCAGAAAACCGGGAGGTTCACAGTCGGATAATGCCTTGATTGGCGACGGCCGGCAGCCAGGCGGCAATGGTGCCGCGTTTGGCCAGGGACAAATGTGGGGCAATTTCAGCCAGCGGCAGCAAGACGAAGGCGCGCAGGTGCAGGCGCGGGTGCGGCAGGGTCAGGCGCGGCAGATCGAGTTCCAGATCGTCGTAGAGCAGCAGGTCGAGATCAAGCGTGCGCGGGCCATTGCGTTCGCCACGAATACGGCCAAAGCGCTGTTCGATGTCGAGCAACTCGTCGAGCAGGGTTTCTGGCGGTAAGGAGGTTTCCAGGCGCGCTACGGCGTTGATGAACTCTGGTTGCTCGATGATGCCCACCGGCGCGGTGCGGTACAGCGACGAGGTTTGCGTAATCCGGCTGCTACTGATGTTGGCCAGCGCGCCAAAAGCGGCGAGCACGGTGGCGGCTGGGTCACCGAGATTGGCGCCGAGCGCAACGTAGGCGGTGTTCATTCGGCGCTGTGGTCAGCCAAAGTATTATCCCCCAAGAGGACTTCCTTCGGGGCGCGGTCAACGTCGGAATTGGCCGGTTTTTTACGACGACGGCGGCGCTTTTTATCGCCGGCCTGCTCCGGCATCAGCATCTCGGCGCGTTGCTCGCCATCGGCATTCTGGAAATCGGTCCACCATTCGCCCAGTTCGCTATCAATTTCACCGGATTCAGCGCGCAGCAGCAGGAAGTCGTAACCGGCGCGGAAGCGCTGGTGTTCGAGCAGGGCATAAGGCCGCTTACCGGCGCGTTGCTCGAAACGCGGTTGTAGCGACCAAATGTCTTTGATATCGCCAGCAATACGGCGGGTGATGGCGAGCTTTTCGCCTTGCGTGTCAAGCACCGTATCCATCGCTTGGTGCAGCGCCGGAATTTTTGGTTCGCCAGCGGCCTTGAGCTTTTCCCAGTGGGCCAGCACCTCGTGCCAGAGCAAGGTGGCGAACAAGAAGCTGGGCGAAACGCCTTTGTTTAAGCGGATACGCTCATCGGTGTTGGCCAGTGCCGACATGACAAATTTTTCGCCCATCGGCTGCTCGAGAATAACGTCAAGCAGCGGCAGCAGGCCGTGGTGCAGGCCTTCATCGCGCAGTTGCGTGATGCATTTGACCGAATGCCCAGAGGTCAGTAGCTTGAGCATTTCGTCAAAAAGCCGAGCCGCCGGCACATTTTCCAGCAACACCGCCATTTCGCGGATTGGCTTGCTGGCGGCGGGATCGATCATTAGCCCGAGCTTGGCCGCAAGGCGCACAGCGCGCAGCATGCGTACCGGGTCTTCGCGATAGCGGGCGCGCGGTTCGCCGATCATGCGCAGGGTTTTTTGCTTGAGATCGCCGACGCCGTGGTGGTAATCAATGACGGCCTCGCTGGCCGGGTCGTAATACAAGGCGTTGGCGGTAAAGTCGCGGCGCGCGGCATCTTCGGCATGCGAGCCGAAAACGTTGTCGTTAAGCACGCGGCCATGCTCGTCTTTTTTGGTGTTGTCCGCCAACGCGCCACGGAAGGTGGTGACCTCCAGTGTTTCCTGACCCATCATCACATGGACGATCTGGAAGCGGCGGCCAATGATGCGGGCGCGGCGGAAGTGTTTGCGAATTTCTTCCGGCGTCGCGTCGGTGGCAATGTCGAAATCCTTGGGCTCGGCGCCGATCAGCAGATCGCGCACCGCGCCGCCGACAACATAAGCCTGGTGGCCGTGGCCTTGCAGGGTTTCACAAAGACGCCGACTACCGCTGCTGATGCGGTCGCGGGTAATGCCGTGGGTGGAGACGGGAATGATGGCCGGCTCATGCTGCCCGACTTTGGTTTTTTTGCCGCCTAAAACGCGGGAAATGAATTTGCGGATCACGAATTACCGTTCAATGAGCGTTTATGGCGCTACGAAAAAAGGCGAATTCTACCGCAAAGACATGATTTTTCATCGATTTTGGCGTTCTCAGTCGCGCAGGCTGATGATGATCCAGCCGGCGTTTTCACTGTGCTGACGCAGCTTGTCATCCGGGTCAACCGCGACGGGCGTTTTGACTTTATTCATCAGCGGCAGATCGTTGTGTGAGTCGCTGTAGAAAAAGCTGTCTTCAAAACTGGCCCAGCACAAGCCGAGTGATTCCAGCCAGGCTTCAACGCGCTCGATTTTGCCTTCGCGGAAAGACGGCGTGCCGCGCGGCACACCAGAAAAGGCCCCGGTTTGCGGGTCGACCGCAGGAATCGTCGCAATCAGGTGGGGAATGCCGAAGGCGCGGGCAATCGGGCCGGTGACAAAGCTGTTGGTGGCGGTGACGATGGCGCACAGATCGCCATTGTCGCGGTGTTGCTTGACGACATCTTTCGCTTCCGCGCTCATGATCGGCAGGATATGGCGCTCCATGAATTCCTGATGCCAGGCATCGAGTTCAGCACGCGGATGACGGGTCAGCGGCGCGAGCTGGAAATTCAGGAATTCGTAGATGTCCAGTGTGCCATCCTTGTACTGCTGATAAAACTGAAGGTTTTTCGCTTCCTGCAATTCGCGATCAACGACCCCTTTGCTGATCAGGAATTGCGCCCATTCAAAGTCGGAATCGCCGCTGAGCAGGGTGTTATCGAGGTCGAAAAGAGCGAGATTCATGAATGGTTTTCCAGAGTGAGTAGTTCACGCAACAGCGGCAGGGTGACTGCGCGTTTATGTTCCAGCGTGTAGCGGTCGAGCGCGACGATGAAGCCGGAGAGCGTGCGCATGTCGCGCGGCGCATGGCGCATCAGGTAAGCGATGGCTTCGGGCGTTAGCTTGAGTGCGCGTTCCTTGGCCTGGGCGGCGAGGGCGGCGGCCTTTTCGCTATCGGAGAGCGGTTGCAGGCGGTAGATCAAACCGGAGCCTAAGCGGGTGCGCAGGTCTTCGCGCAGCGCCAGATGGGCGGGCGGCTGATTTGTTGCGGTCAACAGCATTCCAGCGGCCATTTTTAGGCGGTTGAAATGGTTGAAGAGGGCGATCTGACCGGTTTCGTTGAGTGATTCAACATGATCAACTGCCAATTGCCCGGCGTCTGGCGCGCTGTTCAGCGCAGGGTCAAGCGCTGCATCAATATAAGCAAAAGCACTGGCCAGTAGCAGATGCGAGCGACCGGAACCGATTTCGCCCCACAGGCAGAACGAGGTCTCAAGCTGCGCTCCAGCCAGCCAGCCGCACAGGGTGGCCAGCGTTTCCGTATTACCGCCGGGGACAAAATTGTCCAGCGTCGGCGGAGTTTCCGGCAGTAAATCGAGAATCAGCTGGCGCATCGGGAGGCTGGAGGCAAGTTAGAAGACAAGATTTTAGCAGTTGTCCTGAAATTGGGCTCCGAACAGCCCCAGAATCGACCAAAAGGGCATAATTCACGGTTTGCTTTCAGATGCGATTTAATCATGCCCAATGATCTGTTTGACTCAGCCGCTGCGACGCGTATGTCGGCGACGGCGGCGCAGCACGCTTTATCGGCGAACGCCCAATCGGTCGCACAGGCCAGCACCTTGCTGTGGAACTTTCGCACGCAAACCGAGTTAGGCAATTTTCTGGCCAAAAGCAGCTTGTTGGCCGAATCGGGCAAGCGCTTCACGGCGGAGGTGGTCAAGTCGGGGCTGACTGAGCTTCGGCGTAAAGGCTTGTTGGTGGAATACACCAACCGTCCTGGCTATTTCCATCTGGCGGATGCGTTGCGCGTCCCGATTTATCGTGAGTGGCTGGATGCGGGGAACGGCAAGCAACTAGTCGCTGAGATTCTCAATTTTGAAGGCATCAGCCTGCCGCGCCTGCCCTACTACTGGGCGAGCGGTAAGCTGCCCGCCGTGATTGCGCTGGTGCGTGCGATGCTGCTCTCGGGCGCTGATAGTGAGGCGTTAAGGCCGCTCAGAAGCACCGTTGAGTCTTATCATGATTGGTCCAGCGTGCTTACCGAGGCGGTGCTTGTTCCTTTTGATGCGCAAAGTTTTCAATACATTAATCTGCAATTGCGCGACGAACTGGCTTACGGGGCAACCTTCTCCGTTTCGATCTATTGGCGCGAGGCTTATCTGCCTGTCGTGGCTTGGGCGACCAAAGCCCTGGCAACACGCCCAACTGAGGTTTCCAATAGTCTACGCTTTGTGTTAGCCGAGCTTGCCTTGCAACAGGGTAATTTGGATCTGCTCAAGCAAGCAACGGATGGGATGGACAACGGCTTCGCTAGCGCGGTGCGCGCTGGCTTGCTGGTTTTGGATGGGCAATGGGAAGCCGGGCAAAAGGCCTTTGAGGCCGCTATCAAGCAGCGCCAGAACGAAACCGGGTCGCGCAAATATTTGCTCTCAGCGAGCCTTGCCTGGCTCTATCCTCTGGCGCTACTGGCTCAGGGGACGCCCAAGCACCTCGAATTAGCGCGCAAATATTGCGCAGCAGAATCCGGTAAGCGCGACCCCAGCGCGCATGATCCCTGGGGTTGCTGGGTGAATGCAATTGATTGTCGACTGGGCAAGACAGCGCTGGTCAAGAACGCGTTTTCGCTGGAGCCTTCGGAACACGAGCGCGTCGGATTAGGTTTGTTTTGGCGGGTGTTGTTGGCTGCTTGGCTGGGCTTGGAGGTGATTGATGCGCCGAAAAAAACAAAAACGCCAGCGGGTGTTGTTTCACCCATCGAGTTGCTGCGTCGCCACTTTGATGCCTTGAAGCTCGTGTCGCTACGCCGCCAACTGGACGGTGCCGATACGATCCTCAACGGCGGCGAGCCACCCGCCGGGTTTTTTATCGCCAGTCAAGGCGAGCGTTGGCGCGACGTCTTGACCGCTTTGCAAGCGCTTGGTGCCGAGGCGGGCGGCGGCGATGGCAGTGCCAAGCCCGCCGACACCCAGCGCGTGGTTTGGCAGATCAGCATTGGCAAACACGGCGAATTACTGGATATCAAACCCCTGGAGCAAAAACGCTCAGCGCGCGGCTGGAACACGCCCAAGGCGCTGAGTTTGTCGAAGCTGGCCGCCAATCAGGATTTACCGCCGTGGGACACCAAAGTGGCGCGTTGCCTGCACGCCGATCGCAGTTATGCCAATCGTTTTTATATTGATCATGCGGCAGCGATTGTGGCGCTGGTCGGCCATCCGGCGCTGGTGCTAGAGGGGGCGCCGGGGCAACTGGTCGATCTGGTTGAAACCCCGCCGGAGCTCGAAGTGGTGCGCCGGGGTGGTGAGTTTGTCATGCAGATGACACCGCCCTTGCGCCCCGAACCCGAAGGCGCGTACTACTATGACGCTGAGTCGCGCCGAGTCCTCGAGGCCTTGCGCCTGATTACGCTGCTCATCGACTCGCCGCAGCGCCTGCGCCTCGTGCGCTACAGCGCTGCCCAACGGCGTGCTGCGCAAATGGTGTCCGGTCGCTTCACCATTCCGGCCAGCGATAAAACCGCGCAGGCTGAGTTACAGAAAACGCTGCAAGCTTTGTCCGGCCACTTTCAAGTCAATGCCGATTCCGCTCAGGCCTCGCGCCAGGTGCCGGCAGAGTCGCGACTACGTGCCGAATTGGCCCCGGTGGGGGATTTTCTTTCATTGCGTCTGGTGGTCGCGCCGCTGGGCAGCGACGGCCCGCGTCACCCGGTCGCCAGTGGCCGGGTGCGTTTGATGGCGACCATCGGCACGGAAACCGTGGGGACGCAGCGTGATTTGGCGCTTGAAAAGCAGCATCTTGATGCTGTGCTCGATGCTTTTTCGTTTTTGGATACTGACGAAGCGGGTCAAGAATGGGTAGTCGAAGACCCCGAGCAGGCGCTTGAGCTGGTCGAAGTTTTGCCCAAATTACCGGCGATTGCTGCGGTCGACTGGCCAAAAGGCAAGAAAATCCGCGTTGTTTCGGTGGAAACCGGCAGTCTTGGCATCAAGGTCAGCCGCGAACGCGACTGGTTCCGCGTCTCCGGGCAGGCCGGGCTGGACGAAGGGCTGGTTTTGCAACTGGAAACCTTGATCACGGCAGCGCGTGAAAAAAGCCGCTTTATTCCGATGGGCGATGGGGTTTATGCCGCGCTGACCCGTTCGCTCAAGCAAAAGCTGCTGGATCTGGCGGCGGTCGCTGAATCCGATAAGCAAGGCAGCAAAGTGCCGCAAATCGCCGCCGCCTGGCTTGATGAAATTCTCGATGGCGCTGACGTCGATGCCAGCCCGGATTTCCGCCGAGCCATCGAGCGACTGCGCAGCGCGCAAGCGGAAAACCCGGTGTTGCCCAAATCGCTGCAGGCCGAATTGCGTTCTTACCAAGAAGAAGGTTACCAATGGGCGATGCGCTTGGCTGCAGCCGGCATGGGCGGTTGTCTGGCCGACGACATGGGGTTGGGCAAAACCTTGCAAGCATTGGCGGTCATGCTCAAACGCGCCGCCGGGGGCCCGACCTTGGTTATTGCCCCAACATCAGTATGCGGCAACTGGCTGGCCGAAGCCTCGCGTTTTGCGCCCAGCCTGAATGTGCGGATTTACAGCGAAGCCAGCGAGAGCGAGCGCGAAACACTGGTCACCCAAGCCGGGCCGCAGGATGTGCTGATTGTCTCTTACACCTTGCTGCAACTGGCGCAGGAGCGTTTTGCCGCTCATCAATGGCATACGCTGGTGGCAGATGAGGCGCAGGCGATCAAAAACGCCGCCGCCAAACGCTCGCAAGCGGTGTTTGATCTGCCGGCTGATTTCCGGCTGGCGCTTTCTGGCACGCCGGTTGAAAACCGGCTGACGGAATTGTGGTCGATCATGCGTTTTGTGAACCCTGGCTTGCTCGGCACCCTCGCGCGCTTCAACCAGCGTTTCGCGACGCCGATCGAGCGCAACCGGGACCGCGACGCGCAACACGTCCTCAAGCGCCTGATCAGCCCCTTCGTCATGCGGCGCACCAAAGGCCAGGTCTTGCAGGATTTGCCGCCGCGTACTGAGTTGCTGCTGTCTGTGGTGCCGGAAGCCGCCGAGGCGGCGCATTACGAAGCGCTGCGTCGTATTGCCATGCAAGAAGTCAGTGAATTGAGCGAATCAGCCGCTGGCCCGCAGGCCGGGCAAGCGCGCTTCAACATCCTCGCTCAATTGACCAAGCTGCGCCGCGCTGCTTGCGACCCGCGTTTGTCCAGCCCGGAGTTTGGGATCGCCGGAGCCAAGGTTCAGGCGTTTGCCGAGTTGGCGACTGAGCTCACCGCCAACGGCCACAAAACGTTGGTTTTCAGCCAGTTCGTCGACTTCCTGCAAATCCTCCGCGCGCCGCTTGATGCGGCAGGAATCAGCTACCAATACCTCGACGGCGCCACCCCGGCCGCCGAACGCAGCAAGCGCGTTGCCGCCTTTCAGGCGGGCGAGGGAGATCTCTTCTTGATCAGCCTGAAAGCCGGCGGCTTTGGCCTCAATCTCACTGCTGCCGATTATGTCGTGATCACCGACCCGTGGTGGAACCCGGCGGCTGAAGATCAAGCCATGGGCCGCGCCCACCGCATTGGCCAACTGCGCCCGGTGACCGTCTATCGGCTGGTGAGCAAGGGCACCATCGAAGAACGGATCGTGGACTTGCACCACGACAAACGGGCGCTAGCCGACAGCATCCTGGATGACGGCGATGCCTCGGCGCTGCCGTCCACTGAAGATCTGGTGGCGCTGATTCGCGGGGATTGAGGGCGCTTGGGGCGAACACGTACGGTCAACCTGATTTTTGAGCATATTTCTGGTTGACCGCAGGTAAGGAGGCGGTTAGGTGCCGTTACAATCATTGCCATGACAACGACCCAAACCCGCCAGAAATTGCCGATCGGTATTCAGAGCTTCGCCAAACTGCGCGAGCAAGGCTGTTACTACGTCGACAAAACCCGCCTCGCACTTGAGTTGATCGAGCAAGGGAGCCACTACTTCCTCTCGCGCCCCCGGCGCTTTGGCAAAAGCCTTTTTCTCGATACGCTGGCGGAGCTCTTCTCGGGTAATCAGGCTTTGTTCAGCGGGCTGTATTGTGAAAGCCGCTGGGATTGGCAAACCCGCTACCCGGTGATTCGCATCAGCTTTGGGGCTGGCGTACTGCGTAACCGGGCAGAGCTTGATGAAAAAATTGCCGAAATTCTCGCCATTAACCAAGAGGCTTTGGGCATTACCTGCACGTTACTGCAGCACCACGCCCGCTTCGCCGAACTCATCCGTCAAGCCCACGCCCAGACGGGGCAACGAGTCGTTGTGTTGGTGGATGAATACGACAAGCCCATCCTGGATAATCTCACCAGCCCCGATGCTGCTCGTGAGTTACGCGATGGTCTGCGTGATTTCTATTCGGTCATTAAAGATAGCGACGCCCACATCAAATTTGCCTTTCTCACCGGCGTTTCAAAATTCAGTAAAGTCAGCATTTTCTCCGGGCTGAACAATCTCAACGACATCACCCTCGACGCGGCCTATTCAGCCATTTGTGGCTACACCGATAGCGACATCGATCGCGTTTTTGCGCCAGAACTCCCTGGCCTTGACCGCGATGAAATTCGTAGTTGGTACAACGGCTACAACTGGGGAGGTGAGGCGGTCTACAACCCTTTTGATTTATTACTCTTATTCAGCAAGCGCGCCTTTCGCCCCTACTGGTTCGAAACCGGTACGCCGACTTTCTTGGTTGACCTGATGATTCAGCGCCAAACCTTTACCCCCGACCTCTCACGCCAGCACTCCAGCTTGGAACTCCTTTCTGCCTTTGACGTCGACCACATCGAAGCCGCAGCTCTGTTGTTCCAGACCGGCTACACGACGATTCATGCGGTAGAGGAATACCTGCCCGGCCAGCAGGTTTATACCTTGGGCTATCCCAACAAAGAAGTCCAGACCAGTCTCAACAACGCCTTGTTACCCGCCTTGGGCCTCGACGGGCAGCGCGCTTTCACGCAGCGTCTCAATTTGCTCAGCCATCTGCGTGCGCAGGATTTCTCCGGGCTGGCGCAACACTTCAGTAGCCTCTACGCCAGCATCCCGCACGACTGGTACCGCAACAATCCAATCGCCCAATACGAGGGTTACTACGCCAGCGTCTTCTACAGCCACATTGCAGCCTTGGGTCTGGACATCAGCGTTGAAGACGCCACCCACCAAGGCCGCGTCGACATGAGCGTGCGTTTTAACGGCCAGGTTTGGCTCTTTGAATTCAAAGTGGTTGAACTCAGCCCGGAAGGCAAAGCCCTGGCTCAACTCAAAGCAAAAAACTACGCCGAGAAATACAAAAGCCGGGGCGAACCGATTCACCTGATCGGGATTGAATTCAGCAAAGAGACGCGCAGCGTGGTGGGGTTTGAGGTGGAGACTTTGTTGTCTTGAACATGCAGGGCGGGGGGCTTACACCCGTCGGGCGCTATCGGCCGCTGAGCAAGGAAGGCGACGAAGCCGAATCAACTGACAAAAATAAACCGCTGACACTGATGGTTCCTGTGTCAGCGATAGTCCGTCTTACTGCCAGCTAATCAACCCGTAATTCTTCTTGCCGCGACGCAGGATGGTGAAACGCCCAAACAGGCGTTCGTCGTCGGTGATCTGGTGGTCGAGCGCCTCGGCTTTGTTACCGTTGATGCTGACGCTACCGCTCTGGATGAAGCTACGGGCTTCGGATTTTGATTTGGCGAGGCCGGAGGCGGCAAGCGCATCGATCAGGCTGGCGTTGGCCTTGTCTAGTTGGATGCCGGGCATGCCGTCCTGAGCCAGTTGTTCGAGATCATTTTCGGTCAAATCTTCGAGTTGACCGGAGAACAAGCTGGCGCTGATACGCCGAGCGGCCATCAGCGCCACTTCGCCGTGCACCAGACGGGTGGCTTCTTCGGCCAGGATGCGCTGGGCTTCCGGCTTCTGGCCGCTGGCTTGGTCGCTGGCCTCAATCTCGTTGATACGGTCAACCGGCAAAAAGGTGAAAAATTTGAGGAATTTGTAGACGTCAGCGTCCGAGGTGTTGAGCCAGAACTGGTAGAAGGCGTAAGGCGAGGTCTTCTTCGGATCGAGCCAGATGGCGCCGGATTCGGTCTTGCCAAACTTGGTGCCATCGGCCTTGGTGATCAGCGGCAGGGTCAGGCCGAAGACCTGCTGCTGGTGCAGGCGGCGCGTCAGGTCGGTGCCGGCGACGATGTTGCCCCACTGGTCGGAGCCGCCGATCTGCAGCACGCAGCCGTAGCGCTTGTTGAGTTCGGCGAAGTCGTAGCCCTGGAGCAGACTGTACGAGAACTCGGTGTAAGAAATGCCTTGGTCTTCGCGCTGCAGGCGCTGCTGGACGGATTCCTTCTTGATCATGGCGTTGACCGAGAAATGCTTGCCGATGTCGCGCAGGAATTCGAGGCAGTTCATGCCGCCGAACCAGTCGTAGTTGTTGGCCATGATGGCGGCGTTGGCGCCGTCGAACTTGAGGAAGGGGGCGACCTGGCCGCGGATCTTGTCGACCCAGGTGGCGATCACGTCCGGCGTGTTGAGTTTGCGCTCGGTAGCCTTGAAGCTCGGGTCGCCGATCATGCCGGTGGCGCCGCCGACGAGCGCGATGGGCTTGTGGCCGGCTTCCTGGAAGCGCTTGAGGATGAGCACGGGCACCAGATGGCCGAGGTGCAGGCTGTCCGCCGTCGGGTCGAAGCCGCAATAGAGCGTTACCGATTCCTCCGTCAACAGTTTGTCGAGCGCCTGCGCGTCGGTAATCTGGGCGATCAGGCCGCGATCTTGCAGGTCCTGAATGAGGGGGGACTGGGTCATTGCGTTTTCTCCACGGGGCAGGCGCCAGAAAGCTATCGGCCGGCGCCGGAAAATTGAGCCGGCGATTTTAGCAGAGGGGCATCTTGGTTCAGCGCTCGGTGAGCTGAGCGGACTTTAGATTTTTGGCGATATTCCCGGTTGACCGTGGCGAATGCCCGGCAGCCGGATTAGCCGTTGTTGTTATTGTTATTATTGTTGTTATTGTTGTTGCTGAATCCGATTTCGAACGTAGGCTTTGCTGCCGCCGCCTCAGCGCTGCCGGGCAGGGTTAAGAGCAGAGCGGCGGTGCCGAGCATGACCAGTTTGCCATTGCCGGCGTAGCTGTCGGCATCGATTTCCGAGAGTTTTTTGTGGCTGCACCAGAGCGCATGTTGCCGACTGGCGGTGGGAACGGGAATGGTGTTGACGGCGCGACTACCTTCTTTTCCGGTGTGGCAAAAAATGTTGCCGTCGCTGAAGATGAGATAGCCCGATTTGTTTTCCGTCGCGATCAGCCATTTGACCAGCCGCTCTTCAATGGCGGTGCGCTCCCGTCCGTCATCCAGGCGTAAGGCATTGAGAAAACATTCGACCGTGTAGGCGGTGCGGGCGAGTTCGTCAGGGGCCATGATCAAGCGTCCGTCAGGTAGTGAAACTCAAGGTTCTGGAAGGGCAGGTTGATGGCCTGCACATGGTAGAAAGCGTTCATTTTTTGCTTCTGATAATGGTAATCGCGCAAATAGCCGGTGGTGACCAGCAGATTGTTGCGTACGCCACGCTGGAACAGCGGCGCATGCAGGGCGAGCAGCGGGGCCAGATCAAGCATCGCCCAGTGCTCACCAAGCGGGCTGTCACTCAGGCAGTTGGCGAAGCGTTGGTAGGTGAACAAGTGCGCCTGCTTGCTGCGTTGCTCGTCGCCGTAGACCACCGGCGTGTCGCGCAGCACCTGCAGGTAGACCGTGTTGCGCAAGGGTTCCGGGCAGGCAACGGCGAGTAGATCACGGCATAGGTGCAGGCTAATTTGGTCGCCCGGCAGGATTGTGTGGCAATCGCTACGGGCTCGCAGGATTTGCGATTCCAGAGCCACATATTCGCCGTTGATCTCCAGTTGCCAGGCGTCAGCCCGATAAAGTTCAACCAGGGTTGGATCGCCGGCAATCAGCGCGCGCAGGCCGTTTTTGGGCTCAACCAGATCACTGGGCAGGACGAGCGCTGCGGGTGCCGGTGGCGGCGCCGGCATGTTGATAGCCAACGCCGGGTGGGCGCGAGCGATGTAGTTGCGGGCGTAGGCGGCCTGGTCGTTGCCGGCAAGGGCTGGAAAACGTAGCGGGTAATCGCGGTAGAGCGCCTTTTGCAGTTGGCAGGTATAGGACTTGGCCTGTTGGCGCTGGAATTTAACCACCGCGCAGCCGCTGTGACACTGCGCCAGGTGACCGCAGTTGTGGCAGTCGTCGGCCAGGCCGAACTGCTGATGGATGGCGGAAATTTTACGGGCACCACTGGCAAGAATGGTGTCGATGGGGTCGGTATACACGTTGCCGTAATGAAACTCCGGCAGACCTTGCCCGCGTACACAGGAATAAACGTTACCGTCGCCTTGCAGCAGATAGAAGCGTTCGCCGCAATTGACGGCATTGGTGCAGTAGCTTGGGGTGAATTCGTCAAACCAGTGCCGGCGCAAGCCTTCCTCCAGTTCAGTGCCAGCGAAGGCGGCATTGAGGGCGTCGTAAAGTGCCCGTTGTGCCGCCTCGTTGGCTGGCGCCAGTGGATTGCCTCGGGCAGCGGTGTTGAGCGCCGAAGGAAAGGCGAACATCAGGTTCATCTGGTTCATGTCGAAACCGAGTTCGCGGTGGATGTACCAGATGTCGTCGATCAACGCCGGAATGTCGGCCAGATGCTCGGCGGCCAGCGTCGCTGAAATTTTCTTGGCGTGCGGGTAAGCGGCAAGGCGGCGCAGGTTATCGCAAGCCAGATCGCGCCAACCCTTGCCGCCCAGGGTGCGGCGATGTTCTTCGTGCAGCTTGAGTGGCAGGTCGATGGAGGCGCTGATCGATACCTTGTGGTGTTCGAACAGGTCGTAGAGCGGTGCAAATTTGTAAAGATTGGTCTTGATGTGCGGCGCCAGCTTTTTGTGCCCGAGCGCCGTGATGGCATCGAAATGCCGGAGGTAATGCGCGCGAACCAGGCTGAACAGTTCGTCGAGCACCGCTGCTGGCAGGGTTGTCACCTCGCCACCGTGCAGCGATACGTTGAAGGCCAGCACGCCGGCCTCGTCGAGTGCCGTCAGCGCGTGACGCAAGGTGGATGCGGCGCGGGCGCTATCTTCCTTGAGTTTTGCCTCGGTCGTCTGCGTGCCCAGGTAGCAGTAACTGCAGCCCAGGTTGCAAGCCAGAGTCGGCACGTAAAGGAGGTGGATGGGACGGCTAGGGAGGTTCATGGTGAATCAGGAAATTCCACTCGTTTGCACGTCAGGAACTGCACGCCGCACCTTGTCGATCACGCTTTTCGATACCTTGTCGAATTTGGCCGCCTTGTTTTTGCTGATTTTGTCGGCCTTGCGGGCATTGGTCGGAAATTTCTCACGTTCGAGCGTGAAATTCTGCTGGCTGAGGGTGGTCAGCGACAAGCGCCCGGCTGATTGGTCGAGCATGATGCGGGTGACATTGTTGAAATAAATCAGGGTGCTCCCGCAAATCAGGTAGCGAGGGCCAAGCAACAGCTTTTTGGTGGAGAAGAAAAAAACGATCAGAGCCAGCAAAAACAGGGGGATCGCCAGAGGCGTCAAGCGCAGCGCAAATTGCGCCAACAGCGCACCCAACAGCAAGACGGCAGCAACCGGGCGTTGTTTGGGATGGCGATAACCGGGGCCGTCATGCTTGTATTTCCAGGTGGCAAATGGGGTGGTGTGCATGGCTGGGCTGGTTGAAGTGGATGACGAAAATCATAGCAGCAATGCTTGCAACTGATGATCGATTGATTCCCAGCGTTTTTCCGTCACCATCACGAAGCGGCAGCGTCCGGCGGACAGTTCGGCCCACAAGCCGCCGATCAGGCGATCATCCTCGGCTCCCTGCCAACGATCAGCACCTTTGTACTCAACCGCCAGCACCACGCCGTCCGGCAGTTGGCAAAGGAAATCCGGGTAAAAGCGGCCGTCGGCTTTTTGCAGGAAGAAGGAGCTGCCTTCGCGGCGTACCAGATTGCGCACCCAGAATTTGATCCGCCCCTTTTGCGCCTGAATGTCCAGCCAGCAAGCGCATTCAAATTCCTCGCGGCTATCAAAATCACCGATGCGTCCGTAAAGGTGCTTGCGGAAATCGAAGCGGCCAAAGCGGCCATCGTAATCCCGGCTCGGCGCGTAGGCCTGCGGATGAAAATTGAAGGCATTTTCGGCGTTGACCGTAACCATCTGCCCAACGGCCTCATTGAGAAAGGTTTTTTGCCAGGCCTGCTGGATTGCTTGGCGGCGCAGTTGGCGAATTTGCGCTTCGATCAAATTACGGATCAGGAACTTCTGCAAGTTGGCCCGCGCCAGCGTGACGCCGTCAACTTCCAGAAAAATGCGCAGCCAGTGGGCAACGAAGGCCTGTTTATCGGCGTGCGTCAGCGACGGCTCCGGCAAGTTGCGGCACAGCCAGGCGGCCAGACGAACGTCAGTCCAATGGTCGGCAGGGTAAGTCAGCCCCAGGTCGCGCTGCAAATCTGGCAGAAAGCGCGACACCATGCGACCCGAAGCCGCATCCACATCAATCTCGCCGCCTTCCGAAATTTTCAGATTGGCATCAAGCGCCTGCAAATCGTCAGCCGTCGGGCGGGCATCATAAAGCGACAACGCCCACGGGTAATCGAGCACTTCCGGGTCATCAAACAGGCGCAACTCGCCTTGCACGCGCAAAGCCAGTTGCGGCACGCGGAATGACTCGCCCAACTCGGCGGGCGTCTGGAAAAAAGCCACTGCTGTCGTGCGGCTGACTTCTGCTGCCTGAGCAATCGCCGTCACCGCGGCTTCAGACTTGACCGAGGTCTGCAGCACCGCCGATTCTTCTACGGTCAACGGCGTAGAAATGGTCAAAATATTGAGCTTGCCATCCCAACTCAATTTGTCGCGAACCGTTTTGGGAACAACTTTCAGATCAGGCTTTTCCGGCAAAGCCACCGTTACCGGCTGCACCGTGGCGCGTTCAAAATCAAGCCCCGCCTGTTCCTGTCGCGCTGCACTAACAAACTCGCCCACTTCGCGCCGCTCAAACCCGGCCCCGCTAACCAGCCGATCACGCAGCGCGCTGGCCGTTTCACTGAAGTTGTGCGAGACCACAAAAGCGTAAGACTGATTGAGCAAGCGGTTTTGCCGATGCCGCGCTTGCGGCTGGCGCAAAATGCGCCCCAGCACCTGCTCGACGGCAGTGGCTGAATGCAGCGACGCCATGCTGACCAAAATGTAAGCAAACGGGCAATCCCAGCCTTCGGCCAGCGCTTTTTGGGTAATCACAAACTTCACCGGGCAGGCCGGATCGGCGATGCCCAGCTTGAAATCCGCCTCAACCTGCTCCAGCCCCTTTTCCTCGCCGGTCGCGATGATGATTTCCTCGGCGGGAATCCGCTGATTGCTCACCAGTTCGTCCCGCACCCGCGTCACATCCAGCGTTTCCACCCCCGCCCGGCGCGGCTCGGCCTGAATCAGCACAATCGGCCGCAAATAAGCCGCGCCGCCGCGCTGCTCCTCCTGTGCCAAGGCGTGCAAAACATCGCGCCGCGCCACCGCATCGGCCAGGCATTGCTGCCAGTTCGGCTCGGTTTCCAGCAACACCGGCAGCTTGATCATCTCCTCCGCCTTCAACTCGGCGGCAGAAACGCTATGCAACACATTCGACGGCGTGCGCTCCAGGTCAGGGGTTGCGGTCAACTCCAAAATACCGCTCGGATTTAAACGTGCCAGCATGTCGAAAGCCAGCTCAGTGCGGCTGTTATGCGCCTCATCGACAATCACAAAAGGCCGGCGCAAGCGCAGCACATTCGCCAGCGAAAACGGCGTCGTCTGCTCAGCCCCTTGGCCCTCGGTCAGCAAAGCCGCCCGCTGCCCCGGCGCCAAGTGCTCAAAATGATGCATCAGCGTACCGCTCGACTGGTACACCTTGCGGCACTCCTCCTCTTCCACCTGAAACGCCTGCCGCGTGGCAACGATCACCACCGTTGCCGTATCCAGCGTCGCGCGGGTGATGCTTCGTCCAGATCCATCACCGCCACCGGCCCCGCCTCGCGCAGCGCCAGATGGTACGGATGCTGGCGGTTTTTCAAGGCGCGCAAGGTTTGCTCACGAATCGGCCGCGACGGCACCAGCCACAACACCACGCTATGCTCGCTGCGCAACAAATGCGTATTGACGCGCGCCACACTCTTCGCCGCCAACCAGGTTTTACCGCCGCCGGTCGGCACGCGCAGACAAAAATAGGGCATCTCCGGCGCAAAGCCGGCCAGCGGACGATACGGCAAGCTCAAGCCCCATAAACGTTCCGTCGTCGCCGAAAAGGCAACAGCCGGCGAGGGCAGTTCATGGCAAGCCTTGAAATAGCTTTCAACGCTGTCCAGCACTTGCATCTGGTAGGTTTTGGGGGTGAAGGCGGTCATTTTTGGATTGATCCCAATGAATTACTTATTGTTTTTCAGTGCCCATACAACATCTTCGCGAATGAAATTTTCGTCAATATCGGTCTTGGTTTCGCCTGTACAAAAAGAAGTTGGCACCAGCGTATGTTTAGTCGGCTCCAAATGTTGGATAACACCATCGCGGCTGACGACAATTAACGTGCCGGTTGCTGCGGCGATTTCTCGGGCACGCAGGGCCGCCCGCTGGAGCGCCTGAAGGGAGCCGCGTAGAGCCGGGTTTTTGGCTTGACTGATGGGTAGTGGCTTCATGGTTT
>JAQTZQ010000012.1:32836-46415 GCA_028687645.1 Rhodocyclaceae bacterium
CAATCAAATCGGCGTTGACGAATACTGGGCATTCGGCCTCATTCGGCAAAAATTCACGAGCAAATGTCGTCTTGCCGGCGCCATTTGGGCCGGCAATGATGAGTACGTATGGGCTGGCTTTTATCCGCATTAAAAATCACCCAGCGCATACGGCGTTTGTTTGAAGGTGATGTTTTCGCGGGTGGTTCGGCTACCGAGACGGTTAGCCGCGGCATAGATGACTTTGGAGCCGGCGAATTTGGGCAGAATGTCGAAGACGCTGGCGGTCAACACATTGCCGCCGGCCACCGATTTGTCTTTCAAAATGCCGTTATAAAGCAGGTAGACCGCAACATTCTCGTGGATGCCCAGCAGCGGGGAATCTGCCGTGCCCGTATAGCCGCAGCCGGTTTCGGCGAACCAGACGAACTCGGCCAATTGGGCGAAAGTTACATCCGGGCGAATCTGGCCGTCCGGCGTGAACAAAGGCTCACTGGACAAGCGACAAAACTGGAAGCCGCCGCCCAGCGCGGGGATAGTTTGCCCCTTGGCGTTGGTGTAACCCTCGGCGACGCGTTTGACCCGCTCAGCGGTGACGCTTTCGGCGATTTGCGGATCCATTTCGACCAGAATGAAACGCCGGTTGCCGCCATCTTCGGCATTTTGCTTGAGCACGGCGTGGCCGGTGGTGCCGGAGCCAGCGAAACTGTCGAGAACAATCGATGATTTGTCAGCTAGCATTGAAATCAGATACTTGACGAGGTCGACAGGTTTGGGGAATGAAAAAACAAACCCCATTTCGGCAAGTTCAGCGGATTGGGACTGAGTGCTGCCCACTGATCCGACGACTGAAATGACATGGCTGGCATGTTCGCGCTCTTTTATGGATTCAATCGCTCCTGTTGTGGTTAAAACGAAGCGCGTGTTTTGTCCTTTTGAGTCAGATACCGGTGAAAAACCGTTATTGATGAACTTGATGAGTAAGTCTTTAGAGCTCCACCCGCTTTCAGCAATACTTGGGGTGGTAGTTTGTCTCCCGCGGACAAGGATGTCCGCTGGATACTTCGGCCACGAGGTTGTCCTGGCTGATATGGTGCCTTCCTCAAAATCGGCTGGAAATCCCACAGGAAGTGGAACCGTACTGATAGGATTTTTAGGCCCGTTTTTGACGATTGTGTTTCGGATAAATGGCTTGTAAAGCTTGCTAGTGGCGCTCACCGAGGGGTCAAGGACTTTGGGGTGAGGAAATTTTTCGGGCGAAAGTGCGTAAGCCAGAATGTATTCGTGGCAATTTTTGATTTTGGCTTGATTGTCAAAGTTACCATCTGTTCGCCAGACGAACGTTGTGAGGCGTTTTTTTGAGCCAAAAATTTCATCCATCAATGAGCGAAGGTGATGTATTTCATCGTCATCGATTGATACAAAAATGACACCTTCCTCGTGAAGAAACTGCTTCAGCAGCACCAGCCTTGGATACATCATGCACAGCCAGCGGTCGTGGCGGTCCAGCGTTTCGCCTTCCTTGCCGACGACTTCGCCCAGCCATTTACGGATTTCCGGGCTGTTGACGTTGTCGTTGTAGGCCCAGCCTTCGTTGCCGGTGTTGTACGGCGGGTCGATGTAGATGCATTTGACTTGCCCGGCGTAGCGCGGCAACAGGGCTTTGAGGGCATGCAGGTTGTCGCCTTGAACGATCAGGTTGCCGCTGGTTGCCCTCTCCCCCGCCCCCTCTCCCGCAGGCGGGCGAGGGGAGCAGGAAAGCCCGGCGTCCGGTTCGAGCAGGCGAAAAGGCACTTCCTTGTGGTGGCGGATAACGGCGTCTTTGCCGATCCAGTTCAGGCTGGGCATGGGTTTCTTAATCCTTGCCTGCTTTGAGCAGGCGGCTGATGGGCAGGAACAGGCAGAGCGGGTTGTCGAGTGTGGCGACGAAGCCTAAGCGCAAGTAAAGAACCTGGCCGCCACACCAAATCCAAACCCGCGCCCGATGAGCGTATTCTATCGGCAGCCATTTTACCTCGCGGCACCCGTCGCGATCCGCCACATCGAAAGGATAGCCCCGTGAGCGCCGCTGCCAAAACCAATGAGCTTTTCGATCTTCTGCGCGCCGCCTGCGCCCGGCAGTTCCGCTTCAATCCCCGGCGCATCACCTTGAGCATGCGCTATGTCGGCAAGGAGGGTCACGGCAAGGATCTGGTGCATGTTTTCCGCGATGCCGGCACGCATTCACAGATCGTTCTTCAGGGCACTTTCGCCACTTTGCGCACCACGCATGGCGACAAGCCGCACTGGAGCGAGGCCGAGCAGGAGCATTACCGCGAGAGCGACGCCGAAATGGATGCCAAGATTGCGGCCAAGCAGGCCGAGGTTGAATTCACTCGCAGCAGCCCGTTGTATTTGGCCCATCGCGATGCGCTCCTGACGCACTACAAGAACAGCCCGAGCTATGTTGTCGGTACGCCGAATCCGCGCGAAGCAGCCAAGGCGCTGATCGAAACACTCGCCGCAGCCAATGATGCGCAATTGGCGGCCTTTGCCGAACACATGAAATCGAATGACGCCGAACATCTGGCGCAACTGCTGGTGGCGCCTTGTCACTTCGATCTTGATGCCCTGCGGGATGCGGCAAGCGGCAACGCTGATTTGCCGGCGCAATGAATATTGAGGAAATCGCCGAACATTTAACGCGGGTTGGCTACATCGTTTTAGACGACCCACTGAAAAAAGCTTTATCAGATTTACTTTTTACACGTTGCCAGGATGATGACTCGCTCAGGTTCAAGGCAGCGCAAATTGGCCGGGGTGCCGCCCAAAAACATCTGAGCCCGCTGCGCGGCGATGTCATCAGCTGGCTGGACGACAGCAACAGCACCGATCACGCCTATCTGGTCTGGATGGAAGCGCTGCGCAGTGGCCTCAACTCGGCGCTCTTTCTTGGCCTGTTTGATTACGAATGCCACTACGCCATCTATGACGCTGGCACAGGCTACGCCAAACATTCGGATGTTTTGCACGGGGCCAGAAACCGGGTTGTTTCGACCGTTTTTTATCTGAATGAAGACTGGCAAAGTGGCGATGGCGGCGAGTTGCGACTGTTTGAGCCCAGCGGTAAAACGGTCATTGCCACGCTTAGCCCGAACTTTGGCACCATGATCATCTTCCTCAGCGAATCGTTTCCGCACGAAGTCCTGATGGCGCACAACAAACGGCGCAGCATTACCGGCTGGTTTCGCGTCAGGCAAGAGCACTAGCCGTTGGGTTAGGGGCGGTTGGCGGTTTCGGGTAAAATCGTCGTTTTTTCCAGCGGCTGTTTGCCGCCACTTGGCGCCTAATTGACCATGACCCAGAACACTTCCCTCTCCTACCGTGATGCCGGCGTCGATATCGATGCGGGTGACGAACTCGTCGAACGGATCAAGCCTTTGGCCAAAAAGACCCTGCGCGAAGGCGTGCTCGGTGGCATTGGCGGCTTTGGCGCACTATTTGAAGTGCCCAAACGCTACAAGGAGCCGGTGCTGGTGTCCGGCACCGATGGCGTCGGCACCAAGCTGCGTCTGGCCTTTGACCTGAATCGTCACGATACGGTGGGTCAGGATCTGGTTGCCATGAGCGTCAATGACATTCTGGTTCTCGGTGCCGAGTCGCTGTTCTTCCTTGATTATTTTGCTTGCGGCAAGCTCGATGTCGATACCGCTGCGGCGGTTGTTGGCGGCATCGCCAAGGGCTGCGAACTGGCCGGTTGCGCGCTGATCGGTGGCGAAACCGCCGAAATGCCGGGCATGTACCCGGCTGGCGAATACGATCTGGCCGGCTTTGCGGTCGGCGTCGTTGAAAAATCCAAAGCCATTGATGGCAAGGCTTCGATTGTTCCGGGTGATGTGGTTTTGGGGCTGGCCTCTTCCGGCGCTCACTCCAATGGTTACTCACTGGTGCGCAAGATTATCGAGCGTTCCAGGCCGGACATGAACGCGAAATTTGATGGCGAGCGCACCCTGGCCGACGTCGTCATGGCACCGACCCGCATCTACGTCAAGCAAGTGCTGGCGACGATGGAAAAAGTCAGCATCAAGGGCATGGCCCACATCACTGGCGGCGGCCTGCTCGAAAACGTGCCGCGCGTGCTGCCGGAAAACACCGTCGCCGAGCTGGAAAAGGCCGCCTGGCCGCGCCCGAAACTGTTCGACTGGATGCAGGCCGAAGGCAATGTCGCCGAGAACGAAATGCACCGCGTATTTAACTGCGGTATTGGCCTGGTGGTGGTCGTTGCCGCAGCGGATGCCGACGCCGCAATGGCTGAGTTGAAGGCGCAGGGCGAGGCGGTTTATCGCATCGGCAAAATCCGCGCCCGTCAGGGTGATGAAGCGCAGACCCTGGTGGTCTGATCAGTTTTCAGGCCGCAGCTTTTGTGGGCGGCCTGATTTGCGCACTGCTCGCAGCTTGTCACGAAGTACAAGCATTGCAAGAAGGAGCGATAGCACGGTGAGTCCAATAGCGTTGTCGTGCGACGAAGACCGGATATTTTTTGCACTGTTTGCGGTCAACCGGCTTTTTAGCCGTAATTTTCATGTCATCGAGTCAAGCCCGTGGATAGAATCCAGCGATATTTATGGCCCTTCGGTCATGATCCCGTCGCGTTGAGCTTATGAAAAAAAATACCCGATCTGGCTTTGTTTTCCTGGTGGCTTTTGGCCTTGCGGCTTTGGGTTATGTGGCCTTCAATGCCAACCGAGCCCCCGCAGCCAGTGTCTCATCATCGGCGGTGGCTGCCGAGCCGGGCGCTTTTCCGGTGGCGGTCGAGGTGGTCAAGGTGTCAGCCAGTGATTTTTTGGATGAAGTCAGTGCGGTAGGCACGCTGAAATCGAAGGAATCCGTGGTTTTGCGCCCGGAAATTGCGGGACGCATTCTCTCGATTGGCTTCAAGGATGGCGCGGTTGTTGCTCAAGGCGCACGCTTGGTCAGCCTTGATGCTGCGGTGCAGGAAGCGGAACTGCAGCAAGCCAAGGCCAATCTGGGTTTGGCTGAAACCAGTTTCAAACGTAATCAGGAACTGGTGGCCAAAAAATTCCTTAGCCAGCAGGCGCTGGATATCTCCTTGGCCAACCTCAAGCTACAGCAGGCAACGGTGCAGCTGGCGGCGGCCAAATTAGCCAAAACCCAGGTCAAGGCACCGTTTGGTGGCATGCTTGGGCTACGCAATGTGAGCGTTGGCGATTACGTCAAAGAAGGTCAGGATCTGATCAATCTTGAAGATATTTCTACATTGCGCGTTGATTTCCGCCTGCCGGAAAATTATCTGGGTCGCTTGAGCCAAGGCCAGACGGTGACATTGACAACGGATGCGCTACCGGGCCAGCCCTTCAAGGCGCTGCTGGATGCGGTGGACCCGATGGTTGATCAAAATGGTCGGGCGATTTCTGCCCGCGCTCGTTTGGATAATGCGGCAGCTAAATTGCGCCCGGGCATGTTTGTCCGCGTGCGCGTTCTTTTCGGTCAGCGCAAAAATGTGCTGATGCTGCCGGAGCAAGCCATTGTGCCGGGCGCACAGCCGGCAGTGTTCAGGATTGTTGACGATAAAGCGCAGCGGGTTCCCGTTAAATTGGGCCTGCGCCGGGCGGCAGAGGTTGAGGTGGTCGACGGCTTGCAGGCAGGTGACGTAGTGGTCACTGCCGGGCAATTGAAGTTGCGTGATGGGGTGCTGGTGCGGGCGATTGGCGAGGGTGCTCCTGGGGTGGCTGCGTCGGCCGGAGCGGCTGGCGCAAAATGAGAATTTCCGAGCTTTGCATCAAACGACCCGTCTTCGCGACGGTGCTGTCGTTGGTGGTCATGCTGCTGGGTATTGTTTCCTACGACCGCTTGTCGGTGCGTGAATACCCAAAAATCGACGAGCCGGTGGTGACGGTGGCAACGACTTATCGCGGCGCGTCGGCGGAAATTATTGAGTCACAGGTGACCAAACCGCTGGAGGATTCACTGGCGGGGATCGAGGGGGTGGAGGTCATTACCTCCATTTCGCGTGCGGAAAATAGCCAGATTTCAGTGCGGTTCAAGCTTGAGCGGGAGCCAGATTCGGCGGCGGCGGATGTCCGTGATCGGGTATCACGCGTGCGCAACAGGCTGCCGGATGAAGTTGATGAGCCGGTCATTGCCAAGGTTGAAGCCGATGCCAACCCGGTGATCTGGCTGGCTTTTTCCTCCGACCAGCATTCGGCGCTGGAGGTGACGGACGTCGCCAGCCGCATCGTCAAGCCGCGTTTGCAGACTTTGCCGGGGGCGGCAGATGTGCGGATTTTTGGTGACCGTAAGTTTGCCATGCGCATCTGGCTGGACAGCCAGCGTCTGGCCGCCTACCAATTGACACCGGCGGATGTCGAAGATGCCTTGCGCAAGCAGAATGTCGAGGTGCCGGCGGGGCGTATCGAAAGCCGTGAGCGGGAGTTTTCAGTGGTGGCCAACACCGAGTTGAAAACTCCCGAGGAATTCGCCGCCATTGTCGTTAAAACGGTGAATACCTACCCGGTACGGATTGGTGATGTAGCGCGGGTCGAAATTGCTGCCGCCAGCGAGCGTACGTCGGTACGTTTCAAAGGGCGTTCTGCCGTGGCGCTGGGCGTGATCAAGCAGGCGACGGCCAACCCGCTTGAGCTTTCTCAGGCCTTGCGTAAAGAGTTGCCCAAGGTAAGCAGCGAGTTGCCGCCGGGCATGACGGTGAATATTTCGTATGACTCCTCGATCTTTATTGATCGCTCGATCAAGGGGGTGTTCGTCACCATCGGCGAGGCTATTTTGCTGGTGCTGGCGATTATTTTCTTCTTCTTGCGCAATCTGCGGGCAACCTTGATTCCGCTGGTCACTATTCCGGTTTCGCTGGTCGGTGCCTTTGCCGTGATGTTTGCGCTGGGTTTTTCGATCAACACGCTGACCTTGCTGGCGCTGGTGTTGGCGATTGGTTTGGTGGTCGACGACGCCATTGTTGTGCTGGAAAATATTTACCGCCATATCGAGGCGGGCATGCCGCGCATGCAGGCGGCGCTGCAAGGTTCCAAAGAAATCGGCTTTGCCGTGGTCGCCATGACGCTGACCCTGGCGGCGGTGTACGCGCCGGTGGCCTTCATGACCGGGCGCATTGGCAAATTGTTTATTGAATTTGCCCTGACGCTGGCGGGCGCCGTTCTTGTTTCAGGTTTTGTCGCCCTGACGCTGTCGCCGATGATGTGCTCGCGCTTGCTCAAGCACGAAGAGAAGCATGGCCAAGCCTTCATGTTGATTGAGCGCTTTTTGAACGCGATCAATTTTGCCTATAAAAAGCTGTTGACCGTAACCTTGCGCTATCGCTGGGTGATTGTTCTGGCTTTTGTCGCTGTCGCGCTCTCCTGCGTGGCCTTGCTCAAGGTCTTGAAGTCAGAACTGACACCGGTTGAAGATCGTGGCGTCATTCTCGGGGTCTTTCTCGGCCCGGATGGCGCTACGCTCGATTACACCGATAAATACGCGCGCCAGATTGAGGGGATTTACAGCCGAACCCAGGATGTTGAACGCTACTTCGTGGTTTCCGGAAGCCCAACAGTTAATCAGGGGATTTCTTTCGTCGGTCTAAACGACTGGAGCGAGCGCGCGCGTCGTTCGTCTGACATCGCCAAGGAGCTGTTCCCTCAATTCATGAATATTCCCGGCGTTATGGCCTTCCCGGTAACGCCGCCTTCGCTCGGTCAAAGCCCGCGTGAAAGGCCCATCAATTTCGTTATCGTCACCTCCGCCACTTACGACGAGTTGCAAACAGTGACGACCCAGTTCATGGCCGAGCTGAGTAAAAATCCCGGGCTGACCAATCTTGATAACGACCTGAAACTCAGCAAGCCGGAGCTGTCAGTCAGGGTCGACCGCGATAAGGCCGCAGATATGGGCGTTCCGGTGGAAACCATAGGTCGCTCGCTGGAAACCGTCCTCGGTGGGCGCCAGGTCACGCGCTTCAAGCGCGATGGCGAACAGTACGATGTGATCGTCCAGGTCGCCAATATTGATCGCAGCAACCCTGCTGACATCAATAGCATCCATGTGCGTGCCAGGGATGGCAGCATGGTCTCGCTGGATAACCTGGTCAGCGTCAAGGAAACCATCGCCCCGCGCGAACTTAACCACTTTGGTCAGCGCCGCGCGGTGACGATTACCGCCAATCTGGCTCCGGGTTACACCATGGGCGAGGCGCTGAGCAGCATGGACGCGATTGCCGCCCAGGTGCTCAAGCCGGGTTATGCCGTCGATTACAACGGCCAGTCGCGCGAATTCCGCCAATCCTCATCCTCGTTGGCTTTCACCTTTATCCTGGCGCTGGCCTTCATCTATCTGGTGCTGGCGGCCCAATTCGAGAGCTTCCGCGACCCATTCATCATCATGCTGACCGTGCCGCTGTCGATGGCCGGGGCGCTGCTGGCGCTGTGGCTGGCCGGCGGAACGCTGAATGTCTATAGCCAGATCGGGCTGGTAACGCTGGTCGGCTTGATTACCAAGCACGGTATTCTCATTGTCGAATTTGCCAATCAGCTGCAAGAACAGGGCATGGCGATCAAGGAGGCGGTCATCGAATCCGCCACCTTGCGTTTGCGGCCAATTTTGATGACCACCGGTGCCATGGTTTTGGGCACCGTCCCGTTGGCCTTGGCGACCGGCGCGGGAGCGGAGTCGCGCCAGCAAATCGGCTGGGTGATCGTCGGCGGCTTGCTGCTCGGGACGTTCTTTACGCTGTTTGTCGTGCCGACGGTGTATTCGCTACTGGCCGCGCGCAAGGGGCCAGAAAAAATCGGCGACGTGGCTGCTTGAGGATAGCCGTTGAGTGAGGGCTTTAGTCACTCAATCGGGTTTGGAGCAAGAGCGTTTCAAAACTTTCGATAGGCAGGGGGCGGCTGAATAAATAGCCTTGGTAGGCACGGCAGCCTTGGCTAAAAAGAACACGATGTTGTTCTTTTGACTCGACTCCCTCGGCAATGACGTTTAACCCCAGGCTATGTGCCAAGGTGACGATCGTTTGCGCAATGGTTGCCGCATTGGGGCTACTCAAAATATCCCGAACAAAAGATTGGTCGATTTTGAGTTGATCCAGCGGCAGGCGCTTGAGGTAGGAGAGCGAAGAGTAGCCAGTGCCGAAGTCGTCAAGCGAAAAACAAACTCCCGATGCTTTGAGGGCAATCATTTTGGCAATGGTGTCCTCGACATCGTTCAGTAACAGGCTCTCGGTCAGCTCCATTTTAAGTTTGCCGGGGCCAATCGCCTCGCGGCTGAGCAAGGCTTGCAATTCATCAACAAAGCCCTGCTGGCGAAATTGATGCGCACTGACATTGACCGCCATGGTGAGATGGGCAGTTTGTGGGCATACTGCCCAGCGTTTTAATTGAGCGCAGGCGGTTTCCAAAACCCACTTGCCGAGTTTGACGATGAGACCGGTTTCTTCCGTCAGTGGAATGAACTCTGCGGGGGGCACCATGCCGCGTTGTGGATGTTGCCAACGTATCAGCGCTTCCGCCCCGACGATGATGTTATTGGCATCAACCTGTGGCTGGTAATACAGCATGAACTGATTTTCCTGCAAACCGGTCAGCAGTTCGCTTTTCATCGTTACCCTTGCAGCCACTGAGGCTTGCATTTCCGGGTCAAAAAAGCGCATGGTATTGCGGCCCGATGACTTGGCTTGATACATCGCCAAATCCGCTTGTTTCAAGAGATCTTCAAGCGAGCTTTGCAGTTCTCCGAACAGGGTAACGCCAATGCTCGGCGTGCTGTGATGCGGAGAATCTTGCAGGATATAGGTTTGGTTGAGTGCCTTAAGTATTTTGCTGCCTACGGATTCGGCTTGATTTGTCGCCGCCAGCACGTCGTCCGAGAGATCCTCAAGCATAACCACAAATTCATCACCGCCGAGTCGTGCCACGGTATCGCCCTCGCGCACGCAGGCGCTGAGGCGTTGCGCAACTTGTTTCAGGAGGATGTCGCCGATGTGATGGCCACGGGTATCGTTCAAGGCCTTGAAGTCGTCAAGGTCAATGAAAAACAGGGCGCCAAAGCGTTTGGAGCGCAAGCAGCTCACTAAAGAGTGTTCCAGCCGGTCAAGCAACAGCCGGCGATTGGGCAGGTTGGTTAGCGGATCGGAGAAGGCGAGTAACTGGATGCGTTCCTCGGCCTGTTTTTGGTGGGTGATATCGGCAAAGGTCGCGACATAGTTGGTCAGCTTGCCCAACTTGTCGCGCACTGCCGAGATGGAAAGCGACTGCGGATAAATTTCCCCATTTTTGCGCCGGTTCCAGATTTCTCCCTGCCAGCGACCCTGGTGGGCAAGGCGTTTGTGCATCTCCTGGAAAAAGGTGTCATCGTGCAGGCCTGACTGCAAGATGCTGGGATTGCAACCAATCACCTCCGCCTCGCTGTAGCCAGTTATTTCGGTGAATGCCCGGTTGACCGCGATAATCGAGTAGTCGGGCATCGAGATAATGACGCCCTCGGCGCTGTTGTCAAAAACGGTGGCAGCCTGGCGCAGGTTGTCCTCCATCTTTTTACGTTCGGAGATATCGAGCATCAAGCCAACCAAGCCGCCAACCGAGCCATCGGGCTGAGTAAATGTGGCCTTGTGGAACATCACTTCATGCGTCTGGTTATTGGCATCGGTTATCTGGGCTTCATAGACTTGCGAGCCAGGTTGGTCGAGGATGGCGCGATCCGTTGCAAAATGGGCATTGGCCAGATCGCCGGAGAACAATTCGCGGACGGTCTTGCCGATCAATTCACTGCTTGAACGCCCAATGAAGGCTTCAAAAGCGCTATTGCAGCCGAGGTAGCGCGCCTGCTCGTCCTTGTAAAAAACCGGGCCGGGGATTGCCTCAATTAACTGTTGCTGGAAATTCAGTTGCCGGGAAAGCTCGGCGGTGCGTTCAACAACCCGCGCTTCCATGTCGGCATAGGCAGATTGCAGGGCTGCTGTTTGCTGTTCCAGCAACACTTGGTCGCGGTGTCGTTCGGTGATGTCTTGCAAGGTTTCGACGGCGCCAGTAATTTTTCCCTGTGAGTCACGTAGCGGGGCCGCTGTAAAGTAAAGCCAGCGCCCGTGATTACCCATCTGCGGGAAAAAATGCTCGCTTTCTATGGCGCCTGAAATCAGGTTGGAGCGATTGAATTTTGCGTAGTGCTCGCCAATGATTTTGTCGTCCGCCCCGGAGATCACCATGTCAGCCATGGTCGGTCGCGGCGCGCTGTAAAAAGCCCGCCAGACATCGCTGCCGGCCAACATCTGGTTGGCGTCGAAGCCGGTGAGATTGGCACAGGCCTTGTTCCAGTGGGTGACATGGCGCTGAGCATCTAGCACAAAAGTCGCTATCGGGCTGCCGTCGACGATTTGCGATAACAGGCGCTCGTTATTCTTGACCGCCTGTTCGGCCAGGCGGAGCGCAGTGGTATTGCGGCCATTGCCGTGATAGCCGAGAAAGACGCCTTGTTTGTCAAACATCGGCATGCCGCTGATTGAGTAATACTGGATCGTACCGTCCGTGCTGGGTATTTCGTATTCAAAATCGCGAAATGTTTCATGGCGCTCGCAGGTGCGAATGTGTTCGGCAAGCGCTTGATTGCTGACCCCGGAAATCGGCATCTCCCAGCGTCGTTTGCCAAAAAAGTCACTTTGTTTGCGCTGCAGCTTTTCGATGGACAGCCCCGAAAATTGGGTAAAACGAAACTCGGCGTCCTGCTCCCAGAACCAGTCAGCCGACAGTTCTGCAAAATCGCGCAAATCGCGAGTTCGCGCCTCAACCTTTTGTTCGGCATTTTCGTAGGCTGCGCGTAGCGCAATTTCTGCCTGGCGATGACGTGTGATATCGCGATAGGTTGTGACAAAGCCACCTGTCGCCAGCGGGTTTCGTCGTATTTCGAGCACTGTCCCATCCGGCTGGGTGCGCTCAAAGACGTGGTGTTCATTGCGCGCGACCAGCGCCATTCGCTCAGCAATTTGTTGTTCAGCATCGCCGGGGCCGTATTTGCCATGTTCGGCGTTGAAACGCAAAATGGTTTCAAAGGAAACGCCAAAGGTAATTAAATCAGCAGGGATATTGATCAGTTCAATATAGCGCTTGTTCCAGACGACGAGTCGTAGTGCCGAATCGAACATGGTGATGCCCTGATCCATGTTGTCCAGCGTAGCGCGCAAGCGGCTCAGGTTGTGTTCGAAGGTTTCGCTGGCCTTGCTCAGCATGCTGCCCAGGTCTGCGGTGCATGTTACCGGGGGCGCGGCTTGCAAAGCGGCAGGTGTCGCCAGAACTTCATCCTGACGTACCTGTAATAGCGATGTGACACAAAAACGCATGAGCAGAGCCAGTGGGCAGACCACGGCCAGCGGGCCGACAATGCTGAAACAAATTAGCCGTCTACCTTCTACATCAATCCCGAGATTGATGCCTTCACGCATCGTCAATGACTTGGCTTGTTCTTCTGCCGAGACTCTGTATTCGGCAATTTCACCCCGCATGATTCGTGCGGCAATGCGATGAATGCTACCAATACGTTGCAGCTCGCTGGATGCGACTATGACCCCGCCATCCCCCATGAAACTGCAGACGTAGCCAATTTCGGCGGCCAGCGCATCGCATAATCGCTGTCCGAAAGCGGCTTCAAAATGGGCGACCATTGTCTCTCCTCAAGGCAAGTCTCGCCGCTTTGGATGCCTGAAAGCTGCCATTCTAAATTTTTTGCGGCGCAAATTTAGTGTAGCTTATTTTCTGATGTTTCTATCATTCGGCCAATGCCCGGTGCCTGATTCAAGACTGGACAAATTGACGGCTACGGGTGGCAATTTTTTCGCTGAGTGTAGCGTCCAGGCAGTCGTAATTCTCGGCGCTAAATGAGTTGGTCAGCCAGGTAATCTGGCGTTTGGCCAATTGGCGCGTGGCGAAGATGCCACGGTCACGCATTTCGGTTTTTGGCATCAGGCCGTCCTGCGCCTCCCAGACTTGCCGGTAACCCACGCAGCGCATCGATGGCAAGTTGAGGTTCAAGTCGTATTTTTGCCGTAATTCGCGAACTTCATCATCCAGGCCGCCGAGCAGCATTTCGTCAAAACGCCGGGCGATGCGTTCGTGCAATGTGGTGCGCACGGAGGGCAGAAGGCCAATCGAGAGAAAATCATAAGGCGGCGCCTGCTTCTCGCTTTCGGCCAGTAACTCAGACATTGAGCGGCCAGAAAGCAAACAAATTTCCAGCGCGCGCTGAGTCCGCTGGCTGTCCGTTGGGTGCAAACGTGTTGCGGTCGACGGGTCTAAATGGCTCAATTTTTGATGCATCGCCGGCCAGCCGAGTTTTGCCGCTTCGGCGTCGAGTTCGGCACGCAAGGCCGGATTGGCTTTTGGCAATTCGGCCAGCCCATCAAGCAGGGCTTTGAAGTAAAGCATGGTGCCGCCCACCAGCACGGGCACTTTGCCGGCGGCGGTGATTTCAGTCATGGCCGCCAGTGCGTCATCACGAAAGCGCGCGGCGGAGTAGCTTTCTTCAGGCGAAATAATGTCGATCAAGGCGTGGGGATAGCGCGCCAGCAGTTCAGGTTCCGGCTTGGCGGTGCCGACATTCATGTCGCGAAAAA
>JAQTZQ010000132.1 GCA_028687645.1 Rhodocyclaceae bacterium
CCGGCGTAGAATTCAAGGCTGGGCGAATACAGGTAGGCATTTTTTACGAATTGGTTTCTCGATAACTCCAATTTTATCAAATACTTATCGCGTTATTCGCCCTATTTGTGCAAGATCCGGGTTAGCAAGTCGCCTTAAAGCCCGCATCGTTCGACAAATCAACGCATTGCCTATTTGTTGCTCGGCAATGACCGGTACGCTTGCTGTCACATTCCTGTAGCCGTTCCCAGGCTATGCTGTTCGGCCAATGTGGGCAACCAACCGATGAACCTCACTCAATGAATCACGATCCATCTCACTTGCCTGCACTCAAGGCAAAGCTAATTGAACTTGTACGCTTTGCCTCAGCATCTCGACTCAAGGTGCACACTGATTGTGAGGAAATTTCTACGGGCGACATGCCAGAGAGTTTCCGTCCCGGCAAGGTTTTGGCCAACAACATGGTCTTTATCTTGACCTCCGGAGAACCGTGCCGCGTGACTTTCAAGGCGCACTACAATCTGGATGTGGCTCGTGCGCTGGCATTGCGTATTTTTGGCGGCGCATCGGCACAGGCCATCTCAGAGCGCCGAGCTGTCGACTACATGAAGGAATACTGCAACCTGGTCGCTGGCAAGATCGTGACTCTATTTGAGGACTTGCAGATCAATTTAGGCACCAGCTTGCCGCAGCAGGCGCGCGGCTTTTACGAAGTGTTTGCCGACTACGAGGAAAAGGACAAGCCCACTGCCAGTTTCTCCCATTTTTGGACGCTCACAGCCGGTGAACACACCATTGCTTGTAGCGCCATGATGGAAATACTCGACCGCAAACAACTTGAATCGCTGGTTAATTACGCGATTGCCGATACGGCGGATGACGAAGAGATGGATTTTCTCTAATGGCCAACATCAATCTCGATTTGCAGGCATCGCACAAGATGCTCCTGTTGCTGGATGAAGCCAACACGCACACCGAATCGGTCATTGACCAGATTCCAGGTATTTTCCTCATCATCAATGCCCAGCACGAGATTTTGCGTGCCAATCAGGCTTTTGTAGACCTGCTCAACATTGAACATGAAGCAGCATTGCGTTTGCCACTATCAAAGTACTTCCAGCCAAAAAACTGGGAGATTTTCGCCCACCACATCAAAAAAATCGTCGGTCGTGGCCCAACTGCGGGAGCCGTTCGCTTCGAATTAGAGATGATTCCAGCAGGCAACGGCGATCTTGAAGAAGCTATGCCGTTTCACTGGATATTGACCTGGATGGAGGTGCGCAACAAAGCGGAGGGGCAGTTGCTCACGGTTTTCGGTCTTGATATGTCAGAGATGCGCGCCACGGAACGCCGACTGGTGGAAGTCTTTACGAGTATCCCATTAGGCATATTTACCTTAAATGCAAAAGGCACCTTGAGCACGACACATTCCAGCTATTTGTCGGCCATGCTCGACCGTGATGATCTGGCGGGCCAGCACGTCGATGAGGTCTTGTTCAATCCAGCGCTTGCACAGATGGACGAAATGGCTCGCCATGGTGCCAAGGCAGTGACCGATTGCCTAGGCAAATCACAGTTGGAGTATGAGCGTTACAGCGCTCAATTTCCTTCAGAAATATTCCACAAAGCCAAGCAAGACAGTAAAGACGGTCGCTACTTTCGTATTACCTACCAGCCCATCGTGCTCAATCTGACGGTCGTTCAGTTGCTCATCATCTTGGAGGACCGGACTGCGGTGGTAAACGCTGAGCGCGATATCTCGCGTGCGGCCATGGAGCGCGAGGCCAGTTTGGCGCTCTACGAGAGCGCCATTCACGATCCATTGACCGGCTTATACACGCGCCTATATATGAAAGACGTAGTTGATGAGTTGTTGGCTAGTCACAATGCTGGAACCCTGCCCAATGTGTCGATGGTGATCTTCGATATAGACCACTTCAAAAAAGTTAACGATACCCATGGTCACAAAATTGGCGACTTGGTCCTGAGTCAGGTGGCACAGGTGATTCTCCAACAGGTATCCAGCGGCGACATTCCAATCCGCTTTGGTGGCGAGGAATTTATCGTATTCCTGCCCTCCGGTGCACCAGTTGCACGGATACTGGCCGAGCGTGTTCGGCTGGCCGTGCTCGCGTTACGGGTCGACGCGGGGGAGGCGGTGATATCAGTCACGATTAGCGGTGGAACCGTCGAACATAAGCCCAACGAAAGCTTGGAGAGTTTCATGCATCGAGCCGATATGCTTCTGTATGAAGCCAAGCGCAATGGACGTAACCAGATTATCTCGGAGTGCGACGAAGGACGGTCAGATTTCTCTGGGTGCACTGAAGCGAACGCATGATAGGAGTACGGAGTGGCAAACATTCTCATCGTCGATGACTCAGAAACAGTTCGCGTACAACTCAAGGCAGATCTTGTCAGCGAAGGTCATACTGTTTTTGAGGCTGCAAATGGCCTCGATGGCATCAAAATGATGGAAGGCAACCAGCACAACATCGCTCTCATCTTCTGTGACGTCAATATGCCGGAAATGGACGGCCTGACGATGAGCCGGGAACTGCGGAAGATCCCGGAACTGGCCAAGGTACCAATCTTCATGCTGACAACCCAGACCAGTGTCACAATGAAAGCCGAGGGCAAGGCAGCCGGCGTCATGGCCTGGATCATAAAACCTTACGAAAAGCGAAAGGTAATGAGTGGCGTGGCCAAGGTTCTGTCAGGGCAAGCGAGCTAAAAACGCTGCCATCTTGAGGGGATTGGGCCCCGGTTCTCCGTCAAATCTGTGTTTGCTTCAGGACAGGAATCTGGATCCTGCCCTGAGTGAGTAATCAACTCAGGGAATCATATCGTTAGCGCCGCCTATTTTGCGCTTTCTGCTTCACTCACGCATTTTTTAACGAAGCTGTTTTTCGCGGCACCTGCCAACTTTTTTTCTTTAGCCTTGGCGTCACATGAGGCTTGCGCGGGCGACATGTTATCTGCAGTACATTTTTTCAAAAAACTTGTTTTGGCCGCTCCTGCCAGCTTTTTTTCAGCAGCCTTGGCGGCACAATCGTCAGCAGCATAGACAAAATTAACGGCAAACGTAGATAGCAACACGACAATCAACTGTTTCATCAAAGTCTCCCTCAACTGGTGAGCCAAAATGGCCTCTAAACTATCGGATATTCAAGCCTCATCGTCAAGCATCATGCGCTGCTGACGATCCATGAAATCCTGCATACTATCGATACCGCGCAATTGCAAAATGGTGTTGCGCACTGCCGCCTCAAGCAAAACGGCAAGATTGCGGCCCGCTGCAACCGGAATAACGATTTTCCGGATCGGCACACCCAACACCTCTTGGCGCTGAGCATCCAGTGGTAGACGAGGCGCCTCGACACCCTGCAAGGTTTTTTGCAGATGAACGATGATCTTCAGTTTCATCTTGCGGCGAGAGGCGGTTTCACCAAAGATAGTACGGATATTGAGCAGGCCCAAACCGCGGACTTCGAGAAAATCGCGCAACATGCCAGGGCATCGGCCTTCGATGGTGGTGGGCGCGATCCGCGCCATCTCAACCACATCGTCGGCGACCAATCCATGGCCACGGGAAATCAATTCCAGCGCCAATTCTGATTTTCCAACCCCCGAATCACCGGTAATCAACACGCCCATACCCAGGACATCCATGAATACGCCATGCAAATTCACGGTATCGGCAAGACGAGCTGACAGATAGATACGTAACTGATCAATCACTGCCGAGCAATGCTTGGGCGACTGAATCACGGGCGTTCCATTTGCCGTACAGGCGTCAAGCAAAGATTGAGGAGGGGGAATGCTGTCGGCAATGATAAAAGCCGGTGGCTTGGCGTGGAGTAGATCGGCCAATTGCTGATTAAAGCGCTTTTCACCAATTCGCTCGCCCCACTCGCGCTCTGCGTGCCCCATGACCTGCAAGCGTTCAGGGTGAATGATATTGATGTGACCCACCACATCTGCCCCGTAATTGTTGCTGATCTTGAGTTCTATGCGCGAATCGCTGCTATGACCAACGAGCCAGCTCAGCAGCAGCTTCTCCCGATTATCTTCATAAAGCTGAGCCAGACTGATATGGCGCACAGCGGTCGGTTAAGCCTGAAAAAGGGTCACAACACCCGTCGCATCTGTAGCCGCCAGCAGGGCATCACGGAAAGGACGCTCGGCAAAGCGCTGAGCGAGTTCGGACAATATTTGCAAATGTTCTTCAGTTGCTTGCTCCGGCACCAAAAGAACAAATAAAAGACTAACGGGACGACCATCGGGGGAATCAAAAGGAACCGGGTTACTCAGGCGCAAAAAAGCACCAGCAGCCTGCTTGAGACCCTTGATGCGCCCGTGCGGAATGGCGACACCTTGACCGAGTCCCGTGGAACCTAGTTTTTCGCGCGCGAAAAGGCTGTCGAAAACAACCGATCGGGCGAGTCCAAGATGACTCTCGAACAACATGCCGGCTTGTTCAAAAACACGCTTTTTACTACTAGCTTCGAGGTCGAGTAGTACCTGCGAAGGGGTTAAAAGCTTAGTCAGGGGATTCATAGGATTTCTGAAAGACAAGGGCCGCACGCTTGCGCTGCGGCCCTCGGGGTTTATTCGGCCATCTGGCTGGAGGCCTTTTCACCACGGTGATGATCTTGCACTTTTTGTTTGTACTTTTGAACCTGACGATCCAGTTTGTCAAACAATATGTCGATAGCCGCGTAAAGATCTTCGCCCGACTCCTCAGCGTGCATATCCTTACCGGGAACATGGAGTGTCACTTCTGCCTTTTGCTTCAATTTCTCGACAGAGAGTACAACGTTAACACCCGTTACCTGATCGAAGTGGCGGATAACCGGATCCAGCTTGTTTTCCACGTACTCACGCAGGGCTGGGGTAACTTCAATATGGTGGCCACTGATCTGCAAATTCATTTTCTTCTCCTCTCCTACAGGGTCTTGCGTAAATTGACCGGCGGGATGTTGAGCAGCTCACGGTATTTTGCCACCGTGCGTCTCGCAACAACGATTCCCTGCTGGCCTAGTATTTCGGATATTTGACTATCCGACAAGGGCTTTTTGCCATCTTCGTTAGCAATCAACTGCTTGATCAGTGCACGAATGGCTGTAGCAGAGCACGCACCACCGGTATCGGTGGAAACATGACTGCCAAAAAAGTATTTCAATTCAAAGATGCCGCGTGGTGTCGCCATATATTTCTGGCTTGTTACACGTGAAACAGTCGACTCATGCAGGCCCAGAATATCTGCAATTTCACGCAACACCAAAGGACGCATTGCGACCTCCCCGTGCTCAAAAAACTGACGCTGACGATCAACAATTGCTTGTGTAACACGGTGTATTGTTTCAAAACGCTGCTGGACATTCTTGATCAGCCAACGTGCCTCCTGCAACTGGCCAGTTAAATTGCCATTCCCGCGCCGCTGCCGCGAGAGTATCTCAGCGTAAAGACGATTGATGCGCAGACGCGGATAGGCATCCGGGTTGGTGTAGGCCGTCCACTTGCCTTTGAGCTTCTTCACCATCACGTCAGGAATGATGTAACGCGCTTCAGCCTGGGCGAAACAGGCACCCGGCCTCGGGTTAAGGCGCGTGATTTGAAGGTGGGCGGCTTTTAGCGCCTCATCCTCGGCACCCGTCAATTTGCGCAATTTGACAAAATCGCGGGCAGCCAAAAGTTCGAGATACTTTTCAACAATCAGCAGCGCCAGATCGCGCAACGGCTCCTCCGGCTGCGACTTGAGTTGGAGAGCCAGACATTCCTGCGGGCTGCGCGCACCAATACCAATCGGGTCAAAGTTCTGGATCAGGCGCAAGGCGATGTCGAGTTCTTCGATCTCGATTGCGTATTCGGGTGGCAGGGTTTCCCAAAGCTCGGCGATTGGCGTCGAGAGATAGCCGTCATCATCCAACGCGTCGATCAAAAAACGAACCAAAGCGCGGTCCCGCTCGGACAACTGGGTCAAGCCCAATTGCCAGCCCAAATGGTCGCGCAGGCTAATATTCCCTGAGTGAATATCCTGCGGATCACTGTCGTCGTCTTCGTCGCGCCCGGCGCCGGTGAACGTACCAGCATCCGAAGCCCAACGGTCATCATCGACATCGGACGGGGAACTGGGAACTTCCTGATCACGCTCGACGCTGGGCTCTTTCGGTTCGGCCAACTCGCTGCGCGTCTCCTGGTTCACCGGCGAATCGAACTGCTGCGCCCCGGAAAATCCCTCGCCCGGCTCGTCATCGCGCTCCAGCATCGGATTCTCAAGCAGGTAGCGCTCGAGTTCCTGCTGCATTTCCACGGTTGACAACTGCAATAGCTTGATCGACTGCTGCAGTTGGGGCGTTAGCGCCAAATGCTGGGATAATCGAAGTTGCAGGGTCGGTTTCATAGGCGGGGAGGTGCTGTCTGCGAATCAGAGCTTGAAATGCTCGCCAAGATAAACTTTGCGCACACTAGGATTATTGACGATTTCGTCGGGACGTCCAGCAGCGAGCACGTTACCCGCGTTGATAATGTAGGCGTGATCACAAATACCCAGCGTCTCACGCACGTTATGGTCGGTAATCAGAACACCAATGCCGCGCTCCTTGAGGAAGCGGATAATTTTTTGAATTTCCAGGACAGCAATCGGATCGACGCCGGCAAAGGGCTCATCAAGCAGTATAAAGCGTGGATTGGTCGCCAAGGCGCGGGCAATTTCAACGCGCCGCCGCTCGCCACCAGAAAGGGCCGCCGCATTGACATGGCGAACATGATCGATATGTAACTCGGCCAACAACCCCTCAAGGCGGTCATTGAGCTCGACTTTCGGTAGCTTGAGTAATTCAAGTACCGCGCGGATATTTTCTTCGACATTCAATTTTCGAAATACTGAAGCCTCTTGCGGCAGGTAGGAGAGGCCCTGTCGTGCCCGACTATGCATTGCCAGGTGGCTGAGCTTTACGTCATCGATATAGACATCGCCACCATCGGATGCGACCAAGCCAACGATCATATAAAAGCAGGTGGTTTTCCCCGCTCCGTTAGGGCCCAGCAGACCAACCACTTCGCCTGATTTCACCTCAAAAGACACATTCTCAACAACAGTACGTGTCTTGTATCGCTTTTTGAGGTTATGCGCTGAGAGCATGCTCATTCGTCTTCTCCACCCAAACCACGCCGCATGGCTTGTTGGATCGCTTCAATGGAGAAGCCTCGATATTGCAAAAAACGCATCTGCTTTCCGCGTTCGGCAGGGGATTGTGGCAAGCCGGCAAATTTTCTAGCCCACACCGCATGGCAACGGTCAGCCTCATTGCCACCTTCCGGCAAGGCTGCCGCTATGTCGGCTTCGCCGACGCCATGCAGACGCAAATCATGCTTGATACGGGTATCACCAAAACGCCTGGCTTTAGCCACCACACGTTGCATCGCATAACGCTGATCTGAAAGTAAGCGCTCTCCCTGCAAGGCATCGAGAACGGCATCCAGCGCTTCGGATGTTTCAGCCTCACTGGCAAGTTTGGCCCTCAACTCTGCCCGGCTGTGGTCACGCCGCGTCAATAATTTGAGGGCTTGCACTCGCAAATCAGGCATCTGCCGCTGCGGCCTTGGTTGGCTTGATCACTGATGTGCTGGCCGCCTCACGAATTCGCGCCTCGATCTCTTGGGCGATTTCCGGATGCGACTTGAGGAATTCGCGGGAGTTATCCTTACCCTGACCGATTTTTTCACCCTTGTAGGAATACCAGGCGCCGGATTTGTCGACTAGTTTGTGGGCGACGCCAAGTTCGACGATCTCGCCCTGACGGGAAATACCTTCGCCATAGAGAATGTCGAAGATTGCCTCCCGGAAAGGTGGTGAAACCTTGTTCTTGACGACTTTGACGCGGGTTTCGCTACCCACCACTTCGTCACCTTTCTTGATGCTGCCAATACGCCGGATATCCAGTCGCACCGAGGCGTAAAACTTGAGTGCATTGCCGCCTGTCGTTGTTTCTGGCGAACCGAACATGACACCGATTTTCATGCGGATCTGGTTGATAAATACCACCAGCGTGTTGGTCTTCTTGATGTTCGCGGTCAGCTTGCGCAGTGCCTGGCTCATCAAGCGGGCGTGCAGGCCGACCATCTGGTCGCCCATTTCACCTTCGATTTCGGCACGCGGCGTTAGCGCAGCAACCGAGTCGATAACGATAATGTCGACACCGCCAGAACGAACCAGCATGTCGGAGATTTCCAGTGCCTGCTCGCCGGTATCCGGCTGCGAAATCAGTAGGTCGTTCACATTGACGCCGAGTTTTTGCGCATATTGTGGATCAAGCGCATGCTCAGCGTCGATAAAGGCCGCTACACCACCCAGCTTTTGCATTTCGGCAATCACTTGCAAACAGAGCGTGGTCTTGCCGGACGATTCCGGACCATAGATTTCAACGACACGGCCACGCGGCAAGCCGCCAATACCGAGTGCGATATCCAAGCCCAAGGAGCCGGTTGAAACAACTTGAATGCCTTCGTCAATTTCGGCATCACCCATCTTCATGATGGAGCCTTTGCCGAATTGCTTTTCAATCTGCTGTAGCGCTGCGCTCAGCGCTTTCGCCTTGTTGTCGTCCATGAATCACCTCAGAAATTTGATCGAATTATGGCACAGGGGCCAAAGATGGAACAGAAATTGCTGCCGTTTTTCGCTGCTTCACCTTAAAGTGAATCAGTCGGGTACTGTTCATAATTACAGTATATCGAATTGACCTGATCGCGCAATCACTTGTTACACGGAGACACCCGTGCTGAGCTAGAAAATTGGGCACAAATTGTCCGTTGACCGCAAGATTTTGTTCATTGGCCTTAAAATTCGCAGCAAAATGAGCTGCTGATGAATACTACCGAAATATTCCTGATCGCCATGACGATCATTTTTACCGTGCCCTACCTGATCTGGCGGCTCGGGAAAACGGATTACTACGCGCCGCTCGTCGTTGTCCAGATAATCACCGGCATTCTGCTGGGTCCGGGTATTCTCGGCCATATTTATCCTGATTATTACCAGTTCGTTTTCAATACGGTGGTCGTTCAGTCGCTCAACGGTATTGCTTGGTGGGCAGTCATGCTTTTTGTCTGCATTGCCGGGATAGAGCTGGATTTGCACAAAGCTTGGGCGCATCGCCGGGAAAGCTCGATTACCGCCAGCCTGGCACTCGGCACGCCACTAATTTTTGGTTGCCTTGCCGCTGTCGGACTACTCACACAGGATGGCTGGATCGGGCCAAAGGGGCTGACCTGGCAATTTGTACTTGGCGTCGGCATGGCCTGCGCAGTGACTGCCTTGCCGATTCTCATTCTACTCATGGAAAAACTGGAAATCCTGCGTCAGCCCATCGGCCAGCGCATCCTGCGCTACGCCAGCCTTGACGATATCGCGATCTGGGGTGTGCTGGCGCTGATCCTGATGGACTGGCAACGGGTCGGCAAACAAGTTGCCTTCCTGATTGCCTTTGCCGTCTTCGGCTACGCCTTTCGCCGGCTGATGTGCTGGCTGGCTGAACGCGACCGCTGGTATGTCGCGCTGATCTGGCTCTCCGCCTGCGCTTTCGGTGCGGACTGGGCCGGGCTACATTTCATGGTCGGCGCCTTCGTCGCCGGCGCGATCATGGAGGCTGAGTGGTTTGATCAGGAGCAGATGGACCTGCTGCGCCACCACGTTTTGCTGGTCATGATGCCGGTTTTTTTCCTCAGCACTGGCTTGCGCACCAACTGGAATGTAGGCGGCACTGCGGTTTTTGTCGCCGCCGCAATTTTGCTGCTGGCCTCGGTCGGCGGCAAGCTGATCGGCGTGCAAATCGCTGGCAGAATCCTCAACTGGGCTCACGGCGAGGCGAACATCATCGGCTGGCTACTGCAAACCAAAGCGCTGATCATGATTATTTTCGTCAACATCCTGCTCGACAAGCAGATCATCACCAGCGAAGCCTTTACCGCGCTGCTGCTGATGGCGATTGCCAGTACGATGCTGACGGTGCCAATGGTTGCCCCTAAACTGGCGCGGATGAAAGAAATCATTTTCCGCAACAATTGACCTCGGATTGGCCTGACATGGCGAACAACCGGGGCAGGTTGTGAGGCCAGGAAGTCTTGATGAGATTCGACGAATTTTGAATTGTTACGGTCAACAGGAAAAACGAGCCATTTTTTCTGCTTTTAGATCGGCCATTCGGAAAAATGGATTTTTCTGATACTCCTTGATCCTAGAAACCGCAGTTACCCACTTGAAATTCGTCACCAACCCAAGCAGGATAAGCATTTAACGGCGATTTCAGGAGTCACCCAATGGGTGAAGCAAAACGCAGAGACATCAATCGCAAAGA
>JAQTZQ010000306.1 GCA_028687645.1 Rhodocyclaceae bacterium
CGCACGGGCTCAGGGCCTACGGACTGTGCAAAGGCATGCGCACGGTGTTGATGGTCAAGCCCAGCCTGGAATTTTTTGCCCTGACCTTTGCCCTGTTCAAGGCCGGTATCGTGCCGATCATGATCGACCCCGGACTCGGAATCAAACAACTTAAGGCCTGTCTGGCGGAAGTTGAGCCGGAGGCTTTCATCGGCATTCCTGCGGCTCATGCGGCAAGAATTTTGCTCGGCTGGGGACGCGGCAGCATCCGTCACCTCGTGACGGTGGGGCGTCGCTATGCGTGGGGTGGCACGACGCTGGCGAGAGTTGTCGCCGCCGCTCAGGGCGGTGGCGCCTTTCTTGAAAAGACGCAGGCGGATGAAACAGCGGCCATTCTGTTCACCAGTGGCAGCACCGGCATCGCCAAAGGCGTGGTGTACAGCCACGGCAACTTCATGGCGCAGGTGGAGTTGATCCGTCAAACCTACGACATTCAGCCAGGTGAAATCGACCTGCCGACTTTTCCGCTGTTTGCACTGTTCGATCCAGCACTGGGCATGACGACTATCCTGCCCGAGATGGATTTCACGCGCCCGGCCAAGGTCGATCCAGAAAAAATCAGGGCGGCGATCAACGACTGGGGCGTGACCAATGTCTTTGCCTCGCCGGCACTGTTGAATACCGTCGCCCGTCACGGGGTGGAGCATGGGGTACTTTGGCCCAGCGTCAAACGCGTTCTCTCTGCCGGCGCCCCGGTACCTGCCGCAACACTGGAAAGAATGCACCGGATACTGCCGCCCAGCGCCGAGATTTTTACTCCCTATGGCGCCACAGAAGTGCTGCCGGTTGCCAGTATCAGCAGCCGGGAGATTCTGGCTGATACCTGTGAGTTGACCTACGGTGGGGCCGGTGTTTGCGTTGGCCGCGTGGTGACACCCAATGAGGTGCGGATCATTGAAATTACCGATACCGCACTCCCTGAGTGGGCGCAGGTTCGGGAGATGCCGGTGGGGGAAATTGGTGAAATTACCGTTCTTGGTCCGACCGTTACCACCGCTTATTTCGGTCGCCCGGAAGCCACCCGCTTGGCCAAGATTGATCGCCATGGCCAGATCGTGCATCGCATGGGCGATGTTGGCTATTTCGATGTGAGCGGGCGGCTGTGGTTCTGCGGACGCAAATCCCATCGCGTTGAACTGGCCGACAGAACGCTCTTTTCAGCGCCGGTTGAAGAAATTTTCAATACCCACACCGGCGTCTTTCGCACCGCGTTGGTCGGTGCGACCGTTGGTGGCGTAAGCGTTCCGGTGGTTTGTGTTGAACGCGAACAGGAAGGTGCGCTGACCGGGCAAGCACTTGTGGCGTCATTGCGGGTGATGGGCGAAAAATTCGCGCCGACGCGCGGCATCACCCATTTTCTGATTCACCCGGGTTTCCCGGTGGATGTCCGCCATAACGCCAAGATTGGCCGCGAAAAGCTGGCGCTCTGGGCGCAAGGAAAACTCTCTTGATCCTGGTCACCGGCGGCAGTGGTTTTCTCGGCGGTGCCGTGGTGCGCCGTCTCGTTGCCCGTGGCGACGCTGTGCGTTCGCTACAGCGTCAGGATTCCCCCGGCCTGCGGGCGCTGGGGGTGGATATTGTACGTATTGATCTCGCCGACCGTGATGCCGTCGTTGCCGCAGCAACGGGCTGCACTGCGGTGATTCACATCGCCGCCAAAACCGGTGTCTGGGGTACTTATGCTGATTATTTCCAGGCCAATGTGCTGGGAACGCGCAATATTCTGGAGGCTTGCGCGGTCAACGGCATTTCGCGACTGATTTATACCAGCACGCCTTCCGTCATCCACGCCGGCGGCGATGTCGAGGGTGTTGATGAAAGCGTACCGATAGCGACTCATTTTGAGACCGCCTACCCGGCCACCAAGGCCGCAGCCGAACGGCTGGTGGTTGCGGCCAATAGCGCGCAACTCGGCACTGTGGTGCTCCGGCCACACCTGATCTGGGGGCCTGACGATCCGCAACTGACCGCCCGGGTGTTGGCGCGCGGTAAAGCCGGGCGCTTGCGACTGGTCGGCAAGGGGCTGAAGCGAATCGACTCGGTCTACATCGATAATGCCGTAGACGCCCATCTGCTCGCCCTGGACCTCGTTGCCCCGGGGGCCACTTGTGCCGGCAAGGCTTACTTCATCACCCAGGATGAGCCGATGCCTCAGCGTGATTTGATCAATGGCATCCTGCGGGCTGGTGGTCTGCCGCCTTGCGATAAATCCATTTCGCCGCCAGCCGCCTATGCCATCGGCTTTGTGATGGAAATGATTTGGCGCTTGCTGAAGCGCCAGGATGAACCCCTGATGACCCGCTTCGTCGCCAAACAATTGGCCACTGCGCACTGGTACGACATAACCGCCGCGAAACGGGACTTGGGCTATGAAGCAAAAATCAGCGTGGCTCAAGGCCTGCAAATTCTGAAAAAATCACTTCAGGCGTGAAAAGCGCGAAGGCCATACGTTTCAAGTATGGCCTTCAATTTTAGCCCCGGCGCATCTGGCTGAGGCTGATACGGCTTGCGCCGTTATGGGGTGCTACGCAGTCATCTCTAGAATACCCGGATCACGAACCATGGA
>JAQTZQ010000133.1 GCA_028687645.1 Rhodocyclaceae bacterium
ATGCCCAGATGCAAGCCGAGTTGGACGAAACCTTGCACCTGTTGCGTTGTGATGCGCAGGTTAGGGCGCTGGTGCTGACTGGGGCTGACGTCGACTTTTGTTCTGGTGGTGACATCTCGGCCATAGAAAAGCGGCAGAACAGCGGTCCAGAGGCCGGGCGCGCGCGCATGCTTGAGCAGCACCGCACCTATCAAGCGCTCCAGGACTTCGACCGTCCGGTGGTTGCGGCAGTCGATGGTGTGGCCTTTGGCGCCGGCTTCAGCCTTGCAATGGCGGCAGATATCGTGATTGCCTCCGATCGAGCGCGTTTTTGCCTTTCTTTCGCACGGGTTGGCTTGATCCCAGACCTGGGTTTGTTGCACTCGCTGCCACGGATGATTGGCCTGCAGCGAGCGCGCGAGCTGATCTACTCTGCGCGGGAGTTTCGGGCCACAGAGGCCAAGTCGCTGGGCCTGGTTCTGGAAGTCACGCGCCCTGAAGGTTTGTTAGCGCGTGCGCAATTGATTGCGGGTGCGTTGGCGCAAACTTCCCCGACTGCTTTTTCCATGACCAAGGCCCTGCTGGCCCGTAGCTTTGACATGGATCGAAATGCGCTTATGGAGGCCGAAGCCAGTGCCCAGGGCATCGCGTTCGAGTCTGATTATTTGAAGGAGTCAATCTCGCGCTTCATGAAGCGAGAACCTACACGGTTTTGTTGGCCTGAACAGGAATCCGGAGATTGAATCCGGAACTGTGCAGGAAAATGACAGCGCTTCCAATGCTTGGTCGAGAACGGATCGGATTGTGCTTGGACTGATGAATCACTGGCCTGCGATGTCCGACCGAGGACGCTTGCTAATCGGGCTCGGGTGTTGGGTAGATTCGGACGCCTTGTGGTAATTAAGTCGAGTGGGCCTTTTTAAAATATCTTGGATAAATTCTTCAGGTCACCAAAACTCAACACGTCTCCGCAAACAACTCCCGCCCAATCAGCATGCGCCGAATCTCCGACGTGCCGGCGCCAATCTCGTACAACTTGGCATCGCGCCACAACCGACCCAGCGGGTACTCGTTGATGTAGCCGTTTCCACCAAAAATCTGCACGCCCTCACCGGCCATCCAGGTGGCTTTTTCGGCGGTCCACAAAATGACCGAGGCGCAGTCCTTGCGCACCTGGCGCACATGCTCGACGCCCAGCAGGTCGAGGTTTTTGGCCACGGTGTAAGCGAAGCTGCGCGCCGCCTGCAGCACGGTGTACATGTCGGCCACCTTGCCTTGAATCAGCTGAAACTCGCCAATGCTCTGGCCAAACTGCTTGCGGTCGTGAATGTACGGAATCACGTTGTCCATCACGCTCTGCATGATGCCCAGCGGCCCGCCGCTGAGCACCGCGCGTTCGTAGTCCAGACCGCTCATTAAAACCTTAGCACCCATGTTCAGGCCGCCCAGGATGTTGGCTTCGGGCACTTCCACGTTGTTGAACACCAGTTCACCGGTGTGGCTGCCGCGCATGCCAAGTTTGTCCAGCTTTTGTGCAATGGAAAAACCTTTCATCCCCTTTTCGATCAGGAAAGCCGTCACACCACGCGCGCCCAACTCGGGTTCGCTCTTGGCATAAACCACCAGGGTGTCGGCATCCGGGCCGTTGGTGATCCACATCTTGTTGCCGTTGAGCAGGTAATAACCGCCCTTGTCCTCGGCCTTGAGTTTCATTGACAACACGTCGCTGCCAGCGCCCGGCTCACTCATGGCGAGTGCGCCGACGTGTTCGCCAGAAATCAGTTTGGGCAGGTATTTGGCACGCTGCTCGGGCGTGCCGTTGCGTTTGATCTGATTGACACACAGGTTGCTGTGCGCGCCATAACTCAGGCCCACGCTGGCGCTGGCGCGGCTGATTTCCTCCATGGCGATCATGTGCGCCAGGTAACCCATGTTGGCGCCGCCATACTCTTCGCCCACCGTGATACCGAGCACGCCCAGGCTCCCCATCTTTTCCCACAGGTCCATGGGGAACTGGTCGCTGCGGTCAATCTCCGCAGCGCGCGGCGCGATCTCGGCCTGGGCAAAGTCGCGCACGGCGTCGCGCAGCGCATCGATGTCTTCGCCGAGTTGAAAGTTGAGTCCGGGTAAGTTGTTCATAGTGTGTCTCCAGTGGATTTAAATGCGATATTTGCAGCATCCGATCACAGTAGGTTTTGGGAATATTTTCAAATTAGCCCTACACCGCAAGCCCAGACTTCCACAGGGCCTCATGGACTCCGGCTTCCACTCACTCCAGGAATCGTGCATGGATTGAACTTGGACAGCCATAACACTCAGCAGGCAATGCCTTCCAATGGCAACACGTTCTTGATACGTCACGATTGCATCAAAAGCGAGTCGTGGGTCTTTGGGTTTGCGTCGACTGCAATCCTTTCGGGCGTAGATCTGATTTACCACGACGCTGTCGTACTGGAATCAGTGGTCCAACGTGACTCAATAATTCATCGGTGACTTCCATGCTTTTGCTTTTCTCTTCATACGCGGTTGTCGCGCATAGAAAGTCATCAATTTGTATTTACGGAAAAGTTCTTACACAAAGTGAAATTTCAGTCGACTTGATAAACACTTAGGAAAGGTCAATCACAACACGTGTTAGGCCATATCCAGATGTCGACTCAGACTGGACGTTTTGGCAGGATGCCCATGCGCTTGCAAATGATGGTCAGCATGACTTCGTCAGCGCCACCACCGATGGACACCAGGCGCAGGTCACGCCAGGCACGCGAGACCGGGTTTTCCCACGTATAGCCCATGCCACCCCAGAACTGCATACAGGAGTCGGTCAACTCGCGGCACAGCCGGCCAGCCTTGAGCTTGGCCATCGAGGCCAATTCGGTCATGTCTGCACCCTCCATGTGCAGCTGAGCGGCGCGGTAGATCAATGAGCGAAGCAGCTCGACTTCGGTTTTGAGCTCCGCCAGACGGAAATGAACGACTTGGTTGTCCAGGATGGAGCGTCCGAAGGTCTTGCGCTCGCGGGTGTAGTCGATGGTCTGGTTGATCACGTTGGTCATGGACGCCAGACGCCGGGTGGCGCCGCTCAGGCGCTCCTCCTGGAACTGCTCCATCTGGTAGGTAAAGCCCTTGCCCTCCTCGCCGATGAGGTAGCGCTGTGGCACCCGAACGTCGTCGAAAAAGACCTGGGCGGTATCGGACAGCCACATCCCGACCTTGCGTATCTTCTGCACAGTAATACCGGGCAGCAGATTCCCGTTCTCGCGCAGCGGAACGCAAATCAGTGACTTGTTGCGGTGCATGTCTTCGCCTCCGGTATTGGCCAACAGGCACATCCAGTCGGCCTGCATGCCGTTGGTGATCCACATCTTGGAGCCGCTGATGACGTAGTCGTCGCCATCCTTGACGGCTCGGGTCTTGATCGACGCGACATCAGAGCCGGCGCCCGTTTCGGACACGCCCAGACAGACAACGGCGTCGCCGGCAATCGTTGGCTTGAGGAACAGTTCACGCAGCTCGTCACTGCCGTGGTTAGCCAGGGCTGGTGTGGCCATATCGGTTTGCACGGCAATCGCCATGCCGATGCCGCTACCACTGACATTGCCCATTGCCTCGCAGAAAGCGATCTCGTAGCTGTAGTCTAAACCCATGCCGCCAAACTCGACCGGTTTGTTAACGCCGAGCAGCCCGGCGCTTCCCAGCTTCTTAAAGAGCTCGTGCGCGGGGAAAATCTCGGCCGCTTCCCAGGCATCGATATAGGGCTCAATCTCGCGATTGATGAACTGACGCACGCTGTCCTGCAGCGCGATGTGTTCAGGAGTGAACATGTTTATTCCTTTAGTTGGTTAAATCTTAAATTGATGCGAGCATGCGAAGCGTCTTTCCGGCAATCGCCAACTTAACGTCCGTCTTGTTTCAGCCTGCCGCCTGTGCAATCGGATCGGACTCGAATTCGGCCAGTAGGATGCGTGACGACACATGCTCACCAGCCCGGGTATGAAGCGCGATCACCTTGCCGGAGATGGGCGCCAAATGCACGTGCTCCATCTTCATGGCTTCGATCGTCATTACGGGCTGACCAATGCTTACCGTTTGACCAATTTCCACCATCACCGCGACAATTCGACCACTCATCGCCGCACGCAATTTGTCGTCGCCGGTCTTGTCTTTATGTGCGTTGGCCGCTACGTGGGTACGATCCAGCAGTCGCAGCAGTCGGCCACGACACTGCAGCTGCAATTCATTGCGTTGGTGTAGGTAGGCCGCACTTTCTGACAGCCCCCCGCAGGTGAAGCGTACCGACTGGTTAGCCAGTTCGTGCAATTGAACCTGCAGCGACAATTCACCAAGTCTGACGAGGTAGATGCCCGCGCCTTGTGGCTCGACCATAGCCTGCAGCATTTGGCCCTGCCGCTCCAGGATGATCAGTGCGGGTCGGCAGTGGAGGGCATTGGTTGGGCTCAGTACCGCCAAACCTGCGTTGCTACTTTGGCTCAGCAGTGCGGCTCCCAGAGCGGTCAGCCGGTCCTGATCGGGTTGGTCGGCTGCATTGAGTTCTCCCAAGTGTGACGCCACGAAGGCTGTGGTTGCTTGGCCCTCGGCAAACACGGGATGTGCCAGACAGTTCAGAAGGAATCGCTGATTGGTCTTTACGCCAACCGCAACAGCGCTCTCCAGACCGGACATCAGCTTGCGGCGGGCTTCCTCGCGTGTATTGCCGTGGCTGATGATCTTGGCGATCATGGAGTCGTAAAACGGCGAGACCACCGCGCCCGGTCGTAAGGCTTCCTCCACCCTCAATCCGGACGGCATGGACCAGAGATGCATTACACCGCTCTGGGGCATGAAGTCCTGATCGGGGTCCTCGGCGCAAAGCCTGATCTCAATTGCGTGACCAGTAACGCGTAGCTCCGACTGACTCAGCGACAGGTGTTCACCAGCAGCGATCCGGATTTGCTCCTCGACCAAATCCAGGCCAGTGACTAGTTCGGTGACTGGATGCTCGACTTGGAGTCGGGTATTCATTTCCATAAAGTAGAAGTTGCCCGCATCATCAAGCAGGAATTCCAAGGTCCCCGCACCTTCATAGCCAATGGCCTTGACCGCTGCCACGGCCGTGTCGCCCATGGCCTGCCGGGTGGCTGCATCAATTGCAGGCGAGGGTGATTCTTCAATCAACTTTTGGTGTCGGCGCTGTACCGAGCAATCCCGCTCACCCAAGTGAATGGCATTGCTATAGCGGTCGGCCAAGACCTGGATTTCGATATGGCGCGGTTGCTCGATCGCTCGCTCCAGTATCACGTGGGCGTCACCGAAGGCATTCTGCGCCTCGGAGCGAGCACTTCGCAGCAGCTCCGGAAAATTTTCTACTGCATTCACCAGTCTCATGCCGCGTCCGCCGCCGCCGGCCGTGGCCTTGATCATCACCGGAAAGCCGATACGTATGGCCTCGGCCAGCATGCATTCGTCTGACTGATCGTCTCCTTGGTAGCCGGGGATACAGGGAACGCCGGCAGCAAGCATGATATTTTTGGCTCCGGCCTTGTTGCCCATCGAGATGATGGACTGGGGGGAGGGGCCGATGAAGACCAGACCGGCCTGGGCGCAAGCTGTCGCAAAGTCCTCATTTTCGGCCAAAAAGCCATAGCCAGGGTGGACCGCATCAGCGCCACTCAACGCTGCAGCCTGCAGGATCGCAGGAATGTTTAGGTAGGAGGCCGAGGGTGCGGCCTCGCCAATGCAGACAGCCTGGTCTGCCTCGAGGACATGGCGTTCATCCATGTCGACCGTTGAGTGCACGGCTACGGTGCGGTAGCCCAGCTTGCGTGCACTGCGGATGATCCTGAGGGCGATCTCGCCGCGGTTGACAATCAGGATCTTGCTGAAGGGAGTTGCCTTGTCGAGGGAGGTATTCATGCGCAAGAGGATTTGAAGATATGAATGCCGGCCATTACGGGCGAGACACTCCGAATTGGATGGGCTGCAGTTGACGCAATTTGGCATTACGGCAGATAGAGAAGGCTTCGGTCAGTACCGCGCGAGTGTCACGTGGATCTATGACGCCGTCATCAAGCAGGTGCGCGCTGGTCGTAAAGACATCGACTTGTCTGGCATAGTGCTCAATGATGCGTTGTTCCATGGCATCAAGTTTTGCGCGGTCGACGTGGCCTTTGCGTTTCATACTGGCTTCTGCCACTATGCTCATAGTGCGTGCGGCTTGCTCCCCACCCATTACCGCCGTCTTTGCATTCGGCCAGGAAAAACAGAAGTTCGGATGTAAGCCGCGTCCGCACATGGCGTAATTTCCCGCCCCAAAGGAAGCACCGCAGTACAGCGTCACCTGCGGAACCGTTGCATTCGCCACAGCCTGAAGCATCTTGGCTCCGTGCTTAATACTGCCCGCCTCCTCATACTCTCGACCAACCACGAATCCGGTGGTGTTATGCATATACAGTAGCGGCGTCCCCGACTGGCAACAAGCCTGAATAAAGTGCGTTGCCTTCGCTGCACCATCAGGGTCAAGCGGACCGTTATTCGTCACAATGCCCAACGGGAATCCTGACAGTTTGATGTGTCCCACTACTGTTCCAGGACCATAGCCAGCACTAAACTCAAGAAATTCCGATCCATCTGCAATGCGCGCGATGATCTCCCGCATGTCCACCGGTCGACGATGGTCGACGGGCATCAGTCCCAGCAGTTCCTCTGCGTCAAAGCGAGGCGGCTCGATTGTCGGTGTCGGCATGACCGGCAATTGACCGTTCCAGTCAATGGCATCCAACAGCTCGCGAGCGATACGTATCGCGTCTCGATCATCCTCAGCCAAATAGTCGCCCAGACCGGAAATGGTGGTGTGCATCAGCGCACCTCCCAACTCCTCTTCGGTCGCGACCTCGCCAGTTGCCGCCATCAAAAGAGGAGGACCTGCCAAGAAAGCCCGTGTTCGGCCACGTACCATGATGGTGTAGTCTGACAGTCCAGTACGATAGGCGCCACCCGCGGTAGACGATCCGTGGGTCACAGTCACTATAGGTAAACCTGCCGCAGATATGTGCGACATGTTCCTGAACTGATTGCCACCGGCGACAAATTCCTCCACTCGGTAGGCCATGAGATTGGCTCCCGCACTCTCCACCAATTGAAGGTAAGGGAGTTTGTTTTCAAGCGCAATTTCCTGCATACGCAGTACCTTGTTCAGTCCCATGGGTTGAAGTGCACCCGCATCGATGCCTGAATCCGTCACCATGATCATGCATCTCACACCCGACACATGGCCGATACCACCAATGATGCCGCCACCCGGTACGCTCATCGTCAGGTCCGAATTGTCAAGGCCCAGTCCGGCGATCGAGCACAGTTCAAGAAAAGGCTTGCCACGATCCAGCAGAATTGCAAGACGCTCACGCGGAAGCAATTGTCCGCGCTGCTCAAATTTCTGCCTTGATCGAGCCGAAGTCTCTGCACTTCGGCGTTCGTATTCGCGAACCCGCTCCAACAGGGCCAGCATTGTCTGCCGGTTTGTTTGAAAGGCCTCGCTTGTCGGTGAAATATTAGTTTCGATGCTTGCCATAGGTTTACCGTTTTAGTCCTGTGTAGCTTACGCAACCTTATCCCTGGTATCTTGCGTAGAGTGGCTGCATTTATGCCCGGAAGTTGTCATGCGTCAGACTGAGTTGGACGTGAGCGAAGAGGTTCGCTCGATTGCATATGTACTCTCTGATTGGATCGTGGCATTCCGAAAAGCCAGTGAGTCAATTCATGGACTGGTGTCGTCCAGCGCCTTTTGCTCCTTTTCTCGGCTTTTCACGCCAACAGAAACCGAATCGACAGAATGCTGGTGTTTACCCTATAACGGATTGGCCATCTGAAAGCTACCATATCAAGTGAAGTATTGGTTCACGAAGCTGAAAGATGAAATTGCAGGTTGACAAGCAGACTCAAGGCGGGCATTCGCCTTTGTCGCAAAGATTAAATCAAGCTGATCAGTGCCCCGGAAATCCGGGAAGGGTCTCATTTTGGGTCATGCGCTGCGGCGCAAGTACGAGAATTTTGGAGATGATATGCAGAGAAATGCAAGCATGACGAGAATCAAGCCCTTGGCTGACATTCACAGTGTGGCCCAATTGCGGCCGAAGATGTGGATCAATGAAGATCGTGTTGTCTACTTTGGCATGATTGGCAAGATCTCGGTAAGGACCCTAGGTGCCTACGCGATCTACATGTCGCTCGATGCCGAGCATCGCCTCAGCATCGATGGCGGTGAGTGGCAGACTTCCCGTCTCTCCGTGGTGCGGCCACATGTGCCGCACCGCGTGGCCTCTGACGCGCGCATGATATGCACCATCCTTGTCGAGATGGATACCGTTGATCCGGATCGATTGCCGGACTTCATGAATGACGTTATCTGCGCAGACGATGCTGAATCCAGGGAGCGAATGGAACAGGCCTTTTCGAACTTCGCCTCCCAGCCAAACAAAGAGTATGAGACGACTAAAAATTTCGATACCGAGTTCTTTGGTGTACCACTGCAAGGGCGGGGCATCGATAAGCGCATCTGCAAGGTACTGGAAGAAATGAAACGCTATCCGCAAAACCAAAATTCCGCTCAGGACTGCGCTGATCGTACTTATCTCTCACTCTCACGTTTCTTGCACTTATTCAAACAGGAAGCCGGCGTGGCCTTCCGCAACCACCGAGCATGGCTGCGCGGGCGCAACCTGCTGAAATATGTAACGCAGGATGTTAGTCTGATTAATGTCGCCCTCGATACGGGTTACCCGGACTCATCGCACTTCAGCCACTCAGTACGGAAAATCTACGGTAGAGCACCGAGGTCGATCTTTGCCGGCAGCCGCAATCTTAAATTGATAAGTGATGGGTGCGGCATTTCGCCTTATTGATCCGGCCCGATGAAGTTTTAAGCTGCCTATTTGACATGCCGTTCCTGAAAGTAACCGATCACTACCTCAGGCGTTTGCTCCAGCATGGTCATGTGTGCCGTGGCCGCTTGGTGTAGCTGTGCCGTCATTTGAGCCTGCTCACGCTTGCTCACCTCCTGCTTCAAGTCCGCATTGAGCCTCCCTCCTGGGTTTGTTGTGGGTTGTTGCTGGGCAGGTAAACGGGTTCAATTTGCACCTTTCGCTCAGCTCCGCAATGTCAGGGCGTTCTGTAAACGTACGGTTAGAAAATCGCACGGATGCACCAGGCCTGTGACTCGATAAATTCACTTGAATTTCAGACAGTATTCCATTTGTAAAGGGATAACCCTAATTCAATAACAACGCCAGCAACCTAAACTTTGTACGCAATTCAAAAATGAGGACGTAAATGAAACCACAGAATTCTCACTTCGCAGTGTCCGGTTTTCGCGGGCTTGTCTTGAAAGCAGTTGCACTTGCTGTCGTTCTGTCCAGTCTGCTATTTACGTTGTTTGGACAGGAGAGTGGGGTTACTGAATTTCAGATTTTCCAAAGAGGTGACTCTGTGAAATTCGCCACTCCGGTCGCCAACTCGGATTGGTTGGCTGCGCTTTCAGTTGCACACCGCTAGCCTCCCATTTTTTGACACCCGCACATACGAATCTATGTGGGGGGCGCGGGTGACTTCCGTCCCTACAGCGTCCAGACAATTGCCTCATGGGCCGGGTGTCCGAGCGACCGAACCGTCGTGCTAACTTGTCATGTCGTGAGGTTTAATGGTGACTCGGAGGCGAGTCGAGGCGATGGATTCATCCACAAGGCTCTCAGCGCTTGGCGTCGCCATGCTGCCGGGTCCACGGTGCCGGTGATCTTTGATCCCAAGGTGCGCAGTATGCCGTCGTGAACCCCATAAATGAACCCGTGGACTGAGAGTCGTTGAAGACGTCCCCAAGCGGTGCGCACCGAATGAAGGCGGGTGACTTGGAAGACCTGTTCAATGACATTCAGCTCGCACATACGATCTGCCCGCTCCGCATTCGAACGCAAGGCGTTGAGCCGTCGAGCGTGGACCTGTCGCACGTCGTCCACGTTGTCCAACCAGTGATCAGCTAGACCTATGCTACGCCCTTCAAGAACGGCTTGGATCCCGCCACAGCCATAGTGACCAACCACCATCACATGGCTTACGCGCAAAACATCTATTGCGTATTGAATGACCGATAGGCAGTTTAGGTCGGTGTGAATGACGAGGTTTGCAATGTTTCGATGAACGAACACTTCGCCGGGTGGCAACCCTATGATCTCATTTGCAGGAACGCGGCTGTCCGAGCAGCCAATCCAAAGATAGCGGGGCGTCTGCTGCATGGCCAATCGGCTGAAATATTCCGGATCTTGCGCCTTCATCTGTCGAGACCAAGTC
>JAQTZQ010000134.1 GCA_028687645.1 Rhodocyclaceae bacterium
TCTTTGTACGGTCGGCGCGAACGCAAGGCGTCATAGACGTCTGCCACGGCCATCAGCCGGGCAGATAGCGGTATGGCTTCACCGGTGAGTTGGTCAGGGTAGCCGCAGCCGTCCCAGCGTTCGTGATGGCTGCGGGCAATCTGCGTGGCGTAAAAAAGCATCAGGTTGTCCTCTCCCATTTCTTTTCGTGTGGTGTTGAGCATGCTTTCACCTTTGATGCTGTGCGTCTTCATCACTTCGAACTCCTCCGGCGTGTGTTTGCCCGGCTTGAGCAAAATGTGATCCGGAATGGCGATTTTGCCGATATCGTGTAACGGTGAGGCTTTGGTGATCTGGTCAATGTGTTCGCTGGTGAGGAATTCGCGATCCCGCTCCTGCTGGCTCAAATATTCAGCGAGCAGGCGGACGTATGTTTGTGTCCGACGAATATGGTTTCCGGTGCATTCATCTCGAAATTCTGCCAGTGAAACCATGACCCGAATCGAGGCTTCTTGCAGACGGAGCACTTCGTTGACGCGCCGGTCGACCTCACCTTGCAGCCATTCGCCCTTGTCTTCGAGAAAGGTTTGCCAGGCCCGAATTTGCAGGTGGGTACGGACGCGGGCGAGAACGATGGAGGGGGCGATGGGTTTGTGGATAAAATCTACGGCCCCCAGTTCAAAGCCCATTTCTTCATCGATGCTTTCAGTCTTCGCGGTCAAAAAAATGATGGGAATGCGGGCTGTTTTGGGATGCGCCTTCAGTCGCTTGCAGACGGCGTAACCGTCCATCTCCGGCATCATGATATCGAGCAGAATCAGATCGGGTTGCAAAGCTTTGGCCAGTTCTATGCCTTTCACCCCGCTGTTGGCCAACTTGATTCGATAGTGTTTACCCAACAACTGGTTGAGCAGGCTCAAATTGGCCGGAGTGTCGTCAATGGCGAGAATGGTGGTGCGCTGGTCGGCAATCATATTTTTGACTCGTTTTTGGCGGTTGACCGTAACAATACGCTCAGCGCCTGATCAAAATCCCAGTTGTTGATCGCCAGATCGATTTGTGCAAATTCAGGAGGCGAGAAAATGCTGGAAAACCCCGGCTTGTTGTTGCTCCAGAGAAACTCGACTTCACCATCGGCACTGCTCAGAAGCTGCTCCAACTCCTTGAGTAATTGTTGTGTGCGTTGCCTGCGATGAGTGACCAATAGCGGTTCGTCTACGGGCTTGCTTTGTTGGATAGCGGCGATGATGTTTTGTAATTCGTCGTTGAGTTCAAGTCTCAAATCGGCTCGCAACATTCCTTGGTCGCGCAATTCACGTTCAGTTGCCAAGGTCTTGTGGTGCAGGCGGCTCAGGCCAAAACTGGCAGCCAAGCCCTTCAAAGTGTGGACCTGCCGAGATGCTGCTTCAAGGTCGTTCCGGGCCAACAGTATTTCCAGATGCTGATCAAATTCCGCAAAATCGTTGGCGAAATTATCAAGCAAGCGGAGCAAGAGCGCTGAGCGTCCGGCAAATCGCTTGGCCAGTGCGGGTTTGTCGAGTTCGGGAAGGCTTAGGATGGCAGCTGGCAGGTTATCAAGATCATCTAAGCGGCGTCGCTCGAAGGGTAGCGCAGATGTCGGTGGTGACTCACTCATCGGGGTGTGAGTCTGGCGTTGGCGCAAAATTATCGAGAGCAATTTGTCTGGCTCAAGCGGTTTGGCAATATGTCCGTTCATTCCCTCGCTAAGTGCCATATCAACGTCCGGGCCCATGGCGTGAGCGGTCATGGCGAGAATGGGCAAGGCGGCGTACTGCGGGTTAGCGCGCAGACGTTGCGTTGCCTCATGACCATTCATGATCGGCATTTCAATGTCCATCAAGACCAGGCTGAAGTAGTCCGGCGGGTTTTGGCTGATCAGTGCGATTGCCGCGCCACCGTTTTCTGCTTGCCAGATGTCGGCGCCCCAATCTTGCAGGATTTCTTCGGCGATGAGGCGGTTGGTTGCGTCGTCGTCGACAATCAGGATGCGCTGACCCTGGAGCGGTGTGCCAGCCTTGATTGCACTGCTTGCCATCGGGTTGGGGGCAAGGTCTTGTTTGTCCAGCATTTCGGGTAGCAATGGCTTTTGCTGCACCTCGGCGATGCCCAACGCGGCAACTTCATCACGTAACAGGGACGCATCCAGTGCGGAAACGACAATGACACGATCTGGCAGTTTTAATCCTTGCGCGCGCAAGTTTTGCAGAACCTGCTTGCCTCCCATCTCTGGCATCAGCCAGTCAAGTAATAGCAGGTTGAATGGCCGGCCATTTTGCGCGGCTGATTGCAGGCGCTTGAGCGCATCACTGCCATTGGCAGCTGTTTCAATATGCGGACAACCCAACTGGTGCAGCAGCGCGGCCATACTCTCGCGGGCGGGTTCGTAGTCATCCACGACCAGCGCCGCACATTTACTCAGCACCTTGTGGTGCAGAGGGTCGGGGCGAATTCCACTACGCCGCAATGCAATGCTGAAATTAAACGAACTGCCACGGTCAACCGCACTTTCGACGCGAATTTCTCCGCCCATGGCTTCCACGAGGCGCTTCGAAATTGTCAGACCGAGTCCAGTGCCGCCATATTTGCGCGTGGTTGATGAGTCCGCTTGCGTGAACTCCTGAAAAAGCTGGGCGATTTGCGCCGGTGTCATACCGATGCCGGTGTCTTCAACGGCAAAGCGCAGGGTGTCTAAGGTTTCGTCCTGACTGATGCGTTTGATAGTGAGTGCAACGTGGCCTTTTTCGGTAAATTTGACAGCATTTGACAGCAGATTGATCAGAATTTGTCCAAGGCGCAACGGGTCGCCAAGGAATTCGGTAGGGTTGCTGACCAGGTCACAGTTAAAAATCAATTCGAGTTGTTTCTCTCCAGCACGTTGCTGAGTCACCGCCAGCACATTGCGGGCGAGGGCGTCGAGACAAAAAGGCGTTTGCTCCAGCTTGATTTTTCCTGCTTCAATTTTTGAAAAATCAAGAATGTCATTGAGGATGCCGAGCAGCGTGTTGGCGGCACTGTGTATCTTGCTGATCTGGTCGCGCTGACGTGGGGTGAGATCCGATTTGAGCGCCAGATAGGCCATGCCCAAAATGGCATTCATCGGTGTACGGATTTCATGGCTCATGTTGGCCAAAAAGCTCGATTTGGCTTCCGTGGCGACTTCGGCCCGCGCCCGGGCTTCACTGAGTTCAATTTGTATGGCTTCGCGATGGGCGATATCGGCCTGGATTGCTTCGGCCATGCTGTCGATGGTGATGGCTAAAGTGCGAATTTCCTCGGCCCCCTGGATGGGGCCAACGCGTTGCTCATACGATTGCTCCGCCAGCCTGTGGGCGGTCTGATGCAAGGCCATCAGCGGCTGCAGCAGACTCCGGTTGAGCGCGCGGTAGGTGTAGATTTGCCAGATAAACGAAAATCCCAGGGCGAGCAGCGAGATGATGATCAGGTGTTCGAGCAGTTGCGCAGCCTGAGCCACACTGTTTTGCGTACGTTTGTCGACCAAATCGGAGAGTGCTTGAACGGCAATCGCCAACTCGGCACTATGCTTGAGGTAGTCCCTGCGATGCAGCAACTTTTGGGCAAACTCAGGCTGGGGCTCAGCTTCGGAGACAAAGTCATCGATTTCAGGATCGTATAGCCCTTGCGTCGCAGCAAAGGCGACCTGCTCGATGCCTTTCATTTTCTCCGTAATCGCCAGGATGTTATTGACCACCATTTGCTCCTGCGCCTCAAAGCCCAGGGATTTGGCACGCTCAGTCAACGGAAAGGGTTTGCTGCCCGGCGGTAACTGGTAGGGCCTGGTTTCAGCAATGACCTCGTCCCAGAAGGTGGTGGAGAGTTGATCCGGGTAAGGTTTGGCCCCTTCGCGAATAGCTAGAATATCGTAGTAGTAATGTAAATACCGGGGGTTGGCGGTGCTGACGTAAGAGTGTGCAAGGCGACCGAGTAACTCGACTTCATGACGAACATCATTCATCAGCGCCAGGGAGTTCTGCCGATGTTTGTCAGCCTCGTTAGCCTGGTTCAAGGCGTTCAGGGCGGCCCAGGTGAGTCCGCCAATCAGCAAAATCAGTGCACTAAATGTCAGCGCTGCGGTGACGAAGCTTTTCCGTAAATTCATGCAGTCAATCCTCCCCGACCGGCAGGTGCCGATTGATTGAACGAGCGGATCTACGGGCGGACACGATAAATTGGCTTGCTATGGCTTGGAGGTTGGCTGGGCAATATCCTCAATGAATCATAAATGATTTTTCACTGATATGACTTGGCAATTTTTCATACAGTTTGAAGACTGGACAAATGCTCTCAATCAATCAGAATAGCTGCATGGACAACCTGATCAAGGATACTGCGACTCTGGAACTCTTCTGCTGGCTGGAAGCCGGTGCCGAGTTGCCGGGTTGGGATATCCTCAAGGGCAGCCCATTTGGGGCGACGCTGGCCTCGCCGGAGGGTGGTGAGCCGACGCCGGGCGACCAGTTGATTTCCGTGCAAAATTATTTTGCCGAATACCATCTTGAGTATTTTCGCCAGCGGCGCTACAACCATTTCCCCAGCCGCCTGCACGCCTTGTTGCTGTTTGCGACGCGCACCGATGCGATGACTTTTCGCCTCAAACACCCGCAGCGGGTGTTCGCCAAAAACCTCTCCTGTGCCAAAACCAAAGGGCCGTATATCTGTTCTTTTCACGATGCCAGTTGGCTGGATTACCTGCGCTTGCCGCACAGCCTTTCGCTCGGGGCGCTGGATGAGGTGGCCGAGCATTACTGGTCGGGGCGTACGGTGGAGGAGGTGGGGCTGATGTTCATGAATGAGCCGTGGCAAGATCCGCCGGTGATCGAGGCGCTTTATCAGGGCACGCTGGAACCGGTTTGGGGGCACGCCAATCAGTCCGGTTGGTTGCCCGGTTTTAATTGAGGATTCTGATGCGCCGACTCATTATTGTTGTGATTATTCTTGCTGTGCTGGGTGGCGCTTTTGCCTGGTTCTCGCGTAGCAAGCCGATTCCTGTGGCGCTCAAGGAGGTTGCCGAGGGCAAGGTTGAGGCGACCTTGGCCAATACGCGTGCCGGTACGGTGGAGGCCTGCTTGCGTACCAAGTTGTCGACCATCATCGGTGGTCGCATTGAGTATCTTGGGGTCAAGGAAGGCGACAAGGTCAAGAAGGGGCAGTTGCTGCTCAAGCTGTGGAACGATGATCAGCAGGCGCAGGCGGCGTTGGCGCAGACGCAGATTGCACTGGCTTTGCGGCGGGTCGATGAAGCTTGTCTTGTTGCGGTCAACGCCGAAAAAGAGGCAAAAAGACAGGCTGATTTGCGCGCCAAGGGCTTTGTTTCCGCTTCGCGCGAAGAGGCTGCGCGCACCGAGGCTGAGGCGCGGCGTGCCAGTTGCAATACCAGCAAGGCGGATGTGACGCAGGCGGAGGCCAAGTTCAAGGCAACCCGCGTTGAGCAGGGGCGTGTTGCGCTTTATGCGCCGTTTGATGGCACGGTGGCCAAAATTGTTGGTGAATTGGGCGAATATTCGACGCCCTCTCCGCCGGGTGTGCCGACCCCGCCGGCGATTGATTTGATCGACGACACCTGTTTGTATGTCAAAGCGCCGATGGACGAGGTCGATGCGCCCAAAATCAGCCCCGGGCAAACTGTCCGTATCAGCCTGGATGCGCTGCCGGGTAAGCAATTGGCTGGCAAGGTGCGGCGGGTCGCGCCGTATGTTTCGGCGGTTGAAAAACAGGCGCGCACCGTTGATATCGAGGTTGATTTTGTCCAGCCGGAAAGCATTGGCAAGTTGCTGGTGGGCTATAGCGCCGATGTCGAGATCATTCTTGATGGCCGCGACAAAGTGTTACGCATTCCGACGGCGGCGATTCAGGAAGGTGGCCGCGTGCTGCTATTTAATGCAGCGAGCGGCAAGCTGGAGGAACGCCAAATCAAGGCGGGGCTGGCCAATTGGGAATACACCGAAATCATCGAAGGCCTGGCGGCTGGCGATCGTATTGTCACCTCGCTGGAAAAAGAGGGCATCAAGGCCGGTGTTGCCGTTGTGCCGGATGAAAAGGCCAAAGGCAAATAAAGCTTATGGCGCTGATTGAGCTCAAGGGTATTGCGCGCACGTTTCAACTGGGCGATACGACGGTTAACGCCCTGGCCGATCTGAATTTGGTGATCGACCCCGGCGAATACCTGGCCATCATGGGGCCATCCGGTTCCGGCAAGTCGACGCTGCTCAATCTGCTCGGTTTGCTGGATCGACCTAATGCCGGCAGTTACCTGCTGGAAGGGCGCGATGTGACGACCATGCAGCCGGATGAGTTGGCCAAGGTGCGCAGTACGCGCATTGGTTTTGTTTTTCAGAGTTTTCATTTGGTGCCGCGCCTGACGGCGGCTGAAAACATCGCCTTGCCGATGACGCTGGCCGGTATTCCGGCAGCTGAGCGAGTCAAGCGGGTGGCCCAGGCTTTGCTCGATTTTGGGCTGGAAAATCGTGCCGATCATCGCCCGGATCAGCTTTCCGGTGGCCAGCGTCAACGCGTGGCCATTGCCCGCGCCACGATCATGCAGCCGGCCCTGATTCTGGCCGATGAGCCGACCGGGAATCTTGACCGCCATACCGGAGAAGAGGTGGTTCGCCTGCTGGAGGAACTCAATGAGCGCGGCGTCACGCTGGTGGTGGTGACGCATGATCAAGCCTTGGGCGCGCGGGCTCGTCGTCAGTTGATGATGGAAGATGGGCGCCTGCAAAGCGATTCGACTCACCTTCCTCCCCTTCAAGGGGAGGGTCGGGGTGGGGATGGGTTAATCGCGCCGATCAGTAACCCATCCCCCTCCCCGCCTCCCCCTTGAAGGGGGAGGAGTAAGACCTCGCCATGCGCCTACCCGACATCCTGCGTTTTGCCCGCGATGCCGCTATCGGTTACCCGATGCGCACCTCGCTGTCGGTGTTGGCAATGTCGATCGGGGTTGCATCGGTCGTTATCCTGACCGCGCTGGGTGATGGTGCGCGGCGTTATGTGGTCGGCCAGTTTTCCTCGCTGGGCAGTAATCTGGTTATTGTTTTGCCGGGCCGCTCGGGTACCGGCGGCTTCAATCCGGCCAATGCGATTACCAGTACGCCGCGCGACCTGACGATTGATGATGCCGCCGCCTTATTGCGCGCGGCAGGTGTCAAGCAGGTGGCGCCGCTCACAGCCGGCACGTCGGAAATCAGCGTGGCCGGTCGTTTGCGTGAGGTGATGGTGGCCGGCACAACGGCGAGTTATTTCCCGATCCGCAATTTTGAGCTGGGGCAGGGCAGCGCTTTGCCGGAAGAGGATTGGGGGCGCGGCTCGGCGGTGGCGGTGATCGGGAATACGATACGCGAAGAAATGTTCGGCAATGCGCCGGCCATCGGCCAACTAGTGCGTGTTGGCGATCGGCGTTTGCGCGTGGTGGGCGTGCTCAAGCCGGTCGGCCAGGGGCTGGGCATGAATACCGATGAGCTGGTGATCGTTCCCGTCGCGCTGGCGCAGGCGATGTTCAACTCCAATACGCTGTTTCGCGTGCTGATTGAAGCCAAAAGCCGGGAGGCGATTCCGCAAGTGCGCGAAGAAGTTGCGGAAATTCTCAAGCAGCGCCATCGCGGTGAGGAGGATGTGACGGTGATTACGCAGGATGCCGTGCTCGCCACCTTCGACAAACTGCTCGGCGCGCTGACCTTGGGGGTGGCCGGGATTGCGGCGATCAGCCTGGCCGTGGCTGGCATTCTCGTGATGAACGTGATGCTCGTCGCCGTCACGCAGCGCACCGGCGAAATTGGCCTGCTCAAGGCGCTGGGGGCGACCGGCAACACTATTCGCCTGGCCTTTTTGGCCGAAGCTGCCATGTTGTCGGCGGTCGGCGCCTTATTGGGCTATTTACTTGGCCAACTCGGGGCTTTTGCCCTGCGTCAGTTTTTCCCCGTCTTTCCCGCTTATCCACCCGATTGGGCCGTGATCGCCGGCTTGAGCACGGCACTGGGCACCGGGCTGCTGTTCGGCTTCATGCCGGCCCGTCGCGCCGCGCTGATGGACCCGGTGCAAGCATTGATGAAACATTAGCGATGCTCTGGGCTGACTCCCTTCAACTCGCCGTACGCGCCATCACCGCCCAGCGCCAGCGCAGCTTTTTGACCTTGCTGGGCATCGCCGTCGGTATCGCAGCGGTTATTTTGCTGACCTCGATTGGTGAAGGCATTCACCGCTTTGTGCTGGCGGAATTTACCCAATTCGGTACCAACGTCATTTCCGCCCTGCCGGGCAAGACCAAAACTGGTGGCACGCCGTCCGGCCTGCCGTCCAGCGCACGTCCGTTAACGCTTGAGGACGCCAGCGCGCTGGAGCGCTTGCCCTATGTCGTCGCGGTGACGCCGAATGTGCGCGGTAATGCCGAGGTTGAGGGCAATGGGCGCACCCGCCGTACGTTGATTTACGGCGTCAATGCCAATTTGCCCAAAATCTTCCGGTCGACCGTGCAAAGTGGCCAATTTTTACCGCCGGATGATCTCGGCAGCGCCCGCGCCTTTGTCGTGCTTGGCTCGAAACTCAAGAACGAGCTGTTCGGCAGCGAAAACCCGCTCGGCCAGCGCTTGCGTATCGGCGGCCTACATTTTCGGGTGATTGGCGTCATGGCGCCGAAAGGCCAGTTTTTGGGCATTGATCTCGACGATACCGCTTTCGTTCCGGCGGCTCGTGCGCAGGAATTGTTCAATCGTGAAGGAGTCGATGAAATCAACATCGCCGCCGAAGAAGGTGTCTCCTCGGCTATCGTCGCCGCGGGCATCAAGGCCCGCCTGAGCGCCCGCCATGGGCGTGAGGATTTCACCATCATCACCCAGGAAGAAATGCTCAAAACCCTGTCGAATATTCTCAATGTGCTGACCATGGCCGTCGGTGCACTGGGCGGCATTTCCTTGCTGGTCGGCGGAGTAGGTATCGTCACCATCATGACCATCGCCGTGACTGAACGGACCGGCGAAATTGGGCTGCTGGTGGCCCTCGGCGCACCACGCCGAACGATATTGGCGCTATTTTTGGGTGAGGCGGTGGCGCTCTCGGCGCTTGGTGGTTTTTTCGGCCTGCTACTCGGCTTCGGTCTGGCGCAAATGATCCATCTTTTTGTGCCCGCCTTGCCGGTTCATACGCCCCTCAGTTTTGTCCTGCTGGCCGAACTGGTGGCCATCGTAATTGGTCTCGCAGCGGGCGTCTTGCCGGCTCGTCGCGCCGCACAACTTGATCCCGTCGAGGCATTGCGGACGGAATGACGTGATAGAGTTAACCCTACAAATCCATAACCCATAACCGCAAGGAAAGCAGCCATGACTTATTACATTCAAGATCTGACGCCGGGCATGTCCGCCAGCACGTCCAAGACCGTCACCGAGACCGACATCATTCTCTTCGCCGGCATCTCCACCGACGTCAACCCGGCTCACATCGACGAGGAATATTGCAAGGGCACCATGTTCGGCACCCGCATCGCTCACGGCATGCTCTCCGCCGGCTTCATCTCCGCCACGCTGGCCAACAAGTTGCCCGGCCCTGGCACCATTTACCTGTCGCAGACGCTCAAATTCAAGGCTCCGGTCAAGCCAGGTGACACCGTCACCGCCACCGTCACCGTGCGCGAAGTCGATGTTGCAAAGAACCGCGTCATTCTCGACACCGTGTGTACCGTGCGCGGCAAAACCGTCATCGATGGCGAATGCCTGATGATGCCCCCGGTCAAACCTGCGGCCTGATTTTTTGATCGCAACAGCAAAAACGCCAGCTTGATGCTGGCGTTTTTGTTGAGCGCCAAGCGTGGGGGCGTGCGCTGGTAGCCAGTCACGCCCACCTATTGGGCGAGGCGCAGGTGGGCGGCAGCACTACATTCCGCTGATTGAACGCAAACCTTTCGCATTACGCAATGGCGCGTCATTTGCAGACATGCCGGCACCGCTATTGAAGCTCAAGCAAGGATTGATGCTTCAGGCAGACGGTGACAAAGTTATCGCACAGGTCTTGGCAACTGTGCCCTTTGCGCACCTCCTTGCGGCGCGGCGCGGCGCTACGCTACGCGAAACTGGCAGCCTGTTTTTGTCGTCCATTTGAATCCGGAGCAACAGGTCATCGACAACAACAAACCCAAGGAGGATATTTCAGCACAAATTTTTTGCTGTGGGGTCGTGAGTAAATCAGACCTATTATTTTCCGATTTTCTCTTGACGCCGGGATTGGGTGGTGTACAATGCGCACCTCTTCGACGGCACAGCGGTTTAGGTGGTGTTGAAGAGGGGGGTGAAGGGTAG
>JAQTZQ010000307.1 GCA_028687645.1 Rhodocyclaceae bacterium
CGATCAAGGCACGCTGCCGCCAGCGAATGGCATCGCGCAGCCGGGTTGGCTGATCAAGCAAAAGGTATTTTCGCGCCAACTGGATTCTCAGCACCGCCGCCAGGAGGGCCGCGACCCACCAATACGCCGTGCCTGAAGTGTGGCCGAAAATCGATGCGATCCAGAGCAGAAAACTGGCGTTAAGCACCGACATGATTTGCCCGAGCCGGACGTTCCGGTAGAGCAGTTCAACCTGTTTGCTTAAAACAAAGGGATCATCGCGAAAGCTCAATGCAGCGCCTTTCCGGTGCTGGCGGCAAAGAGTGCTTCCACGTCAGCCGGGCTGAAGCGATAGTCGCGGTTGCAAATATCGTCGCGAATCAGGATTTCTCCGTGTTCGGCGAGGATCGTTTTGGCATCTTCAAGGCCAAGGCTGCGCACTATGTCGCGAATTTTGTCCCAGTCTTCCGGGCAGTGATAAGTCAGCATCTGAGGATCATAAAGGCGAATTCCCTGATTTTCCACTTCCTCATGGAACAATCTTGAGAGCAGGGCTTCGGCGTCCAGTTCAAGCAATTCTGTCGGCTTGACTGTGCTGGCCAACTGGGTGATGCGCTGCCAGCCATCCGGGTCATGTTTATCAGAGTCCGGCATTTTTTGCAGAAATAGACAAACTGCCACCTGCGGCCCGGCAATGCAGAACAGGCGCGAGGGCTGCTGTTCGGATTGCTCCAGATAGTGCTCGAAGATAGCGGCGATGCTGTCGCCGACCATCGGGACAAAACTTTGGTAGGGTTGGCGGGCATCGGGCATGTCGAGGCTCATCATCAGTTGGCCGCCTTGAGCGGCACCGAGCAATTCCGTCACCGGCGCTGGCAGAACGACCGGGTTACTGCGCGCCATGCCGCGCATTTGTAGTTGCTCGTTGCAATCCATGACCAGCAACTGAATCGGGCCATTGCCACGCAGTTGCAATGTCAGGCGGCCAGGCTGCTTAAGCTGGCCGGCAATCAGCGCGGTGACGGCGGCAGTTTCGCCGAGCAACTGGGCGACGGTGGGCTGGTAATCGCGACCGGCTTGCATCTGCTCCCAGGCATCGCCCAGATGGACCACAGCACCGCGAATATCGAGGCCTTCAAAGAGAAAACGGCGAATGAAGCTGCGGCTCATTTCAAGGCCTTTGCGTAGCTCTCGGGGCTGAAGCCGAGCAGTATTTCGCTGCCGCTATCGAGCACCGGACGCTTGATCAGGCTGGGGTATTGGGCCATTAATTTCAGGGCTTTTTCCGCGTCGACCGCAAGCTTTTCTTCATCACTGAGTTTTCGCCACATCAGGCCGCGCGTGTTGAGCAGTTTTTCCCAACCGGCCCGAGCACTCCAGTCCGGCAGATTGGTTTCGGCGACACCCGCCTTTTTGTAGTCGATAAATTCATAGGTCACACCATTCGCCTCCAGCCAAGCGAAGGTCTTTTTCATGGTGTCGCAATTTTTGATGCCATAGAGCTTGATCATGACTGCATAGATTCGTTGGGGAGAACGAATAATAACAGCCGAGGCAGTGGCTTAGCGGAACTCGAAAGCTTCCTGGTGAAAGGCGTTGCGCGCAAGCCCGTTGCGCTGCAGCGCCTCGCCGAGCGCTTTGCCCCAGGCGGCCGGGCCGCAGAACCAGACGCTGCTGCCGGGCTGCAAGCTGGCGGCAACTTCTTGTGAACTGAGCGGGCCTTGATGCTTGGTCAAACGCCGGTGCAGTCGGACGCCGGCTGATAGACAGAGCGCTTCGAGCTGCTCGGGAAAGTCGTCCTTGCTTGAATCCGGCGTGCAGTAGAAAAGATCAGCATTGGCCGGATTTTTGTCTTTGGCATGCGCCATTTCGCTCAGGCGGGCGAGGAATGGCGTGATGCCGATGCCACCGGCGACCCAGATTTGATGTTCGCGCGGATTGTTACACCCCAAGGGTGCTTCCTGCGGGGCGCGGTCAACCGGCTTTTCAGGCGAAAAATTGAAACTGCCGTAGGGGCCTTCGAGCAGGAGTTGTTGTCCGGGCTGAATAAGATCGGGCAATTGGGCGGTGAAATCACCCAGCGCCTTGATCGCCAGGGTCAGGGTGCCTTCCTGCGGGTTCCAGGCGGAAGCGATGGTAAAGGGGTGGGCGCCTTCGCCGCGTTGACCGAAATCGACAAACAGGAATTGCCCGGCCTGATGGCCTGGCCAGCCGGCATTGGGGCGACAGACGATTTCAAGTAAGTTGCCGGCATGCGGGGTGATAGTGATGATTTGCGCCGGATGCTGGCGGCTACGCCCGATGCGATTTGCCAGCGAGAGCAGGGCAGGAATAATGCCGGCAGCAGCCATCGCGGCGGTGAGCCAGCCCAGTGGGCTTTGCCAGAAAGTGGTCGGCATCAGCATCAGGCCGTGAAAAACACCAGCCAGGAAAACGAGGCCAAAAGCCTTGTGCACCCAGCGGAAATAGCGGTAGGGAATGCGCTTGATCAGGGCAATGACGACCAGCGCCAAGAGTATGTAGCCAGCCCATTCGCCGACATCCTTGGCCAGACTCAGCCACATGTCCTGCATGCCTTTGGGGCCGCGTGGGCGGGGTGGAATCCAGCC
>JAQTZQ010000308.1 GCA_028687645.1 Rhodocyclaceae bacterium
ATATCGGCCCATCCGGACTGACGCTGGTTATCGTCCATCACGATTTGCTCGGCAGGGCGCCGCTTAATATCCCGACGGTGATGGATTACGCGGTGATGGCCGAAAACGGTTCGATGCTGAATACGCCGCCGACCTACGGCATCTACATTGCCGGTCTGGTCTTCCAATGGCTCAAGCGCCAGGGCGGGCTGGAGGGAATTGATACGGTCAACGCTGAAAAAGCCCGGATTTTGTATGAATCTATCGATCAGTCTGGTGGCTTTTATCACAACCCGGTGGCTGTCGATTGCCGCTCGCGGATGAACGTGCCATTTACTTTGGCCGACTCGTCGCTGGATTCAGTGTTTTTAACTGAGTCCAAGGCAGCTGGCCTGATGTCGCTCAAAGGTCATAAGTCTGTCGGCGGCATGCGCGCTTCAATCTACAACGCGGTTCCTCTCGCTGGCGTTCAGGCGCTGGTCGATTTCATGAACGATTTCGCCCAACGTAAGGGTTGATCCCCATGAGTGATGATCTTCAGAAGGCCCTGGCCGGCGTGCGCACCGATATTGATCGCATCGACGGTGAGTTGCTCAAGCTATTGAACGAGCGCGCCCGCTGCGCTCAGCGCGTTGGCGAGATCAAGGTTGCGCATGGCGAGGCGGGTCATATTTACCGTCCGGAGCGCGAGGCGCAAGTCTTGCGGCGTTTGCAGGAAGCCAACCCCGGCCCTTTGCCTAGCGAAAATATCACCTTTTTTTTCCGCGAGGTGATGTCAGCTTGCTTATCGCTGGAAGAACCTTTGGGCATCGCTTTCCTCGGTCCGCTCGGTACTTTTTCTGAATCAGCTGCCACCAAGCATTTCGGCCACGCTGCTCGTTTGTCGCCGCAGTCCTCTATTGACGATGTTTTCCGCGAAGTTGAATCCGGTCATGCTCAATATGCCGTGGTGCCGGTTGAAAATTCGACCGAAGGGGCGGTGGGACGGACAATGGATTTGCTGCTCGGCACCCAGCTGAAAATCTGCGGTGAAGTCGTCGTGCGCATCCATCAGAATTTGCTGAGCAACGAAACGAACCTGAGCGCCATCAGCAAAGTCTATTCGCACGCCCAGTCGCTAGCCCAGTGCCACGAATGGCTCAATCGCATGTTGCCCGGCGCGCAACGCATTTCGGTCGGCAGCAATGCCCAGGCGGCACAAATGGCTTCGGAAGAAGCTGGTGTGGCGGCGATTGCCGGCGAGGCCGCCGCCGCGCGTTACAAGCTGCCGCGTCTGGCTGAAAATATTGAAGATGAACCGAACAACACCACGCGGTTTTTGGTACTTGGCAAGCACGATGCTGGCCAGTCTGGGCGCGACAAAACTTCGCTGATCATGTCAGCACCAAATCGCACCGGTGCCTTGCACGAGTTGCTGTTGCCGTTGTCCAGTGCTGGCGTTTCAATGTGCCGCCTCGAATCCCGACCGGCGCGCAATGCCCTGTGGGAGTACGTTTTCTATGTCGATATCGAAGGGCATCGTGAAGAACCGGCTATCAAGGCGGCTCTCATCGAACTGGCCAGCCGTTCTGCCTATCTGAAAACCCTCGGGTCTTACCCGGTTGCTGTTTATTGACCTGATAAACTGAACCGATGACAAGTCAGGAGTTAGTCATGCCGACGATCAGCATGTTTTACGGAATCGTGATTTCCCTCTATTTTTATGATGATGAGCGACACAAGTTGCCGCATATTCACGCCAAATATCAGGGGCAAGAGGCTTCCTTCTCGATTCTCGACGGTGAGCTTCTGAGTGGTGCCATCCCCATTAACAAGACCCGCCTTGTTCAAGCTTGGATAGAAATTCAACGGGAATCATTGCTGGCAGATTGGAATTTGGCGGTTAGCGGACTGACACCTTTCCCGATTGATCCTTTGAGGTAACAGGCCATGGAGTCAGTTCTCAAAGTATTGCCGCGTGACGATTTCCATCTTGAACTATGGTTCGATACCGAGGAGCACCGTATTTTTGATGCTCGTCCCTATCTGGGGCGTGGCGTTTTCACGCGTCTTCAGGATATATCGCTTTTCAAACAGGCTTTCGTTGCGCTCGATACTGTTTGCTGGCCGGGAAATCTCGATATTGCCCCGGAAACACTTTATGACCGGTCGCTACCGGTAAATAACCAAGGTTGATTTATGTCTTTGTCTGAGCAATCCCTCCCCTACGTCCGCGCCATTTCCCCTTACCAGCCAGGCAAGCCAATTACCGAATTGGCACGTGAAATGGGTATCCCCGTCGAAAAAATCGTCAAGCTGGCCTCCAACGAAAACCCGCTGGGCATGAGCCCAAAGGCGAGAGTGGCGGTTGAGGCGGCCATTAGCGGCATCGAACGCTACCCGGACCAGTTTGATCTGATCAAAGCGGTCGCTGATCGCTGCGGCGTCGCGCAAAATCAGGTGGTTTTGGGTAACGGCTCCAACGATGTACTCGACCTCATTGCCCGAGTGTTCCTTGCGCCTGGTCGCTCAGCCATCTTTGCCCAGCATGCCTTCGCGGTTTACCCGCTGGCGACGCTGTCAACCGGGGCTGAGCTGATCGCCACGCCAGCCAAAAACT
>JAQTZQ010000135.1 GCA_028687645.1 Rhodocyclaceae bacterium
GCTGCCACGCTTCAATATGCTGCAGCCATTTTGTTGATAAGGCCATGTGGAACGCTCCTGGGGAAAAACATCAGGATGCAACATGGGGCATAATTTTTACAGGCGGCGCAGATGGAGCCTTACGCAGGACGAGGAAATCGTGGGTTTCCTCATTGAGTCCAAGAATGGAAATTACTCGGAGATTTCTATCTCGACAGATCTCATATATTCTAGAAATTCCTTTCCTCGATACTTCAGGGCCTGCTGGATGCTTAGCAGCGTGGCATAGTTGCGAGTCCCTTTTGGAGAGCTTGAGTTAAGTACATTCCGACTAGCACGAACAGCATGCTCGGCATTGTTGTTATTCCACAGTACGCCGTCGTAAGACAGGAAAGTGAAAAGTTTGTCACTGTTTTTTTTTCGATGCGCTTTTGGAATGCCCATCCGACCTCAGTGGCACAACTCAGCTCCGCAATATGCTCGATGAATCTATCAGCTGCTCGTCGATACATGTCGGCATTAATTCAAGCAAAAATCTGAAACTCAGTAGCCACTGCAATTGGCCGGACTTGATTTTTTTCACGTCGCATTTCCACTAAGCCATAATTCGACATGGTTTTCAGGGTTCGAGACAGGTTACTCGGTTTTCTACCGGTAATAAAAGCCAGAGATGAAATTGATTCCGGATGAGTTTCCTGAATGGTTTTCAGTAGCGCTCGGTTGTCGTCGCTCAATACTTCTGCTAGGGAGCGCATTGAAGTGAACCATATTTTGGGCTCTGACGGTTCCGGCTTGTATTCACCTTTGGCAATAGCCAGTACCCGTTCCCGCATTTTTTCCTGTGGCAGGATGCCAATCATAACTGTACTCATAGCTTTCTAATCTCCTCCAATACCCGGTCAACCTCTGCGAAGAAGTCCATTAAAAGCTGATAGGCATTTTGAAATTCATAAGGCACACCTTGGTCGCAAATATTACGGTGCTTGTGGTCGTAGGCTAAACGCTGTCCGGCAAATTTAAATTTTTTCGGCAGCTTGACGGCATGGGCATTATCATAACCCAGGATCCTTTTGCCATATGGTTCATGTAAAGTCAGGGAGTAACGTATACCATGCGGAATCTCTTTGGTTGGTGTCACACGCCTTGCCTCAATTTTGATCCAATAGCCATTCCCCTGATCAAGAATCTGTTGATCAAGTTCCAAAAGCGTATCTATTCCCGACTCTTGATGCATAGCCAATCATATCATCCGATGATAAATTGTGTCGAAGCATATGCTAGATCTGCATTCTTATCAAACATTCAAAGTCGATGTTTTCAAGTAAAAACGAGGCCCTGCACGACGCTCAGCAAAGATATGCTACAAATTATCGTTTCTGATTTTTGCTCCTTTTTTAGCCGCGCATGGATCGTCCGCTATGCGTTTAATTTCTGTCATAAAATTTAAAGCGCCAAGGTCCGCTCGTGGCCGATTTGACACGGTCAGCCTAGGCGAATCGCCAGTGAATTGTGCGTCAGCTATGCGTCAATATCCAAAAAGCTAACTGGGTAGAGACACAAAAAAAGCAATACCGAACCATTTGAACTTTTTTCCTCGCATCAGAAGTCCAGCTAACGGATATTACACGCCTGACTGGCGTCGACTTAGGGGATCTTGTCGGTAGTAAAGTTGCAGTTGTTCATAAACGTCTGAAAAATGCGTGTGTATTACCTGTGGTGCACTGAAAAAGTATTCACTGAATACAGCAAAAAATTCGGCTGGACTACTGGCTGCATAGGCATTCACCGTCGTGGGGCGCTGCTTCATCAGGTTGTGCTCCAGCTGTTGGTAGGCTGTGCTGAGTGTCAGTGTCCAATCCGGAATCGACATAGCAACATGTAAGGGTGGCATGCCATTACAACTGCCATCCAGCATGTCCAACTTGTGGGCTATCTCATGAATAATCACGCTGTGACCGTGATGCCCCTCTTTTATGTCCCATTCGATATCTTCCCAGGACAAAATCACCGGACCTCTCGACCAAGCCTCCCCACTCAAGATGCGATCCTGATGATGGACGATGCCATCAACATCCCTTTCGTCGCGGGCAACATGAAACGCTGAGGGGTAAATCAGTATGTCACTCCAGCCGGCTAATAGACTCAAGCCTAAATGCAGTACCGGCAGGCACGCGTGCACCGCCAAGGTAACGCGCATGGTGTCGGTGATGGTTAGATTGACCCCGATAATGGTTTTCTCTTGGAGAAATAATGTGCTTAATTCCCGCAAATGGGCTTTTTCGACCGCGCTCAATCCTTGCAGTACATCTAAATTTTCTGTAACGGCATGCCAGACCGCTTGTTCAATAGGGTGACGGTGCAGAATGTAGCGGGTTTTAGCGCGTTTAAAAAAGTTCATGATATTTAAGCGCTAAGCCAATTTAAGGATAATCGCCTTTTCTTCATCGTTGACTTTGCATTCAACTCAATCCACCACACGCCTGACTTGGGCGCCACAAGCCTGGCATTTTCCATCCAGTAAGATGCCTACGTCATCGGTTATGACCGCATAATCGATGATGCTGGTACCGCCGCGGCATTGACCACACCAAACCGTTTGCAAGATCACTTTTCGGCGAGTTTCCGGTATGGCCCGCCATAGCCTTTCACTGGCTAACTGAATCGGTTGTGTCATAGGTTTTTCCAAAGGGCATGAATAATAACAGCGGACGCATCGTCTGGATGGCGTACACCGCAATCCTGTAATAGCTGATTTTCCGGCGTATACAGCCAGGCATTGCGAATCGCCAACCCTAGACTCAGGTGATAATCGACTAGTTCGTGTTCAGGCTTGGCGGCCAGGGCTGATTTGTCGGCATCACTTAGTATCAGACACAACTGTTCAACCGCTGCGGAAACTCTAGATGGTGGCTGTAAGCCTGCCAGTTGAGGGGCTAAGCCCTGGGTTTTCATGCGTTATTATCCTTGGCTGCCTAATGGCGATTTTCAAATCTCTCGGTTTAATGGTCAAGCTTTGACCAGTTTAACGCTTTTCTTGGTATAGCAAGGGGTTGGCGTCATTGGTCACCGACTTGTCACAAGTTTATCCACAGCTTTTGTGGATAACTGATGCTCGGGGCATCAACCCAGTTATTAGCACATCGAGTTAGCAGCAGCCTTACACCCGTTTTTGAGTATTGGCCAACAACACATTCACCGCATAGGCCACGATCAACACCCCGATCGGCAGCGCTTGCGGCGGGATGGCAAACGGCAGAGTCAAGCTTACGAACAGCAGATACAATGCAGCCAAAATGACATACAGGCTATAGCGATGCGCCATGGGGCTGGGATAATCAAAATTGGTTTGGCTGATTTTGCGTCGTATCAAGCCGTCGATGACAAAGGGTAGTAGCGCAACGGCTAGAAAAGGACACCATATACAGGCCATGATGAAGCGCTTGATCATTTGATACACGGTATCCCACAACACATCCAGCCGGCTTTTGATAAAGGGAAACAGGTCATAACGCCCCACGTCTTCGAAACCTTTGGATAGCTGCCGCTCATGTTCGGTCGGAATGAAGTAGTGGTACACGCTTGGGCGGATACCGGTTTGCACAAATAGCCGGTCAAACCAGTATTGACTGGTGGCTTGAATTTCATGTGCTTTTTGAGCGCCGAAATAATCCAGCATTCTTTGATTTTCTAGCTGCTGGATCTGTCGGGTCCAGTCATCCGATACAAAGCCGGCAACTACCACGATTTCCAGCAGCCAGATCAGTAGACTGAACAGCAGATTGCGTGGCATGGTTAAGCTTGACGCTTGTCCAGATGCGAACGCAGTACCGGTAAACGACCTTTAACGATACGACCACCGGATAACTTGGCGATGTAATGCAAATCAGGCAATTGCCCGAGCAACTGCGGTGCGAAGAGATCACCTTCTTCTTCCATTAGTCGTTCACCGACATTGCCAGAAAATACACTGGGATTAGTGGCACTGGTAGCGACACCCTGGGTACGCATAATGTATTTGAGACGGGTTTTGGGTAGATTGTCGGTGACGTACTGCTGGGTTTCACTGTCCATGATGCGCAAGGCGATCAGGTTGTTGACGTTGCCGAGTACCTGACGGGCTTTGTCCTGAGAACCCGTGCGAGCGGCGAAATCGGCAAAGGTTTGGGTAGCGATAAACAGCCGTATCTTGGCACCGCGGCCTTTGTTCAATACTTGAATGAAGGGATCATTGATGACTTCGGCGGCCTCGTCGACGAATACATTCACCGGCCGGTCCGAGACACCGTAGTTGTATCGATCACCGGCCACCGCCGCCAGATCGGCCAACAAAATCGAACCAATCGCGCTACCCACCATGCCATCCGATAATGAGTCCAAACCAATATAGGCCACTTGGGCTTTTTGAATGATGAGCCCGGTATTGGTGATGGGCCGCAGATCATCGATATCCTGCGGGTTGGGTGACAACAGTGGCCCCAAGGCACCTGAGGTCAGCATGTTCATGAGTGGAATCAAGGATGCGACCATTTTGCTGAAGTGAGCTCGATCGTGTTCGAACAACGACAACAAGCCTTCCAAATCCAGGTTGGCTGCTTGATACTGGACGACTTCTCGGTAAAAGCGCACTAATCCCAACGCTTTTGAGTCGATATCCTTGGCGTTTTTTAGGTAAGGCCGCGCATCCTGACGCCAATGGCCCAGGCTATTATCGTAATATCGCTCCAACGCCTGAATCACCAAAGTCGAAGGGCCGCCCTCCAGATAGCGGCGCAATTTCACCAATGTGGGTCGTTCTTCGATGACCATTAAACCCTGAATCACGTTATCCAGGGATTTCTGACCAAAGGCCTTGAACGGATCGTTGCTGCTTTCACTGGGTGAAATGGCGCTAATACGACTGGCAATTTCCGACGGTCGATTGAAATTGTGCAAGGGATCCAGTCGTACACTGTTTTCCGGAAAGGCTGGATGGAAATACACGAACCGATCCGGTCGCTTGGCCAATTCACAGGCCCGTTTAGCGGAAACCATCAAATCCTTATCGCCTTTGGGATCGATGATGATCACAGCTTCGCCGCGCAACACCGCTTGCGTAACCAGCACATCGAAAGCACGGGTTTTACCGGCGCCAGTGGTACCGACTAGTAGTGTATGGCCAGCGGTATGCTGCAAAGGCTGACGAATATCACTTTCGGACACTTCCAGACCGTGTATCCAGGCCGAGCCCATGCGTTGATGATCACTCGGAATCAGCGTCGAGACATCCCGTTTCAAAATCTCATAGGCCAATTGCGCGTGCTTTTGCACCCAATCGAATCCCCAGCCAAACCACAACGCCTCTGGATGGCGCTTGACCATTTGTGCAAGTTTCTCGGCATCCAGGTATTGAAAACGAAACTGACGCAAACGGCGTTTGCGGTACCAAAGCTGTAATGCTGGCGGCAGCCGCCAACAGATCATTACCCCACACACTGTGATCAACCAGTCGAACGGCTCTTGTGGCAAGCCCGACCAACGACTGATCAGATACGCTAATCCGGCACCACCCAGCCAGCCGCTGATGGCATAGACCTCGAATATCGGCCGCCAGGGAAACTGATAGTCGTAATCGGACTTCATGGTTTGATGCGCACTTTAATGCCTTGTCCGCGACCGATGACCAGGCAATCACTGTGTTGACTGATGTCTCGTAAGAAATCATAGCGTCGTAATTCCGGATGCGCATCCAGGTAGCGGAATAATGCCTCATCAGACACCGTTTGCCAGTGGCTATCCGCTTGAGCGTGGTCCATGGTAGATTGCGCACTGCGTACTGACTGTATCCAATCATTAACGGCCTTCGAAGAATCTTTAGCTGGCTTGTCCGTGGAGTCAACGGTGGAGTACATTGCAGAAGTTGCCGGTTTAGCCGAGGACGTTGACGGTGTCTGCAAAGCCTTTTGTGAGGTGCCGTTGGTGGTTTTACGGGACGAGCTTTGTTTGGCTTTTGTTTTAGGTTGTTCAGATTGTTTGCCGCCCGTTGCTTGATCAAAACCTGCCGGCATCACCAAGATTCGCATTCTCTCCGCCGGTTCCGTCGCCAATTGCACAAAGCGTTTTTGATCGATAGTTTGCACTTTGCGCATCGGGGACAGGACGTCGGTGACAAGCCAGCCTTTATCGGCCAAAACTTGTATGAACAGATCGCTTTCGACCTTTAGCTTTTGTGGGGTTTCCGGAAAAGGCAGTAGGCATTTACCCTGCCTGTTCAAAATCGCCTGACCACTTTCCACATCACCTTGCTGGAAGTGGGAGATCATTTCAAGCAGCCACGCGCCGGCTTGACCCTGGCTTATGAGCCATTGTCGGGCGATTGCCTGAGGGTCTTGCGTCAATTCAGGTGCATTGGCGGCAGGCAATGCTTGTTCCTGGTGGGTCGATTTTGTCGGCGTTTTATCGATTTCAGGGAGTTCTTGTGTTGCAATAGCTTTGTCAGTTTCGCCAGTCGTCAACAAATCAGGTTTTGGTTGCATGGGTTCTGCAGCGACTTCCAAAGCTTGGATTACTACATCTGTTGTCAAATCAGGGTTGGCTTCAGCAGGTTCAGCGTGTTGCTGGGGTGTGAGCTCTTTCCCTCGCTGCTTGGCATTGCCTTTGGTTACTTTACTGCCTATAGCTTTTGCCAACGGCATTGGAGAAGCTTTGACTGGATTGGTCAGCTCTGGTGATTGTATTTCTGGTGAACCAATATCCGAGGAAGTTTTAGCCTCCTCACTGACTTCAATCCCCTCCATCGCAACCGGTGGTTCATTGCTGAAAATCGATTCGATTGAAGTAAGGCGCAGCATGTAGAAAACCGCATCCTGTCCGGCTGGCTGCATACGCCAATAGCGATATTGCCGACCATCCGGTAAAACTTTTGGTATCGCCAAGCCGCGCTCGATCAAAATATCCGCCAGGGTATCTTCGTCGCGCGGAATGCCGGGGACTTTGTCTTTGGCCAGCAGGCTGACAATATCTTGGGCTCCACAACGCCAGACGAGATGCAGACCTTCCTGGAATCGCCACAGCCGTGCGCCTTTTTCATTGACGGTCCATTGGCCAGATTTGAGTAAGCGTCGCATAGCGTCGAACAGGTATTTCTCAACCGGCATACCCAAAGCGACATCCACTGATTGGACATGGGTTTTCAAATCACGCTCTACACTTTTGCAATCCGCTGTCACGACCAATTCATACAATTTACTGCCGCGATCTAAACCATGAATGGTTTCCAGCATGGCCTGCATGATGTCAGGTCCGGGTTCCAACAGGTAAGCACGGGATTCCCGGGTCAACACCCGTTCAATGACCAAGGCCGAAAACTGCTCATGGCGCTTATGTCGGTTTTCACGCCAACGCAAAAAATAGCGCTCGATGTGATGCTGCGCGGCCCAATCGGTCAAGTTTTCATCACAGGGATTCCAGGTGTGTTGACCTTGGCTATCGACCACAGCCATGTCGGACACCGGTTTGCCGATGTCATGCAGCAAACCGGCAAAACAGACGGCCAGTCGCCAGCGTAATTCCAAACCTTTGCGTACGCTGGGTGTGGCATCGGCTGCAAACAAGCAGCCTTGCGATGCCAGGGTTGCCCAATGCGCTACTTCCAATCCATGCCGAAACAAACCCCCTGCACCGCGATGATGATGCGATTCCGAAGCAGGCAATAGGTGGCTAAAGGCGGCATAGCGGGTCACCACCGGCAAGGCAATCGTTTGGTAGAGTGCATCCGGTAGGGCCAGAGCCTGCTCGATGGCCTGGATCAGTTCGGTTTGAGTGCTCAGAATGCGCTCTACCGAGGCTGCTGGCAGGCCCTTCATGAACGGCGGATACCTGGGAATCTCTTCGCTGGGCGATGCCGGCACAACAGGAGGCAAAGCGGTCTTCTCGCCCCAGAGGCGCTGACCGATACGTTGGATGAAGGATGACGTGGTGTTTTCCATGGCACCACATCGTGCCAGAAAGTTTTTAACTCTTTTCTGCAATAAATTGCGAATTCGACATTTATTGCAGCATGATTCAAAAAAATTGTTATTACTGTACTGCGCTTTCTGATTCGTCTGGAGGCAGCATGAACACGCACACCCATCACCCCAATATTCGATCGTCTATCCCGGTATACGGTTTGTTACCGCTGGTGTTCTGCACAGCCTGCACAACTGGGGTTCCACTGGATATTCGTGACAACGAAACCGTCATCGCATCGATGATGACCGATTCCAACTCGCCTTGGCGCCTGGATTGTGCTTGGCAGGTTGGCGGACTGGGCGGTTCAGCGTTACGCGCCGCGTCGATAGAACATGTCGTCAGGCAAGTGGATCAGCCCTGGTCTTCAGTTAACAGCAGCATGGAGGTCAATTCCGTTGTAACGGCAGAGATCCCAGAAAACATCGCAACTAAGGTTGCTTCGCTAACGCAGAGTGATGACGACCCGTCTCAGCTGGAACGCGCCTGGCGAAAATATTGCCATCATCAGCTCGACCTGTCGATTGAGGAACGCGCACTGATCGACTCGACAGACATGCCGGCTGCCTTACAGCATGCCTGCAATCCCAGCAGTCTGATGAAATAAGGGGGCGTCATGAATATTACAAGCAACGACACGTTAGGCAATCTCGATGACCGCTTTCAAAAACTGGTGGCCCGTAAAAAATCCAAACCAACAAAAGTCGAACCCTTGGCGACTTTACCGCATTGGCCAGCCGGTATACGTGGCACGCCGAATGCCTGTTTGCGTAGTGCTTTGTTTGCCGGGGTGCAGGGTAACGAGCGGATCGCCTACAAAAAACGCACCTTGTTAGCCGCCGTGGACGGAATTGAAGTTCGTTATTTGGGGGTCCAGCTGAATCAGTCGGATCTGGATGTATGGATGCAAATCGTGCATTTGTCTCGGCAGCAATTACCGGGGTTTAGTGTCAGCTTCAGCGCCTATGGCTTGTTGACGGCCTTGGGGAGAGGCAATGGCAAAAGTCAGCATGAATGGCTGAAGGAGTCCATGGCCCGACTGGGCGGTGCCTTTGTGGAAATCACCTTTCAGGGTCGTGACACCTTTGGCGAAAAGGGCTTCTTACGTTATCACCGTGATGAAGTGACCCAGCGCTATGTGGTGGAACTGACCGAATCCATGCTGCGGTTGTTTGAAGAGGGTTACACCTACATCGAATTTGAACAACGTCGTCAATTACGTAAACATCCCTTGGCACTCTGGCTACACGGCTTTATGTCGTCCCATGCGGCGCCTTATCCCCTGAAAATCAACACCATCCACCGTTTGAGTGGCAGCAGTGCCACGACCCTACGTGACTTCAAGTACCGTCTACGCAAAGCATTAGAGGCCTTGGTCGACTGCGGTAGTCTGGAAAGCTTTGAGATCGGCGAGGATACCGTCAAAGTCATAAAACAACCCACAGCGAGTCAGCAACGTTATTTACAGGGCAACAGCTGTTAAAAAAAGCACGGCATTCGACCGACGCTATTTTGGCGCGGTCGATACGGCATTCGGCCGACGCACTAACGGCATTCGACCGACAGAGACACGGCATTCGGCCGACGGTGGCACGGCATTAGACCGACAGACACGGCATTCGGCCGACAAAAAGCACGGCATTCGACCGACGTTTTTCACGGCATTCGACCGACGCTCAGTCACTTTTTTGAAATCGCTGCAGCCTACGTTTGACGTGGTCTGTAGCGATTTTCAAAACAGCTAAAAAACGGGTGCTAATCTATTTATAATCTTTTTTTAATCTTTTAATAGGGAAATCCACTTCTGTGGATAACTTTTGGGTATTGTTCCTTCACAGCCCGCCTAAAATGCCTCAATCGTTGCGCTCTTTTGTGGCTGTCTGGAAGTGGTGATAGGCATCGCGCAGTTTGCCCAGTAAGGCCATTTGCTTGCGGATATCGGCAAATTCGTTTTCCAAGGCTTCCACCAACTGTTGCTCCCAGTCGGGTTCACCTTTCAAAATCCGTTGCAAGGGATAGCGATAGCCAGGACCTTTTTTCAGGTATTGGCAGATGGGTTTACTCTGACCGTTTTGGCGCAGAGTGGCCATTCGGTACCACTCGATGCTGAACGATAAACGGCTCTCGCGGCGACGAATCCGCAGTCCAATACGACCGCGTTCTTTGGC
>JAQTZQ010000309.1 GCA_028687645.1 Rhodocyclaceae bacterium
GCCTGGTAGCCACTAAACACCTGAGCGCTGCGCTCGCAGGTCGCAGCAAGGACGCCAATGCCCCGCACTGGAGCACCCACCTGTTGCTGGTAATGGTCTTGCTCAGCGCGCTGGGCTTGCTGCTCGACGGGCGTTATCGCCCACTGAGTTGGCCGATGCTGGCAGCGCCGGCGGCACTGCTGCTGGCCTTGCGCTTGCTGGGTAAACCTGCACCGGATAAATCCCGGCTGACGCGCCTGCTCGCCGCCCTGTGCGCCAGTGCCGCGCCGCTGCTGATCTGGCAGGAAGGCACCGCCAACACGCAGTCGCTGGGCCTGGCGCTGAACTGGCTGGTGCTCGCCGCCGCCGTCGGCTGGCCGGCTCAACGCCCCACCTCGGCCAGCTGAGCGACAGGCGCGGCAAAGCTTTTCAGCATCATCTCGGTGAGCCCGTGCAAATCGCCCAGCGCCTGACGCGGTGGCTCCATGCCTTGACTAAATCCCAGCTCAACAAAACGCGCCAGCAATTTTGGGTCACGCGCCACGATGTGCACCGGGACATCCCACGAGGCCCCCTCGCCGGTAATATTGGCCACCGGCTGGTGATCGCCGACCAGAATATAAATCGCCTCGCGCGGCTCCGGCTGGCGAAAATAAGCACCCAGCCATTGGTAGGTGTAATTGACCATGCGCAGATAGTTCGGCGTCATGTTTAGCCAGTCCGGCTTTTCGGCCAGGGCCAGCGCCACTTCGTTGGCGGCGAAAGGCTGCTCGGAGAGCACGGTTGACCATTCAGGCTGATACGGCGGCACCGGGCTAAAGGGGAAGTGACAGGTAATGGTCGGGAAAAAGACAAAACGCGGCGGCGCTGTGCCGTCACGTGGGTGCAATTGTTCAAAACGCGCTGCCGAATATTGGTCTGGCACCGCCCAAAAACCCATCGCCGGGCCGCTGTAGCCAAAATCCCGACGCTCAAGAAAAACATCAAAGCCGTAAAAAGCGCCCTCTGGCCAGGCCCAATCGAGCGCCGGATAAACGCCAAAGGTTTGATAGCCGTTCGCCTTGAACAAGCTGATCAAGGTCGGTCGCTGGGTGGTCAATAAAACATCATGGCGCATCGGGTTGCTCAAATCGATAGCGGAGAGCAAGCCAAGTTGCGCCAGATCGGAACCGCCGCCAAAGGTCGGCGAACGAAAAAAAGCCGTCACCACCTGCCGGCCACTGGCCGCCACATCAGCGGCAAAACTGGCGCGCTGTGGGCGCACCGCCGCGTTGGCCGCCGTGTTGTCGTAAGTCACCGCCCCGACGGATTCAAGCATGATCAAATAGACATCGCGCCCGCCCAGCTCACCGAGGGTGCTGCCTGAAGGCTGCTTGAGGGCGCGCTCAACGGCCGTCTCGGCAGGCAGCAAATCGGCCTGATGCGCCTGAGAAAAACTCGCCACCAGCAGCTTTGCCTGTTGCCAGTAAGTCGGGATGACCGGCTTGGAAATCAGTGGCCAGGTGGCGCGCACGCCGGCCAGATTAGCCACTGCCAAGCCCACCGCCACAGCCGTCACGGCCCACACCCAGCGTGTGCGCAAGGCGTAAGGCACGGCATCGCGGGCGCTGACGGCAATCGCCCGCTGCAGCACTGTGAACAAACCCCAAAAAGCTAAAACGATTAGCAGCACCAGCCCGAGGCTTTTCCACCAGACCCATTCCTGGGCCGACACCCACAAAAACCGGGGAATTTGCGCGCCATCCCAATACAAATTGATCGGTCGCCCGAACAGGCTGGGTACGGTCACGTCGCCGTAACGCCCGAGCACCAGCAGCAGGTAGGCGAAGGTCAGCAGATTGAGGGCGCGCGCCGAGAGCGAACCGCGCCAGGCAACGAGTGCCAGTAAAACCAGCCATAGCCAGACAAATTCCGGGGCCAGGCGGTGATCCGGCAAAACCCCCGGCGTCGGCCACCAATCACGAAAGCTCAGCATGCCGTTGAGAAACAGCAACGCCAATACGGCCCAGACGATTTTGCGCCGTGGCTTCTCCGCCACCACGGAGGAAATGTTCATTTTTTATTAACCCGCCCGGAGGCGAGATAGCCCATGCCAAATTGCGTTGGTGCTATTTGCCAATCGCTCAAGTACGGCGCGATCCGATCCCACGGCGTGCTCAACTCCCCGGGGCTGCCGTTGTAGCCGTGATTTTTGAAATACACCCAGAGGTTCAGCGGTGCCAGCCAGCGCGGAAAAAACTTGACCCCGGCAATCGCCACCGCTGCCCCTTGCCCGGCCACCGCCAGCAAGCGATCGATAGCCAGCGGCGAGCGCAAAATATCATGCGTGTAATGGAACAAAATCGCGTCCACTGACGTCGGCAAACTCAAGCCTTGCGCCGGGCATTCGAACAGTTCGACGTTCTTCCAACCCGCCGCATCGGCCCGCTGCCGCGCCTGCGCCAGCATCTCCGGACTTTGATCAAAACCATAGATACGACCTTGTTCACCAACGGCTGCTCGCAACAAGGCCAGACTCAAACCAGTACCGCAGCCAACATCCAATACCGCCTGCCCCCGCTGCAAATTCAGCGCTGCAATTGCTCG
>JAQTZQ010000136.1 GCA_028687645.1 Rhodocyclaceae bacterium
GTTGGCCGGGCGGGTCGTTCGGGTCTTCGCTTTCGTCGAGGTGGATGCCGAGGTCGTTGTTGCTGAAACCCTTGACGGTGATCGCCTGTCCTGAGCCTGTCGAAAGATTGATGACGAGATCGCCGCCTGTCCATGCGTAGGTGTATTTGCCATCTGCGCTTTGGTAGGTGCCGCTGCCTTTTTGGCCGACGCCTCCGCTTAGGGTGGTGCCGTCGAACTGGATGTTGCCTGCGCCATCGCTGTCGGTGATGGTATCCGCACCTTCTCCGGTGCGGTAAATGTAGGTGTCGGTGCCTGCGCCGCCGATGAGAATGTCGTCGCCTGTGCCGCCGATGAGGGTGTCGTCGCCAGTGCCGCCATTCAAGTTGTCGTTGCCTTTGCCTCCTTCGAGTCGGTCGTTGCCATCACCACCATTCAGCGTATCGATCCCTGCACCGCCATAGAGATGGTCGTCCACACTACCACCGGACAGGGTTCTACCACTATCGTCCGCAAAAATTATGTGTTTGCGACTGTCATCGCCCGTCCAGATTGAGCCGTAACGTAATTCGATAACACCATCATTGCTGATGTCACGGTACACAATATTGTCACCGCCCATCGTAGTATCTGTATTGTCCTCGGTGTTGCGCACGAGGAGCGCCGACAGCATGGCAGCCCGGTCTTGCAGCCATTCCCGGCTCAGGGAGCCTGTGCCGCTGGCCGAATCATAAAGCTCAAGCTCGCCGCTTGAGTTGTGTATCGTGTAATCCGCTCCCACCACAGCAAACGAATTCAATTCTTTGAGGGCATAGCGATAGGCAACATTGCCTTCGGCGATGTTGGCGATCTGGCTTGCGGTAAAGACGGTCAGGTCGCGGATAGTTAAAATTTGACCACTGGCGTTAGCAGTACAGGCTTGCATTGCATTGCTGAATGTCGAAACTTCTGCCAGCCCATCGCTTGTCGCCGCACTGGCACGAATAATATTATTGAAGGATTCAGCCGATATATTCGGATCGAGGGTGTTTACACGAATGACAACAGCGTTGGTCGCATCAACGATGCTTTGGTCACCTCCGAACATGGAGCCACACCAACCAGAAATTGCTTCCCATTCATCAGGATTTGCGATATGCAAAGTAATACTGCTAGCTAACAAATTAATCGCTCTCGCTGGCAGTGCTACAGGTAATGGCATGCCCGGAATCGAGCCTACTATGCCCGCTGTCGCACCAATGAGACCAACAACACTTTTTGCAATCCCTTGATTATCGTTTGCTTCAATTGCGGCACCGAGATTGGCAATCTGCATAGAAAAGTTGAATTTATTTAACAAATTGCCAAGTATTGATAATCCTAATGACCCCCCTGTCATTAAAGACGCCAGCGCCTGCGCTGCAGATGCAATATTAACGGCCGCAGTCATACTCGCCAGAGAATCCTTGCCGTAATTGTCAGCAAATTTTTTTGTGTTTGCTGTTATTGTGCCGAGTTGTACGGCGATTAGCGCCATGTCTGCCATTTGGTTATCTCCTCAATAATATAAAAACAAAAATGTTGTATACGAGGATGGACGGCATAATTCCCCAAACAACAGAAAAAGCTAATAGCGTCGAAATTTTCTCAAACCAATATTGCTTACTCCATCGATTCCCCATCCGCCACTTATTCCACATCGCCACAAGGTATGCGATACCCATTAGTGCAACCATTCGCGTCATCGTTTGGGTAAAGTTAACCATTTCCAGCGTGTTATTGAAGATTGCTTCACAAACCCAAAAAGATATTCCCCCAACAAAACCTAGCGCGGCACCGAACCACTCTTTGTCAATTGGCATGCTCGCTACCTTTTGAAACAACGCTTGTACTTTTTTACTTTTCATGTGCTTTCCCACCCACTCGAACTCAACTCTATGAAGAAATCATTTCCACTCGCAAGTGTTGCGCCAAAATCAACAGCAATTTCATATGCACAAAAGAGGATCACTAGGTTTCGAGTTGTATTCCAGTGAAGCCAAGACCGCCCGTTCGGCTGATAATGTTGTTACGCCAGTTTTTGATTGTGCAGCATCATCAAAAGCACCCACAATGTCATCGAAAACACTTTTCATTTGGCCATCAGTCATCGAGAAAACAGTAACTGAGCGAACCGCCTGATTAATCAGGTCAGTAAGCGCTTGGGATTGCGCATCTCGCTCTGTCTGCGTTCCGACTGGCATGCCCTGTATAGTGGTTAGTGCCGGAGATCCCCACAGGCCAGCTACTGCGGTTTGTTGAGTAGCATTAAGGTGAATCTGTGCATCCAGAGTAATACCAGCCACTACCAGATTAGCAGCGACACCACTCAAAATATCCTGAATCTGCTGGGCAGAAAGTTGCGCTGTTGTATTACTGCGAAGTGTTTGGGTAAACAGGTTCTCCAATCGTTGGTTTTGCGCCTGTTGTTCAGCTGCTGTGACATGAGGATCATCGCGAATATCCGCCAGTTCCGGGCTAGTCCAGATACCATTAATCCCCGCGCTCTGCACTGGACTCAGCCCCAGAGCCGCTATTACCTGATTTCGACGTTGTGGATTATTGTCAATGTTAAAGCCAACCCCAATCGTAATGAGTGGATTTGTAGCGGTATCAAAATATGGCAAGGTCTTCTTTGCTTCAAGCTGGGCAATCAGCGCATAGCGGAGAGCCTCATATTCAGCCAACCCTAGTACATTATTACTTGCAATAGAAATGGTCATCCTGTTCTCCTTATTCTTTACTATTTCTTGGGTAGGGGGCTGTGATATCGCAGATTGAAGTGCTTACGTAGTTTGTTGCACTCCATCCAGGGCGAGAATAATCCTTTCTTTTAACACGACTAATTTGCATTGCCGTAATGTCAGCAAACCCCAAATAGGCGCTACCATTGTGCAGAAATAAATGTTCGCTGTTTACTGAACTGGCCCCACCATCTGGATCACGGCCTGAGTTCAAGGGGCGCAATGAACGCGTTTCAGAGATAAAGAAAAATATATGGTCGCCTTGAGAAAGGCCTGTCAGGGATTTATAGTTCATGCGATTTATATAATCCCTCCTGCATTCTCGAACTCTCTGTTCGACTTCATGGCTGCCATACTCTGGCGGGCACGCTGTGTATATTCCCTTCTGCCACTCCGCTTCATCCCGATTCCGGACATAACCCAAGACGGTTTCCAGACGTCCATTTTTTTCGAGACGGACACTGGCCATGCGCAGGCGTGGTCGCCATACAGCTGACGCACGGGCTAAAACAGCAAAATCTCCTGCAGCCCCTGCCTGAATATTAGCGAGATACTTCTTTTTCCACTCTTCAAATGGCATTGTTTTTGGCGGTCTGAGATGCATCAGTTCATTCTCAATCTCATATACAACATCGAGATAATCCAAGACATTCAACTCTTGCCAATCCGGCCAACTGAACTGTTTCATCTTCGGATTGAATACAAGCTCGGTGGCAAATGAGGGTATATCTGGTTGCATACTGTTTAGGTTCATAATCATGTCGTAGCAAACCGCCCAACCATTGTCGTTCCTCAAACGAAAATCGAGTACATTCCTTTGATTGGCCTGGGCAACAATCTCAGATGATGTGCTGGTTGTCGACAGTTTTCCAAAGTAGTCGATACGATTTAGATATTTGCTCTCCAAACACGCCGGATTGGCGCACTCATTGCGTAACCGCATCCAGTTACGTTGTAGCTGCACCAATCCCTGACTGTCAGATGCTTCCTTCAGTGCTTTGTCATACGCAAACTGCAACTCATCATCCAGCTTCGATATTTCCGGTGTGTCGCAAATGATGTGCTCGACCTTCGTCCCCGCCTTCGCACAATCGAAACTCGCCGCCTCAGCCAGTTGCGTGATGATTATGCCGCTCATCACGCAGAGAACGAGCCATGTGTGTTTGTTGAAGAGTTTGCTCATGCGGCTCTCCTCTCAGCTTGATCATGGCAAGCATCATTCGCCGCAAACACCGCATCCTGCCTGTTGCCGATGGTCGAGAGGCTTTGGGTCAAACTGTCTTGCAACAGTGCCGCATCAGTCACGATGAAACGGTCATTGTTGAGCGAGTAGTAAGCGCCCTTGATCCAGTCTTTTGCGGTGGCTTGAATCGCAAAGCTTATGGCTTCCCGTTGTGCGAAGTCATGCCATTGGGTATCGATATAGCCGGTATTCCATACCATCGCCCCACCCGCGATGGGCCGTTGATTCTGATCGAAGCTGGAGGCTTCAATCGCTGCTTTTTCCACGTTCTGGCCAGTCAGCGTTTCCAGCATCCATACTTTGTCGACGGTGGTTAGGTTGGTGCGGGTCACGCCCTTGGCTTGGCGTGCCGCGTCCAGCCCTGTCCACCGGGCCATGAACTTGTCGAAGTTCTGCAGGATGCCCGTGGCACCTTGGGCGATGAGGTCTTGTGCGGATTGTCTGAGCGCGGGGTCATTCTGAAAGGCAATTTGCAGGCTGGCCACATTGCCGTATCCGCGCAGCCATGGGAGTTGATAGACGTCGCTGTCCAGTGCCGGTGTTTGCCCCAAAGGTCGAATGGGGTTGGCGTCGGTGAGGGTGAAGTTGACGGCGAGGTTGATGTCGGCAGCGAGTTGGGTGGTTCCGTTCTGCACAAAGCTGCCCGTTGCCATGACGATGTTGTCTGCGGCGGGAATGTCTGCCGGAGTGTTGTCCAGATTGATGGCCGTGATGCCAAGCTCGTCCAGGGTTTTGAGTTCGGCGGCTTGCGAGATGCCGTCTTGATTCTCGTCCTGCCATACCTTGAGATGTGCAAACACACTGTCCTGTGCGTCGATCACACCATCGGTATTGCTGTCGTGGCCTGCCAGTTCGGTGAATCCATCTACCTGGCTGGTGCCAAAGAGTTCGTCCAGTCCGTCTATGGCGCCGTTGCCGTTACTATCCAAGGCCAGCATGCCGTCTTGCGCAGATACCCAACCTGAACGCTCCGAGATACCGTCGCCGTTGAAGTCAAAATAGGTGGTGGAGGCAGTGCTGCCTATGGCATCGATCTGCCCATTTCCATTCAGGTCAAGTACCAAGGGGTCGATTCGACGCATCGTACTGGCATTGCGATTGTATCCGGGACCACCGTTGCCGCCCGGTTGGCCAGGTTGGCCCGGTTGGCCGGGCGGGTCGTTCGGGTCTTCGCTTTCGTCGAGGTGGATGCCGAGGTCGTTGTTGCTGAAACCCTTGACGGTGATCGCCTGTCCTGAGCCTGTCGAAAGATTGATGACGAGATCGCCGCCGCTCCAGTCAAAGGTATATTTCCCGTCAGCACTTACATAAGGATCGCTGCTGTCTTTCTGGCGCGTGCCGCCAGTGAGCACTGTACTATCGAATTTGATTTGCCCGGCGCCGTCGCTGTCGGTGATGGTGTCGGAGCCATCGCCACCGTTGGCGGAGTTGTAGATGTAGGTGTCGGTGCCTGCTCCACCCGTGAGGATGTCGTTGTTGTCGCCGCCGTCCAATATGTCGTTGCCCGCGTTGCCGACCAGCAGGTCGGCGGCAGTGCCGCCCGTGAGTGTATCGACGCCGTTGCCGCCCAGCATGAATGCGCCGAGGTTGTTGCTGTCGGTGGCAGTCATTCCGGTTGCACCTGCCTGCACGTACCAGTCGCGCAATTGCGGGAGGGCTGCGTTGATGAGTTGTTGTTCGGCGGCGGTGAATTGCACGGCACCTGCGCCTAGGTCGGGGGCGACTTGTGTGAGGTATTGCCGGAAATATTCGGTATAGCCTTTTGCGCTGGTGATGGAGCCGCCGTTTCCAACCACGGCAGACGTATCGAACTGGATGCCGCCGCTCACGCCTTGAAACAGGGGTGTGCCTGCGCCGGTGCCGCCCGCTTGTTCGCTGTAATACTTTTCCATAGCGAAGGCGATGAGGGCTTGGCTGACATTGTGATTACCTCCGTCCAGCCCCCAGTCGCTCATGCTGAGGCCACCGTCTTGGGCAATCTTCCACAGGTCGGCGGTGAAGCGGGTGACCATGGCGTCGGCGGTGAGGCTGCCCTGCACTCCTGCCTCGTGCTTGACTAGGTGTTCGAGGAAGTTGGCATCCGGCTTATCCGTATCATGGGCAAACAGATTTTTATCAAAAATCATCTTCAACAAATCGGGCAGCTTGAAGGTGGCGTCGTTCAAACCCGTGTTGGGGGCGGCTGTCTGGTTGCTTTGCAGGAAGGTCGTGAGCAGGGCCATGGAGTGCAGGTCACTCTGCGCCAACAAGGGGATGGGCATGTTGTTCTGTTGGGCGATGTCCACGCAGTTGCCGATGCGGGGCGCGGGGATGAGACCGGCCACCTCGCCTTGTACGTTGATGTTGGTGATGTTGGCCGCGCGTGCCGCATAGGTGTCGGTGGTAGCGGCGATGTAGTTGTCCAGCGGGGCCAGGTCGGTGCGGTTTGGGTTTCTGGCAAACAGGGCATTGCGCAGCAGATTCGCCGGGCCAGCGGTGGCCGTGGCATAGGCAGGCACCTGGTCGAAGGTGAAGGCGGTTTCGCCGAAAAACACACCGACCAGCGCGGCCAGTGCGCCGCCTAGGCTGTGCCCGGTGATGGTGATGGTTTTTCCGGCATTGGCAGGGTCGTTTTTAACCTTCAGGTAGTACTCCACCGCATCCACCAACTGATTGGCTCCGTTGATGCTTACGCCACTGGCGAGGGGGATGTTGCCGAATACAAAATCACTGACAGGATGACTGAAGTCGGTGCCGGCGAAGGAAATGACGATTTCGTTGTTGACGCCTGCGAAGTAGGTAGCTTCAAAGCCGCTGGGGTTGTTTAACGATCTTCCCTCTATATTTTCTAACCAGACATCCGGTACGGGTATGCGGTTAATCTCCGGACGATTAGAAATGTATGAAGCACCTGCCATCAACGCATAGTCAATTAGTGTTGTCATGATTACTTCGCTCCCTTAAAGAATCTGTTGCATGGACAATCTTTTGCAGATACTTCGTTCTGCTCGCAGTATTTGAAACACGCCTCTTTGGATGGCTGACTGCTAAACCAATAAGTACCTTCCCAACCACCATTTCCTTTGCGAATCAATTCGCCACACCCCGCCCCTGCGCTTTGTATTGGTTCCCGCAGAATGGTTTTGTACTCGGGTTGTGTCAGACTACTGTTTAATCCCTGTCCCCCTTCTGCCGAGACATAGCCTAATTCGCTCTGCGCCCTCTCGATGTCTTCCTCACGCCCGTTGTTCACAATCAGATTGATCGTCTTAAACTCAGCGGGCAGTTCCGATAGTTGGATACGTTGCCATTCCTTGCCGTCGAATTTGAACAGAACATAAGGCGGATTCGGTCTGCCCCATTTGTTGTAGGACAAACACAAATTCGGTTCTGCAACGATGTATGGAGTGCCGTTAAGAACGTGCAGCGCAAGCAGGTTAAAGTTGGCGCGCCCAACGTCCTCGCTAAATTCGCTCTTGAAGCTGAGAGATGTGTTTGTTTTCGGCAGCGCGAGTGAAAGGGTGTGTTCTTTGATTGGCGCAGACTGCCCGATCTCATGCCGCCCGCCATAACTTTGCGAGCGCTTGACGATTATTTTTTGTCCATCGTGCAGCAGCACTTCCTCTCTCCAGCTCGTGCCACCGAATCCGAACAACCCAGCACATGCATTTAAGCTTGCCCCCATCATCAACAGCATTGCGAGTTTGACGAATCGTTTCATCATTCCGTTTTGCTTGCTCATGCTGCGGCCCTCCATGCATATCCATTCGCCGCATCACTATCACTGACACCGAACATGAATGCGCCACGGTTAGTCGGTGCTGAGCCTGTCGAAGTGGCACCTGCCTGCACGTACCAGTCACGCAATTGCGGGAGGGCTGCGTTGATGAGTTGTTGTTCGGCGGCGGTGAATTGCACGGCACCTGCGCCTAGGTCGGGGGCGACTTGTGTGAGGTATTGCCGGAAATATTCGGTATAGCCTTTTGCGCTGGTGATGGAGCCGCCGTTTCCAACCACGGCAGACGTATCGAACTGGATGCCGCCGCTCACGCCTTGAAACAGGGGTGTGCCTGCGCCGGTGCCGCCCGCTTGTTCGCTGTAATACTTTTCCATAGCGAAGGCGATGAGGGCTTGGCTGACATTGTGATTACCTCCGTCCAGCCCCCAGTCGCTCATGCTGAGGCCACCGTCTTGGGCAATCTTCCACAGGTCGGCGGTGAAGCGGGTGACCATGGCGTCGGCGGGAATAGCTGCTGAACCGGTCGTCGGGTCAGGCTGTACACCAGCTTGGTGCCTGACAAGTCGTTCGAGGAAGTTTTCGTTCTGCGCATCGTCTATTTGAAATGCGTAGAGCTTCGGATCAAAGATCATCTTCAGCAAATCGGGCAACTGGTAACTGACTTGTCCCAATGTGTGCGGGCGCGTCGTGGCGGTTGGCTCTGTGGCGGAAGCAATGTCTCCGCTTTGCAGGAAAGTAGTGAGCAAGGCAATGGAATGCAGGTCGATCTTCCCTAGAATTGGAAACAAATTGTTTTGCTGCCAGATATCGGTGCTGCTGCCGATGCGCGGCGCGGGGATGAGGCCCGCTACTTCCCCATTGACGTTGATGTTGGTGACCAGCGCTTCGTTGGGGATGCCACCGCTGGTTTGTTGTTGCTGGATGTAGCTGCTCAAGGCTGCAAGCTGATCCGAGGTATGACCTTTGGCAAGCAGAGCGTTGTACAGGAGGTTCGCCGGACCAGTCGTGGCCGTTGCATGTGCAGGCACTTGGTCAAAGGTGTGCGCCTCGATGCCGAAGAATACGCCAACCAGCGCAGCCAGTGAGCCACCCAAGCTATGCCCAGTGAGGACAATGTGTGCGGTCGGATTGGCGGCTTTGACGGTCAGAAAATATTCAACGGCATCCACCAACTGATCGGCTCCGTTGATGCTCAAGCCGCTTGCCAGCGGGATGTTGCCGTACACAAAATCTGTTGTGGCCACCCCCATGGCGGTGAAGTCGGTGCCGGCGAAGGAGATGACGAGTTCGTTGGTGATGCCAACGAAATAGGTGGCTTCAAAGCCGCTATCTTTTTTTGTCCTCATCTGAATATTTTCCAACCAGACACCTGGTGCCGGGATTCGGTTAATTTCTGGACGATTGGAAATGTAGGAAGCGCCTGCCATCAATGCGTATTCGATTGTTGTTGTCATGTTTATTCCCCTCTAAAAAATCTGTTGCATGGACAATCTTGAGCAGAGACTTCTTTCCGCTCGCAGTATTTCAGACAAGCTTCTTTGGACGGCTGTCCACTAAAGAAGCCAGTTCCCTCCCAACCATCATTAATGCGAATCATTTCACCGCATCCTGCACCTGGGCCGCCTGCGCCAGGGGCATACTCCCGCAGAATGGTTCTATACACAGCATCCCTGCTTTTTTCGTTGTGTAGCCTGACAGTCTCCGCCAAAAGCAAATCACCTCGGTCGAACCTGACCTTCCTGTCCCGAATAGCCCAAGTCATGCCAAAGTCGAGATTGACCGTCTGGAATTCTTCGGGGAATTCAGATAACGGGATACGCTGCCAGTCTTTGCCGTCGTACCTGAAAAATACATAAGGGGGATTGGGCCTGCCCCATTTGTTGTAAGACAGGCAGAGGTTGGGTGATGCAACAACATAAGGCGTGCCATTCAGAACATGGACGGCCAGCAAGTTGAAGTTGGTGCGGCCAATATCGTCACCGTACTCGCTGACCCACGAAATACTCTTGTTTGAATTTGGCAAAGTAAATGAGATTGTGTGCTCCTTAATCGGCAATGCCTGCCCGATCTCGTGGCTCCCGCCATAACTCTGTGATCGCTTGACGATGATCTTGCTCCCATCATGCAGAAGCACTTCTTCTTTCCAGCTATTGCCGCCGAGTCCCAGGAAGCCGGCATAGGCGCTCATGCTTGCTCCCAACATCAAGAGTGTTGCGAGTTTTGCGAAACGCTTCATCATTTCGTTTTGTTTTCTCATGCCGATTCCTTCCAAGTAGTCATATCCGTTCAATCTCACCGCTCCCTCCCCGCCTCCTGAAACGCCCCCCTCACCGGCGACAGCAGGTATTCGAGGATGGTTCGGGTGCCGAGGTGGATTTCGGCGGTGACTTGCATGCCGGGGCTCAAGGCGTGGCGGAC
>JAQTZQ010000137.1 GCA_028687645.1 Rhodocyclaceae bacterium
TTCACCAAGCTGATCTTTGATGCGGAAACGCATCGCGTCATCGGTGGGGCGATTGTTGGCCCGAACGCCGGAGACATGATCGGCGAAGTTTGTCTGGCTATCGAAATGGGTTGTGATTCCGTCGATATCGGCAAAACCATCCACCCGCACCCAACGCTGGGTGAGACGGTCGGCATGGCCGCTGAAGTCGCCCACGGTACTTGTACGGACGTTCCGCCGCCGCGTAAAAAATAAGCTGCGGTAAAATTGCGTTAGGTTTGGGCGACGGTAACCCCGTCGCCCTTTTTTATGTCTGCCGGAAAACCATGACCGCCCATCCCCAACTCCCCCGCCGCTCCGCCGAAGAGCAGGCACGTCTTGAAAGCCACTTGCAGGATCTTTTCGAGCACCGCATCTGCTTTCATGAACTCGTTGGCTTCAAGGTAGCTTCGCTTGAGCCACTAAGCGCAGCACTCAGCTTCGAGATGCGCCCCGATCTGATTGGCAACTATCTCTATGGCCGATTACACGGAGGCGTTATTTCTGCCGCGCTGGACGCCACCGCCGGCCTGGCCATCATGGCGGCGATTGCCGAAAAGTTTGCCCACGAAAGCGCTGATCAAGTCGCCCATCGTTTTGCCAAAGTCGGCACCATCGACCTACGCACCGATTTTTTACGTCAGGGTATCGGCAAAAAATTTACGGCCACAGGACGAGTAAACCGCCTCGGTGGCCGCATTGCTTCGGTACAAATGACACTGGAAAACGAAACCGGCCTGTTGATCGCCACCGGTGGGGCTTCCTACGTCATTAGTTGAGTTACGGATATCTGAAAGTTGCCCCCCGGATGCTTCCCCCAAGCACCCATTCAAATCAAACATGAGGACAATTTCCGTAGCCCTGTGGTAATTTCTGCCCTCGTCAAAGAGCACACAGGCTCGCCAGGAGCCTACTTCAGCACACGGAGGTAGTAATCTTGAATTTTAGGCAAAGAGGCTTCATCAATTTCGGCAGCATGACACTTCTGATCGGTGGTCTGGCACTTGCCGGCCTACTCGCCTACGGTCTCATGTCGGGCCACGAATTACCGCTCTGGCCCGCCATAGCAGTGGCGCTGGTCAACCTGGTCGGTGCCGGCAAACTGATTTACGATGTCCGCCAGACTCGCAAGCAAGGGACAACAACGGATGCCCCGAGCACCGGGGCATCGCACAATACTCGTCGTCACTGACCCCATATTTACCAACACCTCGGAAAACACTCCGGCATGTCTCTCAATATTTGGTACACCTTATTCCTGACAGCTGCGATTGCCGGCTGTAATAGCGGCACATCAGCTCCGGACGCGATAGGTCTGATGGAGGGTGAGGCCATCTACAAAGCCGAATGTGCCAGTTGCCACGGCGCGCAGTTACAAGGCCAGCCCGAATGGCGCACACGCCGCGCTGACGGAAAATTGCCGGCACCACCGCACGACGCCAGCGGGCATACGTGGCACCATGCAACGGAGCAACTGGCAGCCATCGTAAAGTTCGGCATGGTGCCACCCCATGCGCCAGAAGGCTATCTCTCCGACATGCCGGCATTTGGCCGCACACTCACCGACCGTCAGGTGAATAATGTGTTGGCCTACATCGAATCGCAGTGGCCACCAGAGATCAAAGCGCTCCGGGCCAAGCGCCTGCAAAAATAATACTGCTCACGGCTGAGTACGGCCAGCCCGTGATCCCTGATCAATCCAGGAATTCTGCCGGAATCACCGCACGCAGTACGGTTTGGGATTCGCTGCGCCGGGTGCGGTTGCTTAACCACCACAAGGCACCCTTTTTGATCGTCCAGTCTGATTCATGCCCAGCCAACAATAAAGAAGCCATGCGCCCCAGTGAGGGCTGGTGACCAATGATCAGCACCGAACCACTGGCGCTTGGCCAGTCTGAAGCGGCAATCAATTCTGAGACACAAGCATCCGGGCCGATTTTACGCACCGTCTCGAAGGGCAGCTTCAGCGCCTCGGCAGTTTGCCGGGTACGCACCGAGGGGCTGACAATAATGCGCAGATCTTTGGGCTGGTGCGCCAATATCCACTTGGCCATCACTTGCGCCTGCTTCTCGCCGCGTTCGGTCAGGCGACGCTTCATGTCATCTTCACCATCTTCCGCCTCGGCATGGCGCCAGAGCAACAAATCCATCGTGTCATCTCCAGTAAAAGCCGGCATCATGAGCCCTCCATATGACAAGAATATTGCAATCTCCACAAGCTTTCGTCAATGATAAGATCAGCTCATGAACGAACTTGAATCTCTCGCTGAACAATTAGGCCGTGCCCTGCTCAGTCGTGGCGAATGGCTAGCCACTGCTGAATCATGCACTGGCGGCTGGGTAGCGCAAACACTGACGGCCATTGCCGGCAGTTCCGCCTGGTTTGATCGTGGCTTCGTGAGCTACTCGAACGCCGCAAAAATGGACATGCTGGGTGTCTCCGAAACCACAATCAACCACCACGGTGCAGTATCAGAAGCAACCGCCCGCGCCATGGCGCAAGGCGCTCTGACCCACAGCCGTGCCGACTGGTCACTCAGCATTACCGGCATTGCCGGCCCCAGTGGTGGCACTGCCGACAAACCGGTGGGCACCGTCTGCTTTGCCTGGAGCTCAAAAGAAGGTGGCTGTGAAGCCAAAAGCCGTTTGTTCAACGGTGACCGTGCTGCCGTACGTGAGCAATCCGTTCGCTACGCATTGCGCGGACTGCTGGAGCGCCTGAACACCTCCAGCCTCAGCGCTTGAGGTGTTCCTCACGGTCAACCACCAAAATAACCTGAAATTCAAGCAGGCAAGGGCTCAAACAAAGCAGCCAGATCGTCGGTACCAAATTTGACATCCACACCACGATCTTCCGACAAAATACCGGCGGCCAGTTCGGCCTTGCGCTCCTGCAAGGCCAGAATCTTCTCTTCAATACTGCCGCCAATAATCAGCTTGTAGACAAATACCGGTTTGTCCTGGCCGAGTCGATGGGCGCGATCGGTCGCCTGGTTTTCGACCGCCGGGTTCCACCACGGATCGTAGTGAATGACCGTATCGGCGGCAGTCAGGTTCAAACCAACACCACCGGCTTTCAGGCTGATCAGAAAGACCGGAACCTCGCCCTCCTGGAAGCGACGAATGGGTAATTCACGATCATTCGTGTCGCCGGTCAAAATCACATAATCGATGCCAGCAATGACAAGCTCCTGCTCAACCAGGGCCAGCATGCTGGTGAATTGCGAGAAAACAAGAATTCGCCGCCCCTCATCGACCAGTTCCGGCAACATGGCCATCAGCAAATCGAGCTTGGCGCGCTCCTTCACTTTTTTCGCCGCGTTCGCCTTCACCAGTCGTGGGTCGCAGCAGACTTGACGCAGTTTTAGCAAGGCATCGAGAATAACGATCTGACTGCGGTTGAATCCCTTGCTGGCGATTTCTTCACGGACTTTGGCATCCATCGCCGCGCGCACGGTTTCGTACAGGTCGCGCTGACTGCCTTCCAGCTCTACCGTGCGGATGATGATGGTTTTTGGCGGCAACTCCTGCGCCACGTCTTCCTTTTTGCGGCGCAAAATAAACGGTCGGATGCGCCGAGCCAGGAGTTCGCGGCGTTGCTTGTCGCCCTGTTTCTCGATCGGCGTGCGCCAATGCTTGGTGAACTGGCGGTTATCGCCAAGAAAACCCGGCAACAAGAAATCGAATTGACTCCACAACTCACCCAGATGGTTTTCCAGCGGTGTGCCAGTGATGCACAGCCGATGCTTGGCATCAATTTTACGCACCGCCTCCGCCCCCTGACTGCGGGCGTTTTTGACAGTTTGTGCCTCGTCGAGAATGAGCAGATGGTAGCTGTGCTGCATCAGCACATCGGCATCGCGCCAGAGCAGAGGATAAGTGGTGAGCACCACATCGTGGCTGGGGATTTCTTCAAAACGCGTCTTGCGCTCGGGGCCGTGCAGCGAGAGCACGGACAAGCTGGGAGCAAAACGTGCTGCTTCACTTTTCCAGTTAAAAATCAGCGAAGTGGGCAGAACGATTAATGCCGGCTTGTCGAGACGCCCGCTTTCCTTTTCCAGCAGCAAATGCGCCAGCGCCTGCGCCGTTTTGCCCAGCCCCATGTCATCGGCCAGAATACCGGAAAGCCCTTGCTCACGAAGGAATTGCAGCCAGGCCAGGCCTTCTTTTTGATAGGGTCGCAAATCAAGACACAGGCCGAGGGGAGGATCAATCTGGGTAACGCCCTGGGCACTACGCAGCTTGTCCGCTAGCGCCAGCACATCGCTCTGACCACGGAACTGCCAGCGACTGGTGTCGTTGAGATCAGCCAGACGTGGTGCATCAAAGCGCGAAACGCGCAAGGTATCTCCGCCATTGAAGCCATCGAAGAGATCAATCAGCGTCGCCGCCAGAGGCTTGATCCGTCCAGCCGGGACACGCACGCGCTTGCCACCGGGCGTATGCAACTCAACCGGATCATCGTCCGGAATGAAGGACAACTGGATGCTGTCCAGCCAGCGCCCATCGCGGCGAAAAAGCCCAGCCAGCAGGGGCGCCAGCGCCAAACGCTCACCCTCGACGATGATGCCCATATCAAGATTGAACCAGCCGCCTTCAGACTCGACAAGATCGGCCTCCCAACCCTCAACCTCCAGCACATGATGGCGAAAATCATCGGGAAATTTGATCTGCCAGCCAGCGGCATGCAGGTGCGGAATACCCTGCGCCATGAAATGCGGCCAATCATTTTCATGCGCCAAGCCGTAAACGCCCTCCGGCGGGTGACCGAAGGTGTACAGCGTATGGCCGGGGATTTTTTCCAACCCGGATTCAGCCAGCGCTTTCAGCACGGCCTCTTCCGCCTGCGGATGACGCTTGAGGCGTACGGTTTCGCCCTCCGGCAAGGCGAGGAACTCCTGCCTGCTTTCCGGCTTGATATCGGCATCGGCGTAACGAAAAATTACTTTCGCAACATCAAATGGGCCACCGCTGTAACTGTGGGGGTAATCACGCCAACTGCGATAGCCATGAGTGTGCAGGGTATCGAGTTGCAAAATCGCTTGTAGCGGAGCATCAATTTGGCGCAAGCGCGCCCCGGCATCCTCCGCCGGTGGCGGCAGATCCGGCGCCAGCTCGGAGAGCGCCGCCGCCACAAGGGCGGCCTCCTTGGCCGAGATCGGCGGCAGCGCGAAGAGGCGGCTGATTACCGATGGATTACCGGTCACTTCCAGCGGGCCAATCTCACCTTCCGACAAATCAAGGTACCAAGGCGGATCGACAGTGAGCACCATTTCTGCGGGCGGATCAGGGCGTAGTGACGGGCGTTGCAAACCATGCGCGTCAATTTGCCAACCGACACTCGCCGGTCGCGACAAACCAGCCTGGAGTGGCAAAGCAAGGTCATTTTCCGCATAGAGGCGATGGCTGTGCGCCATGCGCAACAACACCTCGGCGCCTTTCTTGGGGCCCAGACCAAAAGCGCGGAGCGGATTTTCGTGACCGCGCTCGGCCCAGATCAGGCGCAAGATAACCAGATCTTCTTCACTGACAAACTGTGGCGGCGTAACCAGCGCACGGTCCACCTTCCACCATTCCTCGGCACTTTCGGGATACTTGCCCTTGCGAATTTCGACACCAAAATGGCGCTGATCGCTCGTCCATCTGAGAATGTAAAAAAGCTGCATGCGCGTAGTACTTGGCCTGGCTTTTTTCTTGGCCACGGCAATTGAGGCACGGCGCAAATCCTCGACCCATGACAACACCCCGGGGCTGACGCGGTCCGCTTTCGGCTCGGCAGACTCGGCAGCGCGCAAAAGCACTGCGGCGACATGCTTGCAATGATGCCCAACCGGGCAGGTACAAGCGCTCACCATCATCGCACCGCCACGCGATTCGATCAGCCGAACGACGACCGCATAAGGTGTGCTGGCGGTGCCGGGTACGATGGCGCGAATCACCATCGGCTCCAATTCCATCTCGCGCACCAGATCGACATAGGGTTGCGCCTTGGCCAGGCTGCGCGGATCAAACCAGCCAGCCAGACTCTCTTTGCTCAGGTCGTCAAATGATTCAATTGCCATAAGTTGTTAAATCAGCTTCAAAAACGATGCTAGCAGCAAGGCAAGCAAAAGGGCGATGACAAAAAGCCAGCGATTTTGCTGGTGCTGCGCCTTGATCAGGCGCTCAAGCTGGGGTGCCAAATCAACTTTGGGCGGCTGCGCCAGGGACTGATGTACCAGCCTTGGCAATTGCGGCAAGGTACGCGCCAAATAAGGCGCTTCCTGCTTGAAGGTGCGCACCAGCCCACGCCAGCCAAGCTGCTCGTGCATCCAGCGCTCAAGGAATGGCTTGGCAGTTTTCCAGAGGTCAAGATCGGGATCAAGCTGACGGCCCAAGCCTTCAATATTCAGCAAGGTCTTTTGCAGCATGACCAACTGTGGCTGGATTTCCACATTGAAGCGGCGCGAGGCCTGGAACAGCCGCAGCAAAACCTTGCCAAAAGAAATGTCTTTCAGAGGGCGATCAAAAATCGGTTCGCAAACTGCGCGAATGGCCGCCTCGAATTCATCAACTCGCGTATCGGCTGGCGCCCAACCGGACTCGATATGCGCCTCGGCAACACGTTTGTAATCACGGCGAAAAAAAGCCAGAAAGTTCTGCGCCAGGTAGTTCTTGTCGTTATCGGTCAACGTGCCAACGATGCCAAAATCCAGCGCAATGTAGCGCCCATCTGGCGCGACGAAAATATTGCCCGGGTGCATGTCGGCATGAAAAAAGCCATCACGAAAAACCTGGGTGAAGAAAATTTCTACCCCTGCGGCCGACAGCCGGGAGAGATCTATGCCATCGGCACGCAGACGTTCTATCTGCGAAATCGGCGTACCGGTCATGCGTTCCATCACCATCACGGTGGACGTACACCAGTCCCAATGCACTTCCGGTACGCTCAGCAAGCGGGAATCGGCAAAATTGCGGCGCAATTGTGAAGCATTCGCTGCCTCACGCATCAAATCCAGCTCATCGTGCAGATATTTTCCGAACTCAGCCACCACTTCGCGAGGCTTGAGGCGCTTGCCATCCGACCACAGTTTTTCCAGCAGCATGGCAAAGGTGTCAAGCAGCGCCAGATCGTGATCGATTACGCCCGCCATATTGGGGCGCAAAATCTTGACCGCCACCTCATGACTACCGTCTTCATCCTTGAGGCGCGCAAAGTGCACCTGGGCGATGGAAGCTGAAGCCACGGGGGTCGGGTCAAACGCAGCAAAAACCTCACTGGCCGGGCGACCATACGCTTTTTCGATTTCCGCCATGGCTAGCGCCGACTCAAACGGCGGTACGCTGTCCTGCAGCTTGGCCAGCTCATCGGCAATATCCGCCGGCATCAAATCACGGCGTGTGGATAGCACCTGGCCAAACTTGACGAAAATTGGCCCCAAGGCCTCCAGTGCCAGGCGCAAACGAACGGCACGCGGAACAGAAAGATCGCGCCAGAATTGCAGCTTCTTGGAGATACGCACCAGACGCCCACTGGGTTCGTGTTCAAGCACCATTTCGTCGAGGCCGTAGCGACTGGCGACGGAGGCAATCTTGATAAGACGGAAAAGGCGCATGAAAAAGTGATAGGCGAAAGAGCGGGATGTTAACACGCTAGTCGTCAAGCAGTCCTGCTCAAGCAGAACGAAACACACTGTTCGGCCTCCGTCGGATTACCAATCCAACACAAAGCGGCACGGCGCGCCGGCCTTGTGCAAGCGTATAATCTCGCCTTTCGATTTTTCGCAGTAAATCAATGGCCAAAGACGTTAAATCCCAGCTCACCTCCTTGTTGCAGCAGGCGCTTGAGCGCATTGCACCGGATGCCGGCGACACCCCGATTCACCTTGAGCGCCCACGCGACCCGAGCCATGGTGACTACGCCACCAATCTGGCCATGCAACTGGCCAAGGCCCTGAAGAAAAATCCGCGCGAAATCGCCAAGCAACTGCTTGGCTCAATGCCCGTTTCCGTATTAGTGCAAAAGGCAGAAATCGCCGGCGCCGGCTTCATCAACTTCACCCTCGATCCGCGCGCCAAATTGCAAGCCGTGCGCGCCGTGCTGGTTGACGGTGAAAACTACGGACGCAGCACGCAAGGCGGCTGGCAAAAAGTCCAGATTGAATTCGTTTCCGCCAACCCGACCGGCCCGTTGCACGTTGGTCATGGCCGTGGTGCCGCCTACGGTGCTTCGCTCTCCAGCCTGCTGACCTTTGCCGGCTGGGATGTAACACGAGAGTATTACGTCAATGATGCAGGCCGTCAGATGGACATTCTCGGCCTCTCGACCTGGCTACGTTATCTGGCGCAAAACGGCGTTGATGTGCCGTTTTTGCCCAACGCCTATCAAGGCGACTATGTGCGCGACATGGCCAAGCAGATTACGGCAGCGCACGGCCAGAAATATGTTCGCAGCGCTGAGGCCGTCCTCGCCGGCACGCCCGGCCTGCCCGATGCCAGTCGGGCCGATGACGAAGCCAAGCGCCAGCGCGACCAGCATCTCGATGCGCTGATTGCCAATGCCAAGGAACTGCTCGGCGCCGACTGGGCTTACATCCATCAGCATGCGCTGTCTGAACAACTGGCCGATTGCCGCGACGATCTCGAACAATTCGGCGTCCATTTCGACGTCTGGTTCTCGGAAAAGGCCTTGTTCGATACCGGCCTGGTGGCGCGTTGCGTCGACTTGCTGGAGAAAAAGGGCCATCTGTATGTGCAGAATGGCGCACGCTGGTTCCGCTCCACGACCTTTGGCGATGAAAAAGACCGCGTCGTGCAACGCGAAAACGGGCTTTACACCTATTTCGCCTCCGACATTGCCTACCACCTCAACAAATTTGAGCGCGGTTTCGACAAGGTCATCAATATCTGGGGCGCTGATCACCACGGTTACATTGCCCGCGTTAATGGTGCGATCAGCGCGCTGGATCTTGATGCCGCCAAGTTGCAGGTAGCGCTGGTGCAATTTGCCGTGCTTTATCGCAACGGCCAGAAGGCCTCGATGTCGACGCGCTCTGGCGAATTCGTCACGCTGCGCGAGTTGCGCGGTGAAGTCGGTAACGACGCCTGCCGTTTTTTCTACGCCCTGCGCAAGTCGGATCAGCACCTTGATTTCGACCTCGATCTGGCCAAGAGCCAGACCAACGAAAACCCGGTTTATTACATCCAGTACGCCCACGCCCGTATCTGCTCGGTGCTCAACCAGTGGAGCGGCAATTTTGAAGATTTGGCCGAAGCTGATCTGTCGCGTCTCGACAACCCGCGTGAATTGGCCATTGCCAACAAGCTGGCCGAGTTCCGTGACGTCATCGACACCGCCGCCCGTGATTTGGCACCGCATTTGATTGCTTTCTACCTCAAGGATTTGGCCGGCGAGTTCCACGGCTGGTACAACGCCGAGCGCATGCTGGTAGACGATGCGGTGTTGCGCGATGCCCGCGTCGCACTGGCCGCTGCCGTGCGCCAGACGATCCGCAACGGCCTCGCCATTCTGGGTGTTAGCTGCCCGGAATCGATGTAAGGACTGACCCATGAGCCGCGATATGAAGCCGCGCAAGACCCAGCCCGCCAGGAAAAAATCTGCCGGTGGCACCCTGATCGGCATGTTCATCGGCCTCGTGCTGGGCGTTGGCGCAGCAGCCGGCGTGGTCTGGTACATGAACAAATCGCCGCTGCCGTTTATCGACAAATCGCCACCACCACGCGTTGAACCGGTTGCCTCAGCGAACGGCCAGCCGGCGCAGCCCATGGCTTTGCCGGGCAAGCCGGGTGACCCGATTCCGGAAAAGCGCTTCCAGTTTTACGACATCCTGCCGGGTAAGTCCGATGCGGTGCCGGAAAAGCAGGAGAAGCCCGTCGCCGCCAAGGAAGAACCCAAGAAGGAAGAGCCAAAAAAAGAAGAGACCAAGGAGAGCAAGCAGCCGCTGTTTCTTCAGGCCGGTTCTTTCAGCACCGCCAGCGATGCTGACAACCAAAAGGCCAAGCTGGCGTTTATGGGAGTAGAGGCTGTTGTGCAACA
>JAQTZQ010000138.1 GCA_028687645.1 Rhodocyclaceae bacterium
ACCAGCGTGATACTGGCGTTGGCTGCGGTGTAATAGCGGGCGTGAAAGGCCTGCAGGTCATCACGGTTGATGGCGCTGACGGACTCGGGCGTGGCCTGCTGGCCGTAAGGGTGATTGGGGTAGAGTGCCGCCCAAAAAGCCTTGCCGGCGATGGCGTCGGGCCGGGTCATGGCTTCCTTGATGCCGGTGATGGTGCGCGTTTGTTCGCGGGTAAATACAGCGGCATCAAAGCGCGGTTGTTGCATCACGGAGCGCAAAATTTCAATCGCCGGATCGCGCTTGTCGCGGGCAGAGAGGGTGCGGATCGAGACGCTGGCGCGATCGGTGTCGGCGCCGCCGCCCAGATTGGCGCCGATGTCGGCGAGTTGTTCAGCAATCGCCGTTTCGTCACGTTGGCCGGCGCCGAGATCGAGCGTGGCTCGGGTGAGTGCGGCGAGGCCGGATTTGCCTGCCGGGTCGAACATCGAGCCAGCGGCAAAACTGACATCAACATCGAGCATGGGCAATACCCGACTTTCAACAAAGTAGACTTTGGCCCCGGATGTTGAAACCCAATGTTCAATCTTGACGCCAGCCAGCGCGCTTTGGGCCAGCAGCAGGGCAATTGTTACGGTCAACAGCTTTTTCATGATGATTTTTTCTTAGTGGCGAGTGGCAACGGCAGAGCGACGCGGTTTGCCGTCGAGTGCTTGCGGTTCGAGAACGCCGACGGTCAGGGTGTCGTCGCTAAAGTATTTTTTTGCGACGGCTTGTACTTCAGCGGCGCTGACGTTTTGCAGTTTTTCCAGCATCCGATCCAGCTTTTTGTAAGACAGCCCGACGGCTTCGGTCTGGCCGATCTCCATCGCTTGCCCAAACATGGAATCGAGTTTGTACACCTCCGAAGCGAGCAATTGCGCTTTGGCGCGCTTTAGCTCCCGTTCGCTGATACCGTCTTTCTGGACGCGCTCGATTTCGCTGCGCAAGGCGGCTTCGAGCTCAGGCACCGACTTGCCCTCAGCCGGGCTGCCACTCAGGTAAATCATGCCAGGGCCACGGGCGGTAGCGTCATAATCGAAGCCTACCGAGAGCGCAACTTTCTGTTCGCGCACCAGATGTTTGTTGAAGCGGGCGGCGTCATGGCCGTCGAGTACGGCGCTGAGCATGGTGAGCGCGTAAGGGTCGCTGTCATTTTCCACATCACGCAGAATCGGTGCCTTGTAGCCCATGATCAACACCGGCAATTCAGCCGGGGCTTTGACGTTGACCCGGCGCGTTCCCTCTTGGACAGGTTCAGTTTGCGCCTTGCGAGTTGGTAGTGCGCGGCCTTCAAGCGGGCCGTAATACTTCTCGGCGAGCGAAAATACGTTTTTGTGATCAACGTCGCCGGTGATGATCAAGGTCGCGTTGTTGGGCACATACCAGGTGTCGTACCACGCCTTGGCGTCGGCTGCGGTCATGGTTTCCAGATCATTCATCCAGCCAATGATCGGGCGGCGATAAGGGTGGGCCTGAAAAGCGACAGCATTCATTTGTTCAAAAAGCTTGGATTGCGGGTTGTCATCCGTGCGCATCCGGCGCTCTTCCATGACCACCTTGATTTCCTGCTCAAATTCCTTGGCATCAACATTCAGGTGCCGCATGCGGTCGGCTTCAAGCTGGACCATTTCTTCCAACTTCTCCTTCGGCACCTGCTGGAAGTAAGCGGTGTAATCGCGGCTGGTGAAGGCATTGTCGCGCCCACCGGCAGCAGCCACGCGCTTGTTGAACTCGCCGGGGCCGACGCTCGGCGTGCCCTTGAACATCATGTGCTCAAGAACATGCGCAACGCCCGAGGCGCCATCGACTTCATCGACGCTGCCGATGCGATACCAAACCATCTGCACCGCAGTCGGCGCCCGGCGATCTTCCTTGACGATAACGCGCAAGCCGTTCTTCAGCGTGGTTTCGTAGGGGTTGGCGTTTGCTGCGGTCAACAGCCAAGGGGCCAGCAAAATGGGAAGGAGGTGTCGTATGCGCATGGTGAGGCGAGGCTTTCTATGGGGTTCTGCTAGAATTGGCAACCAATTTTGCACTAATCTGGACGGCATCTTAACGGCTTGTCGCCCGACTGTCAGCACGGCTTGAGACCACTTTCCCCATGTTCAGTTTCCTGAAAAAATCTAGTAGCGATGTAAAAGCCGAGGCACCGGTCGCAACTGCGGCCACGCCTTCCTGGCGCGAGCGCCTGTTCAAGGGCCTGGCCAAGACGCGGGCGCAATGGGGCGGCAAGCTTAAATCCATCTTTTCTCGCGGCAAAGTTGACGATGAGTTGCTTGAGGAATTGGAAACCTTGCTACTGACCAGCGATTGCGGCATTGAAGCAACCGCCCACCTGCTCGACGAGCTGAAGAAAGCCGCCAAGCGCGACAAGCTGGATACGCCGGAATTGATCCAGAAAGCCCTGGCCGATGCGCTGCTGGCGGTCTTGCAGCCGCTGGAGCAGGCGCTCGATGTCAGTACCCACAAACCGTTTGTGATCATGATTGCCGGGGTGAACGGTGCCGGCAAGACGACCTCGATCGGCAAGCTCGCCAAGTATTATCAAAATCAGGGCAAGAGCGTACTGCTGGCCGCCGGCGATACTTTCCGCGCGGCGGCGCGTGAGCAGTTGGAAACCTGGGGCGAACGCAATAACGTAACCGTCATCGCGCAGGACAAAGGCGACCCCGCTGCCGTGGTTTTTGATGCCATCTCCGCCGCCAAGGCACGCGGCATCGATATTGTGCTGGCCGATACGGCGGGTCGTTTGCCGACCCAGTTGCATCTGATGGAAGAAATCGCCAAGGTGCGCCGCGTGATCAAAAAAATCGATCCGGATGGCCCGCATGAAACCTTGCTGGTGCTTGATGCGAACATTGGCCAGAACGCGCTGCAACAGGTCAAGGCCTTCGACAAGGCGGTGCACGTTACCGGTCTGGTTGTCACCAAGCTCGATGGCACGGCCAAGGGCGGTGTCGTGGCGGCGATTGCCCGGCAATGCCCGAAGCCGATCCGCTTTATCGGTGTCGGTGAGCAGATCGACGATTTGCGTCCCTTCTCGGCCAAAGATTTTGTGGATGCCTTGTTTGAATGATTGTCGCCAGTAGCCTGAGCAAGCGGTATCCGGGCGGTTTTGAGGCCGTCAAGGACGTTAGTTTTCAAATTTCCGCCGGCCAGATGGTGTTCATCACCGGTCATTCCGGCGCGGGCAAAACCACCCTGGTCAAGCTGATTGCTTCGCTTGAGCGGCCAACTTCGGGCAGTCTGCTGGTTAATGGGCAGAATCTTTCAGCTTTACGGCGCAGCGCCATTCCCTATCTGCGGCGCAATTTCGGCATGGTCTTTCAGGATCAAAAGCTGCTGTTCGATCGCAGCGTGTTGGATAACGTGCTGCTGCCGTTGCAGATTGTCGGTTTGCCGCGCCGCGAGGCTATTCGTCGTGCCCAGGCAGCGCTCGATAAAGTCGGTTTGTTGCTGCGCGAGAAGGCCAAGCCTATCGCGCTTTCTGGCGGCGAACAGCAACGTCTGGCGATTGCCCGCGCCGTGGTCAACCGGCCAACGGTGCTGATCGCCGATGAGCCGACCGGCAATCTGGATACTGAGTCGGCGACTGAAATTCTTGAAATCTTTGCGGCCTTTCATCAAGTCGGCGTCACCGTGGTGATCGCCACGCACGATCAGAACTGGATTGCGCGCTATCACCCGAATGTGCTGCGCCTTGATCACGGGCGGCTACTATGAACGCCTGGTTCTCCCAGCATAAAGCTGCCCTGGCCTCGGCGTTTCGTCGTTTGTGGTCAACGCCGCTCAATACGCTGCTCTCGCTGCTGGTTATCGGCATCGCCCTGACCTTGCCGGCAGCCGGCTATTTGCTGCTCGATAATCTGCGCGATCTGGGTAGCCATGCGACCGGCGTGCAGCAGATCAGCCTGTTCATGACGCTTGATGCGAGCAAAAAAGACGTCGGCGACATTGAAGCCAAATTGCGCTCGGTGGCCAGTGGCAAATGGAAATTTGTGCCGAAAGAAGAGGCCTTGAAGCGCATGCAGAAGAGCGAAGGCATGGCCGATATTGTCGCCAGCCTGCCGCGCAACCCGTTGCCCGACGCCTTCATCGTCGAGCCGACCAACACCGAGCCCGAGGCGCTGGAGGTCATGCGCAAGGAAATCGCCAGCTGGCCCAAGGTCGCCCACGTTCAGCTCGATACGGCCTGGGTCAAGCGTTTCGACGCTTTCCTCAAACTCGGCAAACTGGCCTTGTGGATGCTCGCCGGGGTCTTCGCTGCCGGTCTGGTGCTGGTGACTTTCAACACCATCCGCCTGCAAGTGATGGCGCAGGCGATGGAAATTGAAGTGGCGCGCATGATCGGCGCGACGGACGCTTTTATCCGCCGCCCTTTTTATTACTACGGTGCTTTGCAGGGCGGCTTGGGCGGTTTGGTTGCCGCTGTACTGGTGACCGGCGGCCTGAGCCTGTTGGCGACGCCGGTGGCTGACTTGGTGGCGCTTTATGGCGGTAACTTCAGCCTGCGCCCGCTGGGTTTGGCTGAAATCGGCGCGCTTTCTGCCGCCGGCGCTTTCCTCGGCTGGCTCGGTGCGCAACTCTCCGTCAGCCTGTCGCTGCGAAAGTTTGACTAACCGCCGAGAATTTCTCGCCACGGTGGGGGCGGCTGCTCTCGCCGGTTGCGCACCCGCTGCTAAAACACCATTGCCGCCCGGCGAATTGCTCGGCATGTCGCACGCGCTGGGGCATCGTTTGCGCGAGGGTAGTTTCCCTGCCCCATCCGAAACCCGCAAAACGGGCGTGCTGATTATTGGTGGCGGCATTTCCGGCCTTTCGGCGGCATGGAAGTTGGCCAAGTCTGCGGTCGACGACTTTTTAGTGCTGGAAATGGAAAGTGAGCCGGGCGGCAATTCGCGCGCCGGACAAAGCCCGCTCGTCGCCTACCCGTGGGGGGCGCATTACCTACCGCTGCCGACCAGCGAATCAACGCTGGTGCGTGAGTTGCTCTCCGAGTTGAAGGTTTTGCAGGGCGACCCGACTGCTCAAAAGCCAACCTACGATGAACGCTACCTGTGCGCCACGCCGCAGGAACGCGTCTATCGCAACGGGCTGTGGGAAGAGGGCTTGTTGCCGCAGCGCGGTCTCGATGCCGGCGAGCGCGAACAGCAGCAGCGTTTCCATGAGCGCATGGATGAATTGAAGCGCGCCAAAGGCAGTGATGGGCGTCGGCTCTTTGCCATTCCGATGGAACTCTCCAGTCGCGACTCCGAATGGCGCCAACTCGACAAAATCCCTTTCAGCCAGTGGCTGACTGAAAACGGTTTCACCGCGCCCAGCCTGCACTGGCTGGCCAATTATGCGACGCGCGACGATTACGGCATGGCGCACACCGAAACATCGGCCTGGGCTGGTTTGCATTACTTCGCCTGCCGCAACGGCGAAGCCGCCAACGCCGCCAGCGACACCGTGCTCACCGCGCCGGAAGGCAACGCCTGGCTAATGCGCGGGCTGGCGGCCAGCGCCGCTGGTCGGATCGTCACCGGGGCGATGGTCTGGCGCATTGAAGAGGGTAAGCAAATTGTGACGGTCGACGCGCTTTTGGGGACAAAAACGGTGCGCTTCGAAGCGCGGCAAATCATCTGGGCCGCCCCGGTTTTTATTCTGCCCCGCGTCTGGCCGGCAATGCCCGGCGAACTTCGCAGCGCAGCGCTGGCGGGCGATTACTCGCCTTGGCTGACGGCCAATCTACATTTGGCGGATTTTCCCGAAGAGCGCCACGGCGCACCCGCATCCTGGGATAACGTCTTTTACGACAGCCCCGGCCTTGGCTATGTGACAGCCACCCATCAGTTGATTCGTCGCCATTTGAGCGGCACGGTTTTTACTTACTACCGCGCCTTGCATGACGTGACGCCGGCAGAAGGTCGCCGGCTATTACTTGAAACGCCTCGCGAAGCCTGGGCTGAAGGCATCCTCGCCGAGTTGGAGCGCGTGCATCCGAATATTCGCCAACTGACTACCCGCCTCGACATCTTCCGTAACGCCCACGCCATGCGCCGTCCGGTGCCGGGGAGTATTTGGTACGACCATGGAAACAAAGGCTGGCCCCAGGGTCAACGGCAAAAACTGGCCGGATTTTATAATCAGCGTATCGCCTTGGCGCATGCGGATTTATCGGGATTTTCGCTGTTTGAAGAGGCACAATATCGAGGCGTAGTGGCAGCGCAGCGGGTTATTCAGGCCCGTCGCCAATAAAATATTCAGGTTGAAAAGCTAAAAAGCAATGTCGGAAAAAGAAGATATTCATAAACAGCGTCATGGCGAAATTATCGTCGAGGCCGCGCAATTGCGCCCCGGCGTTCATGTGCGCCTGCCGGTGTCGTGGATGGAGCACCAGTTTATGTTCAACTCCTTCGTCATTGCTGACGAGGAGCAGGCACGGCAGATTGCGGCGCTGCATCTCCCGCAAATTTTTTGCGATCTCGCCAGTTGTCGGGTGCCGCCCCTGCCTTTACCCAAAATTGCGCCTCCTCCCGATCCGGTGACGCAGGCCGAAACCGAGCGTTTGGCTGCTTTGAAGGCCCAAAGAATTGCCGAAAAAATCGAGCGCGCCAAGGTGATGAGCGAGTTACGGGGGCGCCTGGATGCTGCGCAAAAACATTATGTCGGGGCGGCTAAAGTCATCGGGGGGGTATTTAAATCCTTTGATCAACACCCGGAAGAAAGCGTCGCGCAAGTCACGGAGGTTAGCGCCCAATCAACCGCAGCCTTGCTCGCCGATCCCGATAGTGCAATTGTCTTGATCGCCGAAAAAGCTCAGGCGGATGGCAATGCCGCACATTCGCTGTCCGTCATGACCCTGTCGTTGCTGCTCGGCAAACAAGCCCGGCTGCCCGCCGAAGCTTTGCGCGCACTGGGCGTTGGTGCGCTGCTGCACGATATTGGCAAGAACGGTATCAGCTCATCCATCCTGCGTAACACGGCGCGCAACAAGCATGAAGAAGCGCTCTATCAAACCCATTGCCGCGCCGGCTACGAAAGCGCCTTGCGCGCCGGCCACCTGACGCCGCCGATGCTTGCCGCGATTTTGCATCACCACGAGCGCATGGATGGCAAGGGTTACCCGGACGGAATCAGCGGCAAGGCGCTCCATGTGGCGGCACGCATTGTCGGCATCGCTGACCGTTTCGACAGTCTCTCCAATCCGATCGACCCGCGCCGCGCACTCTCGCCAGCCGAGGCCCTGGCGACCATGTGGACCAAGGAGCAAAGCGCTTTCGATTCGGTGCTGCTACAACTGTTCGTGCGCGCCATGGGGGTTTATCCGCCCGGCTCCATCGTCTTGCTCAGCGATGGCCGCTCCGGTGCAGTGGTCGCCTCAGCCTGCACCGAGAAGCCGTTAAGCCCGCAAGTGATGATCTACGATCCTGAAACCCCCCGTCGGCAGGCCATCATTGTTGATCTGGCTAAAGAAGATTCGCTCAAAATCGAGCGCTCATTGCGCTTGCAGGACAGGCCAGACGACGAACTCGATTACCTGCTGCCACGCCGCAAGTTGAACTGGTTTCATACGGCAGGGCACGCTTGAGCGGGCAATCGCTTCAGCAAGGCATATAAAGCCTTAGCCTTGAAAGCCTTAGCCTTGGCGAACCTCTGGTACGGGGTGTTGTCCAAACAGCGCAAAATCAAGCAGTTCAGCGTGGATTGAAAGGAATTTAAGGCAATGGCTCGCGAACAGGACGTCGAAAAAATCCGTCGGGATCATCAGCACATGCTCGAACTGATTTCGCGCATCCAGGCTGAATGCACGCAGCGCGAAAAGGTGAGCAACTGTAACGCCTGCGATACGAGTCTTCGTCAGCTTTGTCATGGCAACATCGAAGCCTTGATCAAGAACTTTGTCGATGTCACCCTCAAGCACAATCTCATCGAGTCGATGTACATGATGGAAGAGGGCGTTCCGCCGGAACACCGCATTGCCCACAACCGGGCGCACATGGACATCTCGCTGCAGCTGAAGGAAATACGCGTGGTCTTTACACGCGATGGCAACTGCATTCTGGCGATTGAGGGTGTCGATCAGGCGCTGGCGTCGCTACTCAGGCATTTCAAGGACTTTGACGAGCAGCTGGAGATTTATTTGCTGGCGTCTGAATTGACACCGTAAAGCGGCTCAAGCCAGCCAAAGCTTTTTCCACCCCTCGTGCCCCATGTTTTCCATCGTCTCGATATTGCGCTCAAAAATATGCGCAGCGTCCGGGAAGGCGGCAACCGCACGGTCGATGCTGCTTTCGCGCAGTAAATGCAGCGTTGGGTAGGGCGAGCGGTTGGTGAAGTTGGCGATGTCGTCCGGATCGCTGCCGGCGAATTCGTATTGCGGGTGCAGGCTGGCGATCTGGAAAACACCTTCGTAATCGAGATTGCGCAGCAGCGCATCAACTTCGGCGAGAAAGAAATGGTAGTCGAGAAAATCGGTCATCGCCTGCGGGTGAATGAGCAGGGTGGTGTCGAGTTGCTCTGGCGGCGTGTTGGCCAGTAGCGTCAATTCCTGCTCCAGTTCGGCGAGTAACTCATCCGCCGTGTTTGCTGCGGTCAACGCGTATCTGATCTGTTTTTTGACGAAGACGCTTTTGGCGAAGGGGCAGAGGTTGAGGCCGATGACGGCGCGCTCCAGCCAGTGCTGGGTGTCGCTCAGGATTTGTTCAGCAGTGGCGGCGTCGGTGTAGGGTTTTAGAACGTTGGTCATGGGCGTTAGCGGTAGAGTTGAAAGGCGGCGGTTGCTGATTGCCAGGCGGCTTCGTCAGCAAGGGTCAGCGCATCCAGTTGATCGGGGGTGGCGGCGGGGTCATCGACCCAGTCACGCAAATGCGGAGAGCCGTTGATCAGGTCGATGGCCAGGCGCTCGTGTTCGTATTCGTAAGCGAAATCGCGCCACAAGGCGTAATCGGGATAGCAGCGGCGGATGGCTTTGAATGCCAGTGCCTGCAAGTGCCAAGGCGTGAAATTGCTGTGCTGGTAATTGCCATCTTCAACATGAATTTGCAGGCCGTTACACAGTTTGCCGGCGTGTTTGTGGAAGGTCGGTTCGAACCAGATTTCGCGCAGTTGGCAGCCGCTCAGCCAGTGCGGCGCGAAGGCTTGCATCTCGGCGAGGACGGCTTTGGCGTCAATGTCCGGTGCGCCGAACAGTTCTAGCGGGCGGGTGGTGCCGCGCCCTTCGCTCAATGTCGTGCCTTCCAGCATAACGGTGCCGGCGTAGGCGCGGGCCATCCATAAATTGGGGGCGTTGGGGCTGGGGTTGATCCAGGTGCGTTCGCCCAGCGGCCAGCCAAAACCGGGCGCGGTGTCGGGTTGCCAGCCTTGCATGGTGATGACGCGGTAATCGACGTCGAGTTTCAGCGTGGCGATGAACCAGTGGCCGAGTTCGCCCATGGTCAGGCCGTGGCGCATCGGCATGGCGCCAGCGCCGACGAAGCTCTCCCAGCCGTCGCGCAGGGTCAGGCCTTCAATGGGTCGGCCTGCCGGGTTGGGGCGGTCGAGCACCCAGACGGCTTTGCCGTGTTTGGCGGCGGCCTCAAGCACGTAGCGCAGGGTGGTGATGAAGGTATAAATGCGGCAACCCAGGTCTTGCAGGTCAACGAGCAGGATGTCGAAAGTCTCCATCATGGCGTCGGTCGGGCGGCGGACTTCGCCGTACAGACTGAACACCGGGGTGCCGTGTTGCGGGTCGATGAATTCGGGCGATTCGACCATGTTGTCCTGCTTGTCGCCACGCAGGCCATGCTGTGGGCCGAAGGCTGCCGTCAGTTTGAGATCGGGCAGGGCGGCGAGGGCGTCGAGTGTATGTGTCAGATCAGCCGTTACCGAGGCCGGGTGAGCGAGCAGGGCGAGTCGCTTGGCGGCCAGCGGGGCGCGCAAGGCCGGCTCTGCGAGCAGACGGTCAATACCGAATTGAAGGGTCGAGATCATGGTTTGTTGAGTGTCAGCGCAAAACTGGCGCGCAGGTGAAAGTCGGGTTG
>JAQTZQ010000310.1 GCA_028687645.1 Rhodocyclaceae bacterium
GGATCTCGCTTGCCGGCTTCGTTCTTGGTCGAGGGCGGTGCCGCAATCAGTGTCGCATCGACAATCGTCCCTTCACGCAGAAACAGGCCTTTCTCGGCCAGATGACCATTGATGGCATTGAAGACTGTTAACGGTGCCAATTTTCCGCAAAATTTTGGCGTCGACAAAAATTCGGGTCTGAAAGTTGCTTGATTTATCCTGATGTCAAGGGCGGGCGATAGCCCGGCGCAGCGAACCCTTGATATCAGGATAAATCGTAATACGCTGGACATGGCTGTAAGCGGAGCAGTTTTCCGCTTACAGCCATGGATGCGCATTTCGCCGCCATTTCTCGCCGCCAAATTTCTACGGGTTTGCGCCGCCGGCAACAAAGACTGATTCGGTGAGTTGATGGCTTTCCAGTAGATGACGGAAGCCCAGGAGCGTCGTGGCGTCTGGTGCCGAGTCTCGTCCCAGATCAATACCAACAAAGCGGCGAATGGCTTGGCTGTCGTAAAGGGCATCCTCAATGCCTTCATCTGACAGACCGAAGCATTGCTGGGCGATATACATCCGCAGCATTCGGCTCAGTCCTATTGGCGGACGCCCCCGACCTCCGCTGCTCGGGTAGAACGGTGTAATCGTCTGCTCCAGTATCGCCCACGGGGTGACGGCCTCAATCTGGGTCAAAAACCGATCTCGCCGCGTCAGTTTCTTCTTCGACGCGTATTCCAGTTCAGAAAAACTCGTTTGCATCCCCGTTGCCCTCAAGCGCCGTACTAAAACTATATAATACCATATGCATAATTTGCCAGCCAGGATTAAATCAGCGTTTCCTTAAGCCATCAACATCAAACTCATGAAAATCTATCTCGCCGGCCCCGATGTGTTTCGCCCAGATGCCTTGCAATGGGCAGATGATGCGCGCGCCCTTGTTGCTAAATATGGACATCAAGCCATAGTTCCCTTGGATAACGATGAGACAACTGCCGAGGGGATTTTTAAAGCAAATATCGCCTTAATCACCGAGGCCGATGCGGTGATCGCCAATCTCAATCCGTTCCGTGGTCTCGAACCCGATTCAGGCACTGCCTTTGAAGTTGGCTGTGCGATTGCCCTGGGCAAACGAGTGATTGGCTACTTGGCAGACGTCCGTCCGACCGTAGATAAACTGGCTGAACACTTTGGGGGTTCGCTCGCCATTGCAAATGGGCGGCCGCTCGATCAGGAGGGCATGTTCATCGAAAACTTTGGATTACCACTGAATCTGATGCTGGGTGTTTCCTGCGAAATTGTCGAAGGCGGTTTGGAGCAAGCGATGCGTCAATTCCATGGCACCAGTCCCAATTAAGGCGGGCACCTCTCTCGTTTGAATGCTTATCCTGCTCTTCAGCGCGCCCATTTGGGCAGGGATATCCGAACTGTGCCGCCAGCCCATCCTTTCCACTCAGCCCGTATTCCCCCCTCGACCCCCCGAAATCACCGCCGCACACCCTCGCATCGCCAGCGCTTTGCTGCCGGCAAGCGAGGCCGGCGCATCATCAATTGCAAATGACCACCCATCCACCTCATCCTCCCAGACCGTAGCAATCTGCTCACCATAATGGCTAAAGTAAAAGCCAGCCTCATTCACCTGCCACCCGACATTATTAAGCCGCTTTAAAACCTGACTCACCTGATCAGCGGCAACCATAGCCGGATCCTCATAAACCACCGCATCAACCCCGCACCCGAGTAAGCTGCATTTCGCCCAGATCAAACGAACATCCTGCCTGGCCACCAAAGCAATCGCGTTGCTGCCCCGCTTTTTATGATCCAGCTGATAGCGTCGCTCATCCTCAGCCCCATCCACAAAAGCAACCATCGCATGCGTTACTTTCCGGCCATTGAGAATCGCACCCCCTCCCGCCGAGATCGCGCAAATCGTTTGCGCCAACGCGGTCATTGATGCGCCCGATTTGCGGGCATTCTCCGTCTCCAGCCAAAGGACAATCCCCTGATCGTTCCACGCCAACCCATCAGGAATTTTGACCAAGCCCCCATTCAGGCGACGCAACTCGCGTTCGGGTGAAACCTGATAACCCCGTGCATAAAGCTCAGCCAAGACGCCGGCGGAAATCAGGTCATGTCGCCAAGTCGCTGGCGCTTGCCAGCGCCCATCAAGGATTTCGCCAATATCTTTGCCCGACTGAGCCTCAATACCCGCCTCCGTCAGTAATTTGGCCCCTTGAGCAGATAGCACCAGCGCCCGACCCGCACCATCCGGCAACTGCCGGGGAATCACTAAATGACGGGCAATCCAACCCCGAACCATCCGGTCAGCTCTCGTGCGCGCGTAAGCATCACCTGGCCAGATCAACGGACCCAACTCCGCCGTGCGCAGCCAACCAAAGCGGTCAATCCAGCTAAAACCATCCAAATCAACCTAACCCGGATCTTGCACAAATAGGGCGAATAACGCGATAAGTATTTGATAAAATTGGAGTTATCGAGAAACCAATTCGTAAAAAATGCCTACCTGTATTCGCCCAGCCTTGAATTCTACGCCGG
>JAQTZQ010000139.1 GCA_028687645.1 Rhodocyclaceae bacterium
TTTATCTGGCGATCAGCCGCAAGATCATCGATGGCGCACCGGCTAACTCGATTTCCACCGTGCCGATTCAAACCTGGGGAGTCAAGCAGCCGTGAAAACTGCCTTGAGTGAGGTGCTTGCCTACATCACCAAAGACGGCTCAGAAATTCGCGAACTGCTCCACCCGAGCCGGCACCCGGTGCGCCAGCAAAGTCTGGCGGAAGCCGTCATCCCACCAGGGTCATGTACGCAACGGCATCGCCACCAGGTCACTGAAGAGATTTACCACGTCACTCGCGGTTGCGGCCTGATGACGCTCGGTGAGAGCCAGTTTGAGATTTGCGTTGGCGACAGTATTGCCATCCTGCCGGGCACACCGCATAGCGTCGAGAACAAGGGCAGCGAAGCGCTGCATATTCTTTGCTGTTGCGCCCCGGCCTATTCACACGACGACACCGAGTTGCTTTGAAAGGCTCAATGCGTTGTCGGCATGCGCCTGATAATCCGCATCACTTCCTCCAGCGTTATCTGTGCTTCGTCAAAGGCGAAATCCTCGATCTGGCGGCCCAGATGCTCTGCCGCTGAGCCAACCAGACAGTCAATCGAAGGCTTCAAACTCAGGTAGGCAGCACTGGCGCTGATTTCATCCTGAACCAAAAGCTCGCGCAGCGCCTCAAGGCGCGCAAGCAGCAGTTCTCTGGATTCAGTCCGCAGATCAGCGCTTTTCGCTTTGCCCTCATCGAGCCGCTCAAACTTTGCCGTAAACCAGAAGGTGGCGCCTTGCCCGGGTACGCTTTCCAGGCCAATTTCACCGCCGAGCAATTGCACGATGCGTTTCGCCAGAGCGAGGCCCAGCCCAGTGCCGCCAAAGCGGCGGGTCATTGAGCCATCGAGCTGTTCAAACGGGTTGAACAGGCGCGGCCAGTCTTCGCGGGCAATGCCGATGCCGGTATCGGCCACAGAAAAGCGCACCATTAAAATTTTTTCCCGGACATCCTGGACATTAACACTGAGTGAAACGCCACCGTTGGCGGTAAATTTAATCCCGTTGCTGATCAACTCCAGCAACACTTGTTGCAGTTTCATGGCATCGCCAAATAGCTGCAGCCCAAGGTATTCGGGAGGTATCTCCCAGCCGAGCAGCAGCCCTTTGGCCTGCGCTTCTTGACCCAGCAGAGTATCGATATTACTGAACACTGAAATCAGGCTGAAAGGCACCGGATCAATCGTCATTCTCTCGGCGTCGATCTTCGACAGATCAAGCACATTGCTCAGAATTTTCAACAAATCATTGGCCGATGCATTGATCTTGCCGAGTTTGTCGCGCTGCTCGGCATCCGCTGACTTACGGCTCAGAATGTGGCTGAGGCCGATGATGGCATTCATCGGTGTCCGCAACTCATGACTCATGGTGGCCAAAAATGTACTCTTGGCGCGGCTGGCTGCCTCGGCAGCCTCTTTCGCCACCGACAAATCGGCAGTTCTGGCTTCTACCAACTCTTCGAGATGTTCCCGATAGCGCTTCAACTCCGCCTCGATACGTCGCTGCTCGGTCACATCATCTTTGATTGCGATGAAGTGTGAGATGCGACCATTTTTCTGGCGAATTGGCGAGATATTGGCGTGTTCAACATAAACCTCACCATCCGGACGCCTGTTGATGAATTCGCCAGACCACGGCTGGCCCTCTGAAAGCTTGCGCCACATGGCCTCGTAGGTGGCTTGAGGGGTTTCACCTGAAGCGAAAATACGCGGGTTCTGGCCAATAACCTGCTCGCGCGTGCGGCCCGAGGTTTTGAGGAAAGACGGATTCACATACTCGATCACGGCGTCGGTATCGGTTATTTCGATCGCATTCGAGCTTTGCTCAATCGCGGCAACCATGACCAGCAATTTTTCTTCGACCTGCTTGCGCACCGTGATATCGGTGGCCAGTCCGAGCACAAAATGCGCTTCACCGAGAACAAAGCAATTGGCCCTCACCTCAACGGGAATCAGTTCGCCAGCCGAGGTTTTATGCAGCGACTCAATACAGACTGAGCCTTGTTGCTCGAAATCGGCAAATCGCGCCTGCCAATCTGTCAGCGTTCCCGACACCGTGGCATCGACATCCCAAAGCTTGAGATTAAGCAATGCATCCCGCGAGTGCTTCAGGGTATCGCAGGCCGCCTGATTGACATAATGCAAAGTCCCATTTCGGTCGGCAAGGTAAGCTGCGACGTTCACATGATCCAGGGCAAAATCGACCAGCTTGAGTCGCTCTTCCGTCTGGCGACGCTCAGTTAAATCATTCAGCAACCAGACGTCACCACCGGCATAGCAATAGACCAGAAATTCCACCCAGCGCTCAACGCCATCCTTGCGCCGTATCAAGGCCGTACGGGATTCGGAAAAGCCCGCCAGCCGATCCGCTTCGTAGTACTCACGAAGCGTAGAGGCGCGCTCGCCATACAAATTGGAGAACCAGGCCTCGATGGTGCATAACTCGGCGCGCGAGTATCCGGTAATTGACTCGGCTTTGGCATTGATCCACAAGCCCTCATCCGTTCTATGGACTGCGCCCGCCGGGAGATTCTCAACCATGTCACGCAGCCGGTGCTCGCTCTGCCGCAGCGCTTCTTCCGCCGCCTTCTGTTCCGACAGGTCGAACATCGTGACAAAAACCTGATGCGGCACCGACTGCCCCGCTGCAAACAACGGTGTGGCGTTAACGCCAAGCCAGACAATCGCGCTGCGCCGAGGATTGAAGACACCCAGCACTTTATTGACCACCACTTCACCGGTACGCAAGGCAAGCATGGCGGGATGATTTTCCGGGGCGAGCAACTCGCCCGTCTCATTCACCATATGCCACGCCGGATTGATCGCGGTGCAGCCCAGCAACTCATCGCGCGAAATACCGTACAGCTCAAGTGCCGCTGAATTGACATCGGTAATCAAGCCATCGGCCTGCTGGTAAAAAACGCCTTCGGTCATGCCGCTGAACAAGGTCTGGTAGCTATCCTTACTCTGGCTGAGTGCCAAATTGGCCTCTGCCGTCCGGTGCAGCGCCTCAACCACGCGTCTTTGCGCCAGTGCAATGAGCGCCAGCAGCAGGCTCAGAGCGCTACCAGTCAGCGCGATATAGAGCGCCTGACTCTGATCCAGCCGGGCATCGAAACGCGGCGAAGAGAAGAAACGCAGCGTCCATACCGTGCCGCCATACTTTATCTGGCGTTCGCTGGCAAATTCCCCGGACGGCGCCAGGATCAAGGACAAGCGGCTGTCACTATCGAATATCAGGCTGTTTTCGGATGGCCGCTCTGCCGCAAAAATCTCAAAATCTGTCAGTGACCTGGTGCCGGCAAAATCGACCTGACCCAGCGCGCCATTGATCATGTCATTGATACGCAACGGTGAATAAGCCCAGCCTAGCAGATTGCTCCGCCGCTCTTCCAGCGTCGTACGGGGCAAATTGCTACGGTAAACCGGCAAATAGAGCAAAAAACCTCGTTGCACATCCTCGCTGGTTTCCTGAACCAGCGTGACTTTGCCTGACATCGCAGCCACCCCTTCATCACGCGCCCGTTGCATTGCCGCCTGACGCACCGGCTCGGCAAACATATCGTAGCCAAAGGCCCGCAGGTTGCGCCCGGAAAATGGCTCAATGTAAACAATTGAGGAATAGACATCGCGCACGCCCTCGGGGCGAATGACGTAATTGATGTGGCCCTGAGCACGCATTTCATCAACATGCGCGGCAAGCGCCGAGGGCTGGATTAGCTGGGAAAAAGCAACGCCCTGGATGCCCGGAAAGAGGTCTTCGAGATGGAGCGCCTCGACATAGGCCCTGAATTCTTCGCGGCTGACATCCTGCGAGGAATTGAATAAGCCGACAACGCCCCTCAAGACCTGCTCATTGGACTGCAAATGCTGAGCGATGGCCTCGGTCAACTGGTCGGAAATAATATGAAACTCGACCTCCAGCGCCTGCCTGGCGTTGGTTTGATAACTGCGCCACAGGCCGAACGTCAGCGCCAAACCAAGATAAAGAATGAGCCAGGGGAAAAATTTGAGCGAAAACATCCGCTGCATCATGCCCGTCAAGGGTGCATTGGTTTCCCGCTCCGCCGATGTGTCTCGATTCGTCAGGGTATTCTCCCTTTGCGCTGGAGCCCCTCTATTTTTCGTTCAACAAACGGAGCAAGCGCTGTACTTACTATACCGAAAAATCGCCTGACCGAAAGGGAAAAACGACGCCAGATCAGCTGCCCGAATGATGCAGGCGTAATTGATAAATGGCACGCAAATAGCCCTTGATCTCGACTAGCGGAATGGGCTTTTTATAAACCATGATGTCGTTCGGCAGCCCCCCCTGGGCGGCGATTTCTTCCGCCTCCATCGAACTGACGACAACAATCACCATGCTGGCGTAGTCCTTGTTGCTGCGCAGTCGGCGGATCATGTCAAAACCGTCCATACCGGGCATCATCAGATCGGTGATCAGAACGTCCGGCTTGCGGCTACCAACCTGGAGCAGGCCATCAAAGCCGTTATCCACCAGGCGCAGCTTGATCGGGAAATCCCACAGCTCAAAAGCTGACTTGTAGAGCGTCTGAAAAGTCAGATTGTCTTCCGCGACCAGCACATCGAGCATGGTCGAGGCCGCCCCGCCACGCTGGCGCTGGGCCAGCATCTCGCGCACCGATGCGGCCACAATCCGGCGGTGCCCGCCTTCGGTCTTCCAGGCTTGCAAAGCCCCGGTTTCAACCATTTTTTGCACCGTGCCGAGCGATAGCCCAAGGATGCTTGCGGCCTCACGCGTGCTTAAGTAGTCGGTATCCTGCATCTCAAATCCTTTCACTCAATCCGGCCATTTTATATTTTTTGGCAAATTTACCGGGAAAGTTATATCTCTACCAAATAAGTCAATATTGTCACTTTTGATATTTATGTTATTATTTTACTATCCTGAACAAACACAGTGATTGACCGAGCCAGCCCATGAATCCCAGCGCAAGTATCAACAGATCCGCCAAATTCGCCACCGCAAACAAAGGCAAGCGCGACGAACAGTCGTGGTTACGCCATTTCTGGCTGCTGCTCGCGGCCTTTGCGGTCATCGGCGCCACGGCCATTTACTTCTATCTGGACGAGCAGGCGAGCGAAATTGAGGAAGAAACCTATGTTTCGGTCAGCGTCAGAACCTCTGTCGGCATTGATCAACTGGTCATTTGCAAACTCAGCCTGCTGATCGACCCGGAGCAGGAAAAGGGCCTGACCAAGCGGCAAAAAATGCTGGAGGCGGTGGTGAGCAACTCCCTGGCCACATCGTACCAACAAGAAAGCCCCCCAAAAATGGCCGAGGTTCGTGATTCACTGCTGATTGCGATTAATCGCAAACTTCCGCGTAAACTCAAGGTTCAGGATGTGCTGATCCAGGAATTGCTGGTCGGCATCGGCTAACACAGGAGAAACGCCGTGCCCCCTCGGGGAAGCATCAACTACCTTAGCGGCTACCCCGATGACATTGCTGCCCAAGTGCAAAGGCTGATCGCCGATGGCCGCCTGGCCGGCATATTGCTGAAAAAATACCCGGAAGCCCACACCGTACGCACAGATCGGGCGCTGTACGACTATGCGCACGAACTCAAGGACAGCTATTTGCGCAATGCCGGTCAGTTGAGCAAAGTGGCTTTCGACAACAAACTGCATGTGCTGCACAACGCGCTCGGCACGCACACCAGCATCTCCCGGATACAAGGCGGCAAGCTCAAATCAAAGCGGGAAATTCGCGTCGCTACGCTGTTCAAGGAAGCGCCCGCTGAGTTTTTGCGCATGATCGTCGTGCACGAACTGGCGCACATCAAGGAGCGGGCGCACGACAAGGCTTTTTACCAGCTTTGCCGACACATGGCGCCGGACTATTTTCAACTGGAATTTGATCTACGGACTTACCTCAGCTATCTCGACGCCGGCGGCCAGCCGCTGTGGCAAAGTGTTACGGTCGACGGCGAAAAATAGCCTATTTTTTACAGCGCTCGCACCTTGACGGTCTTGCCCTTGACCTTGCCGGCTGACAATTTCTTGATCGCATCACGCGCAATATTGCGGGCAACAGCCACGTAGCTGGATTGATCCGTCACCGTAATTTTCCCGATCTGCTCACGGGCAAAACCCGCTTCGCCGGTCAGCGCGCCGAGAATGTCGCCGGGGCGGATTTTTTCCTTGCGCCCGCCGAGTATCTGCAAGGTGGACATCGGCGGCACCAGTGGCGATTTGTCGTCGTTTTGCAGCTTGCCGAGATCATCCCAGGTCACCGCGCAATTCATCGCTGTCGCAATCGCCGCAACACGGCGTTTGTCGGCCGTGCTGCACAGGCTGAGCGCCCAGCCGTCTTCATCGCCACGACCGGTGCGGCCGATACGGTGGATGTGGATTTCCGGATCGGGCGTTACATCAACGTTGATCACCGCCTCAAGCTGCGCAATGTCGAGGCCGCGCGCGGCGACATCGGTGGCGACCAGGACTGAGACGCTGCGATTGGCGAACTGGATCAGCACCTGATCGCGTTCGCGTTGTTCAAGATCGCCATTCAGGGTTAGTGCCTGTATACCTTCATGGCGCAGCACATTGAGCAAGTCGCGGCATTGTTGCTTGGTGTTGCAGAAAGCCAGCGTGCTGACCGGGCGGTAATGTTTGAGCAGCATGGCGACAGCTTGCAAGCGATCTTCGTGCTTGATCTCGTAGAAACGCTGGCGAATCTTGCTGCCGGCGTGTTGCTCAAGCAGCTTCACTTCCTGCGGGTTACGCAAAAACTGCTTGGCCAGTTGGGCAATGCCTTCCGGATAAGTCGCCGAAAAAAGCAGGGTCTGGCGCTCTTTCGGACAGCGTTTGGCGACGTAGGCGATGTCATCATGGAAACCCATGTCAAGCATGCGGTCGGCTTCGTCGAGGACCAGCGTTTGCAAGCCATCGAGCTTGATCGTGCCGCGCTCCATGTGATCCATGATGCGGCCCGGCGTACCGACAACGATGTGCACGCCGTTTTCCAGACTGGTGATCTGGTTGCGCATGGCCGAACCGCCACACAGCGGCAGCACCTTGATGTTGTCTTCAAAGCGCGCCAGACGGCGGATTTCCTGCGTCACCTGATCGGCTAATTCGCGCGTCGGGCAAAGCACCATGGCCTGTACGGCAAAGCTTTTGGGGTTGAGTTTGTTGAGCAGGGCGAGGCCGAAAGCGGCGGTTTTCCCGCTACCGGTTTTGGCTTGCGCAATCAAATCATAGCCGGCCAAGGCAATCGGCAGGCTGGCGGCCTGAATCGGCGTCATCGTCAGGTATTCAAGCTGCTGCAAAATCGTCAGCATGGCTGGCGACAGGGGCAACTCGCTGAAAGAGGCGTTAACTTCGCTCATGCCGAACTCAGCGCTTGCGCTTGTGGGCAGGCAACGGCTTGCGGAAGCGTTGCCCGGGGCGCTGTTGGTCGCCATCGGTTTTGGGCTTGGGCACCAGCAGGTTTTTGCCAGCCCCTTCGCCGGACACTTTATGGGCCGACATCGCTGCCGTGAGCGCCTCTTCCGTGACTACGACGGCGGCGTGATCGGGCTTGGTCGTAAAGGCGGAAAGATCATCCCGCACGCGGAAGATTTTCTCTTCGCTGGTGCCGCGTTTGGGCTGCTCAGCCATCACTTTTTCAGCATTTTCAGTCAGCGCAAAGCCGTCTTCCCGGGCGCACAGCATGCCGTGTTGGCCGAGGTGCGCGAAGGCTTCAACCAAGCGCGCTTCGGAGGGAATCGCCACCTGCAAAAGATCCATCGCCGCAATAATTTCGACAAGTTCAGCCGGCCGGCGCTTGGAGGCGAGGGTGGTGGCGATTAAAAGGAGGGCGTCAACGTCATGGACCGGATACATCGGATTACCTTCGCAAAGCGGTGAGGCGAGCGCAATATCTCTCGCAAAAACAGCAGTGTACCGTTTTGCGGCGCGCCGCGCCGGCTCTTCGCTTATTGCTGGCTATTGCTCAGGTTGCGCAGCAGGGTGGCGAAGAGCACGTCGGGGTCGATCGGTTTGCTCATGAAATCCGTCATCCCGGCAACCCGGCAGCGTTCGCGATCTTCGCTGAAGGCGTTGGCCGTCATGGCGACAATCGGGAGCATTGCACAGCCGGGCAATTGGCGGATTTGGCGGGTCGCTTCGAGACCATCCATTTCCGGCATCTGCATATCCATCAGGATCAGGTCGTAGTGGTTGTTGCGTACCCGCTCGACCGCCTGGCGCCCATCTTCCGCGCAGTCGCTGCTAACGCCAGCGTCGCTGAGTAATTCGCCGGCAATTTCGCGGTTAATCGGTTCATCTTCAACAATCAGGACGTGATGGCCGGCCAGCGCTTCAAAGGCCGGCACTTCGTATTCCGGCATTACGGTCAACGGCGAAAATGCGGCATTTTTTTCAAGGCGTACGGTGAACCAGAAACAGCTACCATGCCCCAGCTGGCTATCAACCCCGGCCTCCCCACCCATGGCGTGCGCCAGATGTTTGGTGATGGCAAGGCCAAGCCCGGTGCCGCCAAATTTTCGTGTTGTTGAACTATCCGCCTGTTTGAAGGCATCGAACAGACTGCTCACGGTTCCCGCGTCAATACCGATACCGGTATCTTCGACCTCAAAACGCAAGGTGGCACTCGTTTGATTTTCGCTTAACAGCTTGGCGCGCAAGGTAATGCTACCGCTTTCGGTAAATTTGATGGCGTTGCCGAGGTAGTTGATCAGGCTTTGGCTAATGCGAGTCGCATCACCCAGAAAGCGCTCGGGGAAGTGGGCTGCCTGGATCCGCAAGACCAATCCGCGACTCTGGATACGCTCGTCAAACAACTTGACAACACCGCCAAGAATTTCTGGAATATCGACCGGCCCATGCTCCAGCGTCAGCTTACCGGCCTCGATTTTCGAGATGTCGAGAATGTCATTGATGATTGCCAGCAAGTGGTGCGTCGCGTGGTCAATCTTGTCCAGACGGTCTGCCTGTTGGGATGACACCCCATCGCGCCGCATCAGGTGCGCCATGCCGAGGACAGCATTCATTGGCGTGCGGATTTCATGGCTCATGTTGGCCAGGAAAGCGCTCTTGGCGCGGTTTGCTGTCTCGGCAGCCGTGCGCGCCTCTTCCAGTTGGGCGGTACGCAGTTGCACCTGCTGCTCAAGATGGTTGTGGTGCTGCTCAAGCTCCTCGGCAATCCGCACGCTCTCGGTGATATCGGAAAATGCCACGACACTACCGCAAATGTTTCCCTGGCACATCTTGGGTGTCACCGTAATACGAATCGGGAAACACTCACCATTTTTGCGCCAGAACCATTCTCTTTGGCGCCGCACCTTGCCATCGTGCATGGTCAGGCTAACCGGGCATTCGGCTGACGGGTAATCGGATCCATCCGGGCGTTGGTGGTGGAATAGCAGGTGCTGGTTCTTGCCCAGCACCTCATTTTCCTCAAAACCCAGCATCGCCAGCGCCGCCGGATTCATAAAGGTACAAATGCCATGGCTGTCAGTGCCGAAGACACCCTCCCCCAGTGCATCAAGAATGACTTTCTGACGCGCTTCGCTTTCCTTCAGCGCATCCTCGGCCTTGGCTTGCTCGGCCAGATTGATATCGAGACAAAACAGCAAGGGCCCGTGCTCAACGGTTTCGACAACCACATGCGTTGAGTAAACTTCAACCAAATGCCCATCCTTGTGCTTTAGCGTCAAACGCTCAGCCGGTACACCCACATGATTCTCGAACATCCAGCGTACCTGGACATCCACTTCGTGACGCAAAGCAGCGGGAATGATCAGCTCGTAAAGCGAGGCACCGATGGCCTCACCTGGGCTGAAGCCATAAATTATTTCCGAGGCGTGGTTCCAATACACCACGGTGCCGTCAATCGTATAGCCCTGAATCGCCAGCGCGTCGACCTTCTCAAAAAT
>JAQTZQ010000140.1 GCA_028687645.1 Rhodocyclaceae bacterium
GTGGTTGCCAGGTTTTCCGTATATTTTGCCGTCGACCGTAGCAACCTGATCGCTACCAATAATCAGGGCCTCAGGATAGGCTGCTGCAACAGCCTGTGCTTTGACTTCCGACAGGCGCAGTGCGAGGTTTTCGGGCGACTCGCCAGGTAGAGGGCTTTCATCGGCTAAAGGGTTGGCAACCTCAAATGGTACCCCAAGGCGGGCCAAAAGCTCGCGCCGATAGGGCGACGTCGAAGCAAGAATAATTTTTTGTGACATGAAAGACCTATTGCAACAAGGTGTTGGACCGATATCTTTAGACGGCACTTTGTTTTGACTTGGAAAGCCAAAAATAATATCATCTTGGGTTTAGGTCGTAACAGCTCAAGATTGAAAAGAATTACTGACGCGTTTGTTTTTGCCCGTGAAGGCCGTGTTCTTGAAGGAACACTGGCGGTTGTGGATCTTGAACGCCTGCATGATTTGCTTACCGAGATTTCTGGAGGGGTAACTTTCCGTCTTCAGGGGGCGCAGGGAAAGCGTGGCGAGTACACATTGCATTTGCAGGTTGGGGGGCAAATTTCCCTAGCTTGTCAGCGTTGCCTCGGAGCAATTTCTTTTGATCTGGATGTCGATAGCCTACTGGAGCTTATTCCTGAAGGCGCTGATATGTCGCAAGACGAGCTGGAAGACGACACACGAGATTTTCTGCCGGTGGCAAGCGAACTGTATGTGGCTGAGTTGGTTGAGGATGAAATCCTGCTTTCTCTGCCAGTCGCGCCCAGGCATGAAAAATGTGGTTTTCCTGGCGCTGCTGATGCTGGTGAACGGATTCATCCGTTTGCAACGTTAGCAGGGCTTAAAGGTAAGCCGAACTGATTTTTTTGGAGTAACAACATGGCCGTTCAACAGAACAAAAAATCCCCTTCCAAGCGTGGCATGCATCGCGCTCACGACTTCCTGACCGTTGCCCCGCTGGCTGTTGAGCCGACGACGGGCGAGACACATCTGCGTCACCATATTTCTCCCACCGGTTTCTACCGTGGCAAGAAGGTTCTGAAGGCCAAAGGCGAATAATCGCTCAATGAAAGGCAGGCGGTTCGTCGCGGATCGCCTGCCTTTTCTTTTGCCATGACAGCCCGCATCGCCATTGATTGCATGGGGGGAGACCACGGTCCGTCAGTGACGGTTCCTGCGTCTCTTCGTTTTCTGGCGGAGCATCCGGCAGCGCGCCTGATCCTTGTGGGCCAGGAAGATGTTTTGCGCCCGTTGCTGAGTGGCCAGTCGCAAAACTCCCGTCTGCGTGTCGTTCATGCCTCCGAAGTGGTTGGCATGGATGAGTCGCCGGCGCTTGCCCTGCGTAACAAAAAAAACTCGTCCATGCGCGTCGCGATCAATCTCGTCAAGAATGGCGAGGCGGACGCCTGCGTCTCAGCCGGTAACACGGGTGCCTTGATGGCAATTTCCCGTTTTGTCCTGAAAATGCTGCCGGGAATCGAGCGACCGGCGATTTGTGCGCCAGTGCCGACGATCAATGGGCATACCCACATGCTTGATCTGGGCGCCAATGTGGATTGTACGGCAGAGCATTTGTTGCAGTTTGGCATCATGGGTTCGATGCTGATTTCGGCCATGGAGCACAAGGAGCGCCCAACGGTGGGGCTGCTTAATATTGGCGAGGAAGAAATCAAGGGCAACGAAGTCGTCAAAGCGGCGGGTGAGTTGCTGCGTAATTCCGGACTGAATTTTGTCGGCAATGTTGAAGGTGACGGCATCTTCAAGGGCGAGGCAGATGTCATTGTTTGCGATGGCTTCGTCGGCAATGTTTCGCTGAAAACGACTGAGGGCCTGGCGCAAATGCTGGCCGCCTCGTTGCGTAGCGAATTCAAGCGCAACTGGCTGACCAAGCTGGCTGCGCTGGCGGCCATGTCAGTCTTAAACAGTTTCAAGCGGCGCTTCGATCATCGTCGTTATAACGGTGCTGTATTACTCGGTTTGAAGGGTATTTCGGTCAAGAGCCACGGCTCGGCGGACGAGTTGGCGTTTGGCAATGCCATTGGCCGAGCTTATGATGCCGCTGAAAATCGTGTGGTCGAGCGGATCGCTGGACGTATTGCTGAAATGGTCTCAGCCCAACAACCAGCGACTAGCGTGGAGAGTGTCTGAATGTTTGCACGTTTGATCGGTACCGGCAGTTATTTACCGGGCAATCCCGTTAGTAATGACGATCTCGCTGCCCGTGGTATTGATACCAACGATGAATGGATCGTCACGCGTACCGGTATCCGCAGTCGTTATCTGGCAGAGCCGGGAAGTACCTCAAGCGAACTTGGCCTTATCGCTGCTCAGCGCGCCCTGGAAATGGCGGGTATTGCTTCGGTGGATCTCGATCTGATCATTGTCGCGACATCAACACCTGATTTTATTTTCCCCAGCACTGCGTGCCTGATTCAGGGTCGGTTGGGCAACAAGGGGGCGGCCACCTTTGATGTTCAGGCGGTCTGTGCCGGTTTTACCTACGCACTGGGGATTGCTGAAAAATTTATTGCTTCCGGCAGCCATAAAAAGGCTTTGGTGATTGGCGCTGAGGTTTTCTCGCGCATTCTCGACTGGAATGATCGCGGCACCTGCGTTTTGTTTGGCGATGGTGCGGGCGCTGTGGTGCTTGAGGCGTCGGACAAGCCTGGCATTCTGGCCACAGCGATGCACGCTGATGGCAGCCAGAATGGCATTCTCAATGTGCCGGGTCAGATTTGTGGTGGTCAGGTTACCGGTGATCCGTTCCTGCGCATGGATGGGCAAGCGGTGTTCAAGTTTGCTGTGCGCGTGCTGGCTGATGTGGCGCAGGAGGTTTGCGATTCAGCGGGCTTGCAGACGCAGGATATCGACTGGCTGATTCCGCATCAGGCCAACATCCGCATCATTGAAGCAACTGGCAAGAAATTGGGCGTTGACCGTAACAAAGTAATCGTTACGGTGGATCGTCATGGCAATACTTCCGCAGCTTCCGTGCCTTTGGCGCTTGACGAAGCGGTGCGCGACGGGCGCATTCAGCGCGGCCAAAAAGTGCTGCTGGAAGGTGTGGGCGGTGGCTTTACGTGGGGCGCAGCCCTGCTCGAATTCTGAATCAGGAGACGATAACGATGTCTTTTGCCTTTGTATTTCCCGGCCAGGGCTCGCAGAGCGTTGGCATGATGGCTGCCTATGGCGATGCTGCCGTGGTGCGTGCCACTTTTGACGAAGCCTCTGCTGCACTGGGTGATGATCTTTGGACCATGGTCGCCGAAGGCCCGGCTGAAGTTTTGACCCAAACCGTTAACACCCAGCCGGTGATGTTGACCGCTGGTATCGCTGCCTGGCGTCTGTGGCAGGAAAAGGGCGGCAAAAATCCCGCCGTGCTGGCTGGTCATAGTTTGGGCGAGTATGCTGCTTTGGTTGCGGCTGGCGTTATTTCATTGAAAGATGCAGTGCCGCTGGTTCGTCTGCGCGCTGCCGCCATGCAGGAAGCTGTGCCAGTAGGCACCGGGGCGATGGCCGCCATTCTTGGTCTCGATACGCCGAGTATCGTTGCCGCGTGTGCTGAATCGGCACAGGGTGAAGTCGTTGAGCCGGTTAATTTCAATGCCAATGGTCAAACTGTGATCGCTGGTCACAAGGCGGCTGTTGAACGTGCCATGGAAGCTTGTAAAGCTCGCGGTGCCAAGATGGCGAAGGCTTTACCGGTTTCGGCACCGTTTCATTCTTCATTGATTCGTCCCGCAGCTGACAAGTTGGCTGCCCGTCTGGCTGAACTGACGCTCAATGCACCGACTATTTCGGTGATCAACAACGTCGATGTAGCGATTGAAAATGATCCGGAGCGGATCAAGGATGCCCTGATTCGTCAGGCCTACAATCCCGTGCGCTGGGTTGAGACGATCCAAAAAATGGCCGCGATGGGCGTGTCGACCGTCGCAGAATGCGGCCCGGGCAAGGTTTTGGCTGGTTTGACCAAGCGTTGCTCAGATGGCATCGTCGGCATTGCGCTGGCTGATGCGGCGGCCATCGAAGCCAATCTGGGTCTGGAGTAAGCGATGTTGAATGACAAAATTGCGCTGGTTACCGGAGCCACCCGTGGCATTGGCCGCGCCATTGCGCTGGAGTTGGGCAAGCAGGGTGCTACCGTGATCGGTACGGCGACCAGCGAGGATGGCGCCGGTAAAATCTCCGCTTACCTTGCCGAAGCGGGCGTCAAAGGCAAGGGAGTTGCGCTAGATGTGACCGATACGGCGCAAACAGACGCAGTGCTGGCTGCTATCGCCAAGGAATTTGGGGCGATCACCATTCTTGCCAACAACGCCGGCATCACCCGCGACAACCTTGCCATGCGCATGGGTGACGACGAGTGGGATGCGGTGATTGATACCAACCTGAAGGCGGTTTTCCGGCTTTCGCGCGGCGTCATGCGGGGCATGATGAAGGCGCGCTTTGGTCGTATCGTCAATATCACTTCAGTGGTTGGTTACTCCGGCAATGCCGGGCAAGCTAATTATTGTGCAGCGAAGGCGGGTGTGGCAGGCATGACCCGTTCGCTGGCGCGTGAGCTGGGTAGCAGAAACATTACGGTCAACTGCGTTTCTCCCGGTTTTATTGCGACCGACATGACGCACGCGCTGACTGAAGAGCAAAAACAGGCCATGCTGGCGTCAATTCCGCTTGGTCGCGCTGGCGCACCGGAAGATGTTGCTGGTGCGGTTAGCTTTCTGGTATCCCCGACGGCCGCCTACATCACTGGTACAACCGTGCATGTAAATGGCGGCATGTTCATGGATTGATTTCCTCAAGCCCCGGCTTTTGGTAAACTTAACGTGTTTTTTTTCGTACCCCTGAGGGGAAGGAGTTTTTCTAATGGATAACATCGTAGAGCGCGTCAAGAAGATCGTCGCCGAACAACTGGGCGTGAACGAAGCGGACATCAAGAACGAGTCCTCTTTTGTGGATGATCTGGGCGCGGATTCCCTGGATACCGTTGAACTGGTCATGGCACTTGAAGAAGAGTTCGAGTGTGAAATTCCTGACGAACAGGCTGAAAAGATCACGACGGTTCAGCAGGCTGTCGATTTCGTCCTGGCAAATAAGAAGTAATACAATTCTTGTTGATTCAGGCAAGGCCGGCCCCATTGGCCGGCCTTGCTACATTTGTATGTGGAGCGCACCTTGGCACGTCGCAGAGTTGTAATTACCGGTCTTGGCATCGTTTGCCCGGTCGGAAACACCGTCGAAGAAGCCTGGCAGAATGTTCTCGCTGGCCGCTCCGGCATTGCCCCTATTACCAAGTTCGACACAACTTCTTTCCCGGTTCAATTTGCCGGCGAAGTCAAGAATTTTGATGTCACCCAATATATTTCTGCCAAGGATGCACGTCGGATGGATGATTTCATCCATTTTGGCATGGCTGCCGGCATTCAGGCAGTACGCGATGCAGGCCTGGATAAGGAGGGTGCTGCCGACCCCGAGCGGGTTGGGGTTGCTGTCGGCTCAGGTATTGGCGGTTTGCCGTTGATTGAAAGAACCAAGGAAGACTATATCGCGGGGGGCGTGCGTAAGGTTTCACCGTTCTTTGTACCGGGTTCGATCATCAACATGATCTCTGGCAACCTGTCGATTGAGTTCGGCTTCAAAGGGCCGAATATTGCGCTGGTTTCTGCTTGTACGACGGGCACCCATTCGATTGGTGACGCTGCCCGTATCATCGAATACGGTGATGCCGACGTGATGGTTGCCGGTGGCGCTGAATCGACTGTTTCTCCGCTGGGAATGGGGGGGTTCTGTGCGGCGCGTGCGTTGTCGACCCGTAACGATGACCCGCTGACAGCCAGCCGCCCCTGGGACAAGGATCGCGATGGTTTCGTGCTGGGAGAAGGTGCCGGTGTCATGGTGCTGGAAGAGTATGAACACGCCAAAGCGCGTGGTGCCAGGATTTATGCAGAGGTGACGGGTTATGGCATGAGTGCTGACGCTTATCACATTACCGCGCCGAATATGGATGGTCCGCGCCGCTCCATCATCAATGCCTTGAAGAATGCCGGGGTGGGACCCTCAGATATCCAATATTTGAATGCTCATGGTACTTCGACACCGATTGGTGACAAGAACGAGACGGATGCTGTCAAGGCTGCTTTTGGTGCTGATGCCTACAAACTGGTCGTCAATTCAACCAAGTCAATGACCGGCCATCTGTTGGGTGGTGCTGGTGGTATTGAGTCTTTATTTACCGTCCTGGCGATTTACAACCAGATTTCTCCGCCGACGATCAATATCTTCAACCAAGATCCGGAGTGCGATCTTGATTACTGTGCCAACGTGGCGCGGCCAATGAAGATTGATGTTGCTTTGAAAAACAACTTTGGTTTTGGCGGCACCAACGGTTCGCTGGTTTTCAAGCGCGTTTAAGCCGCTTCCGCAAGGAATTCAACGGTGCAGTTTCCGATCACTATCGGACTGCGCCGTTCGCGTTTTCTCGATGCCTTTATTGTCTTGAGTGCGCTGCTGGCGAGCGGTGCCGGGTTGGCGTTTGCACGGTCAACGCCGATTCTGGCTGTAATTTTGTGCGCGATTTTCCTGCTGGCCGCGTTGGCATTGTGGCGTTTGAGGCAGCGTATTTCGGCTGTCCGTCTTGAGCAAAGCGGTGATATTTCACTTTGTCGAACGCCGGACGATGAGTTTCTCGCGGCTGAACTATTGCCGGGTGCTACGGTGCATCCTTGGTTGACAGTGCTGCGCCTGAAGACTGACAGTGAAGCGGCTCAGGCGCTGATGCTTACGGTCGACAGCCTTAAAGCGGCAGATTTTCGCCGCCTGCGCGTGTTTTTGCGCTGGCGAGCCAATATCAGCGAGATGAACGACGGCGTTTAACCATTGAGTTTTTTGCCTTTTTCAGTATTTCCGGGTAATCCCTGGAGTAGTGTAAACCGCGACTTTCCTTGCGCTGCATAGCGCAGCGCACAATCAAGTCAGCGGTAACGACGAGGTTGCGTAATTCAATCAAGTCATGATTGACGCGGAAGTTGGCGTAGAACTCGTCGATTTCCCGCTTCAATAGCCCAATACGATGCTGTGCGCGCTTCAGGCGTTTGGTCGTGCGAACGATGCCGACGTAGTCCCACATGAAGCGACGCAGTTCATCCCAGTTATGCGAAATGACCACTTCTTCATCGGCATCGGTAACGCGGCTCTCATCCCAGTGGGGCAGGGTAGGCACTGATTTGATTTTGCTACTTAAAATGTCGTTGACCGCAGCTTCGGCGAAAACCAGACATTCCAATAAGGAATTGGAGGCCAGACGATTGGCGCCATGCAAACCGGTGCAGGAAGCCTCGCCGGCGACATAGAGATTGGCGACATCGGTTCGGCCCGTCAGGTCACTGACAATGCCACCGCAGGTGTAATGGGCAGCTGGAACTACGGGGATGGGTTCGTTGGCGATGTCGATGCCCAGTTCAAGGCAGCGGGCGTGGATATTCGGGAAATGGGTGCGAATAAAGTCTTCGCCTTTGTGCGAGATATCGAGAAAGACACAGTCGAGGCCGCGCTTCTTCATCTCGAAGTCGATGGCACGGGCAACGATATCGCGTGGTGCTAGCTCGGCACGCTCGTCGTGTTCGAGCATGAAGCGGGTGCCGTCGGGCAGGCGCAGCAAACCGCCTTCGCCACGTACCGCTTCGGAAATCAGGAAAGATTTGGCTTGCGGGTGATAGAGGCAAGTCGGATGGAATTGAATGAATTCCATATTTGATACCCGGCAGCCGGCGCGGTAAGCCATGGCGATGCCATCACCGGTCGAGGTATCCGGGTTGGTAGTGTAAAGATAAACTTTGCCAGCACCGCCGGTGGCGATCAAGGTATTGGGGGCGGCAATGGTTTGCACTTCGCCATTTCGACTGTCTAGCACATAAGCGCCAAAACAGCGGTTTTCACCGGTGCCAAGTTTTTCGCCAGTGATCAAATCGATAGCGATATGGCTTTCGAGTATGGTGATATTGGGATTGCTACGTACTTTCAGCGTTAGTGTTTCTTGCACCGAAGCACCGGTTGCATCGGCAACATGGATGACGCGGCGGGCGCTGTGGCCACCTTCGCGGGTTAGATGATAGCCGGATTCGTCTTTGGTAAAAGGAACGCCTTGCTCAATCAGCCACTCGATGGCATGGCGGCCATTTTCAACCACATGGCGGGTTGCGGGCTCGTCATTGAGCCAGGCGCCGGCTACCAGGGTGTCGTGAATATGGGCTTCAATCGAGTCGCGACTGTCGAGCACCGCAGCGATGCCGCCTTGCGCCCAGCCGGAAGCGGAATCTTCCAGGGTGCGTTTGCTGACCAGCGCGACGCGACAATGTGGCGCAAGCCTGAGTGCTGCCGATTGGCCGGCCAGGCCGCTGCCAATGATAAGGACATCAAAATTCTGCACAGCTATTCTCATTTCGAGTTGATTTTGCGCGAAATATAGCATGTGAGCGGATGGCGAAGCGGTTACAGAGTGTCACAAATATGGATAAAACCGCTGTATCCGGGAAAATGCTCTGCGCTATACTCGTCAGGCTATATTGCATTTTTGACTCGCGGGAAACAGGAAACATGACTGAGCGGGAAATCGATCAAGCATTGGTCGAACGGGCGCAAGCCGGAGATCAACGCGCCTTCGAGCAGTTGGTCAGCAAATACCAGCGCAAACTGGGGCGTTTGCTGTCGCGCTTTATTCGTGACGCGGCGGAGGTTGAAGACGTTTCGCAGGAGGCTTTTATCAAGGCTTATCGCGCTTTGCCGAACTTTCGCGGCGAAAGTGCTTTTTATACCTGGCTTTACCGAATCGGTATCAATACCGCCAAAAATTACCTGGTCTCACAAGGCCGGCGGGCGCCCACTTCAACCAATTTTGATGCCGAAGAGGCTGAAGGTTTTGAGGACGCCAGTCAATTGCGTGACATCAATACGCCGGAAAGCCTGTTGCTGAGCAAGCAAATTGGTGAAACAGTCAATGCGGCGATGGATTCACTGCCCGTCGAGTTGCGTACCGCCATCATGTTGCGTGAAATCGAGGGGATGTCCTACGACGAAATTGCTGGCGTGATGGATTGTCCGATTGGTACCGTCCGCTCCCGCATCTTCAGGGCGCGTGATGCGGTGGCGCTACGGCTACAACCCTTGCTAGACAGTTCACCTGATCGACGCTGGTAATCCATGAGCGAAGAGACCACCATACGCGGCAGGGTGCGCGCCCTGGAAGCCGATGAGGCGTTGGTTGAAGTGGAGCAGGGCGGTTGTGGCCGCTGCCACGAAGAAGGTGGCTGTGGCGGTCAGCAATTGACGCAGATGTTTTGTAGTGGCCCTAAAAGCTATCGTGTCGCCAATCCGCATGGCGTTCAGGTCGGTGATCAAGTAACGGTGGCTATTGCCGCCGGAACGATACGCCAGACCGCAAATTTAGCCTATGGATTGCCGTTGACCGTAACGATTGCCGGTGCCGCAATCGGCACGCAGATCAACGGTGATCTGGGGGCAATGATCGGTGCCGCAATCGGCGTTGTTGGCTCGCTGATTTATATTCGTCGGCGGGCGCAATCTACCGGTGGAAATTTGGCCTCGCGCCCTTACATAGTTTCCCGTTCTTAGTTTTTCCGGAGGTTTGTCTGCCATGAAACGCTTTTTGGCCCTGATTTCATTTCTGGTCTTTATTCCACTCGCTCAAGCGCAGGGGCAGTTTTTGCCCGATTTCTCCGAACTGGCTGAAAAGCAGGGGCCAGCGGTGGTCAATATCAGCACCACGCAGACGGCGCGCGGTGGCGCTAATCAGATGATGCCCTTCCCGTTTGATGAGAACGACCCGGAGTTCGAGTTTTTCAAGCGTTTTATTCCTCGTCAGCCCGGTGGCAATGGCCGTCAGCGCGAGTTTGAAAACAA
>JAQTZQ010000141.1 GCA_028687645.1 Rhodocyclaceae bacterium
ATCTGGGCATCATGCGCAAATATCCGAGCATCCTGGCCTTGCCGGACCGCTGGTCCACCTGGTGGTTTGGCGGGGTGCTTTCCGGCATGCGTGAAATCAGGCGGGCAAAACCCGCGGTCTTGTGGAGCACCTACCCGATCACGTCTGCCCACCTGATCGGTGCGACGCTGGCTCGCCTGTCTGGCCTGCCCTGGGTGGCCGACTTCCGCGACCCGATGATCAATGGTGACTACCCTTCCGCACCCATGCAACGCAAGACCTGGCAATGGCTGGAGTCTCTGGTGATGCGTACGGCCACGCGCTGTGTCTTCACCACCGAACGCGCCGCCGAGGTTTATCGCCAGCGCTACCCGGCAGCTGCCGACAAATGCCGGGTGATCGAAAATGGCTACGACGATGAGGCCTTTGAAGGGAATCTACCCAGGCGGGATGGCGTGGCCGAGGATCAATTGCTTTTGTTGCACAGCGGCATCATCTACCCGCGCGACCGTGATCCCAGTGCCTTCTTCCAGGCGATAGCGCAACTCATCGATACAGGTGTCGTCGAGAGGAAGCATTTGGTCATCCGTTTCCGGGCGCCGCACCATGGCGATGAGGTGGCTGCCCTGGCCAGCCAGTACGGTCTCGCCGATGTCGTCGATATAGCGCTACCCATTCCTTACCGAGAGGCCATTGCCGAAATGATGGGGGCCGACCTGCTGCTGGTTTTTCAGGGGAGCCATTTCAATTCGCAGATTCCCGCCAAAATCTATGAATACCTGCGGACCGGGCGGCCGGTGATGGGGCTGCTGGACCTTTCCGGTGACACAGCTACGCAACTGCGTATGTTTAATGCGGTTGAGTTTGCTGATATCTCCGATATGGAAAACATCTCTGAAAACTTGCAGCGTTGGCTGGAATGTAGGCTGGAATGGAATTATATGCAGGCTTGTGAAAACAACATGAACATTGTAAGATGCTATTCGAGATCCTCTCATACCAAGAATCTGGGTGCGCTAATGGATGAATTGTCTTTAGGCAAAGACCGGGTTCGAGAAAGTTGATAGGTGCAAGCTCAATTGCAGATTCACCCTTCAAGGGCATGACGATATCCATCAATAATTGTGTTGACCGTTTCTGACCAGCGCAATCTTTCCACAGATTTTGCGCATAGTTTGCGGTCCACTTTCATCGTGAGCTGTTTGCCAAGTGCCGTAGCAATTTCGGTAAGTGAATGCGGATTTACTTCGGATACGTATTGGCGCTCAACGCCAAAATCCATTGCATGATTTTTTGTCATGACTACTGGAGTGCCGGTAGCTAAAGATTCAACTGTAACCAGCGGTGAAACCTCGGAGAGGCTCGGTAGGCAAAAGACATCAGCTCCAGCGTAGGCAGACGGAAGGAGTGGATCATCGTATCTCATCGGTCCAAGATAATGAACGTTGCTGAGGCAGGTTACTTCTTCAAGATAAGCTTTATCACTTGCTGCCGTTGGTCCAATCAAGACAAGTTCATACCCTAGCTGGCGACAGGCCTTTGCAGTAGCTAGCGGATTCTTATGTGAATTTATAGTTGATACCTGCAAGACGTAAGGCGAGCTAATGCCGAAGTGCTCACGGAATGCCTGTGGATCGGAGTGAAAAAAACGCTCTTCAATACCATTTGGTGCAGAAAAAATCGTTTCTGGATCAATTGAGAATGCTTCTACAAGCGCCTGCTTTTCGGCTTCTGATAAAGAATAAAGTATCCGTGCGTTTCTCAGAAAAGTCTCAATTTGATGATATTCAGTACGCACTGTCCATCGGCTTAGCGCATAAACCGCTTTTTCAAGCAGCTGTGCCCGTCTTCCGAGTCTTCTGTTCCAATATGGACGCAAGAGAGGAGAGGCAACCATTGGTTTTCCGATTGCTTGCAAGTGTTCGGCAATTCGGTAATTGCCGTTAATAGCCGAAAAAACATGTATAAGATCATAATTTTCTAGGCGTTCGGTGATTGGATTTATTAGCGAAACATCAATACCCTTGTTCTGCAAGCTAGCTTGAGTTTGTTGAATCTGAATCTGTAGGCCACCACCTCTCTGAAAAAGCATGGGGTAGGATATAAAACCAACTTTCATGACAGGCACCTCTGATAAAAATCTTTAATCATTTGTGAAAATATTTGGAAATCATATTTCCTCAATACAAGTTCTCGCCCGGAGCATCCCATGGTATTTCCTTCTGCTGGATTTTGGCTTATCTTTTCTAAATAGTCAGATATTTTGATGTGTTCGCTTCGGTTGACCAAAAAACCATTGTTGGCGTGAATTACTAATTCAGATAAGCCTGGAACATTTGTGCAAATAACCGGAACTGCACAACTCATCGCTTCGATTACGCTGATTCCGAAACCCTCCTCTTCGCTCAGGAGAATGTTTGCGTCAAAGGTGGGAAAGTACTCCTCTGGTGTAGGTTGAAAGCCAAGAAAATGTACTGAATTGATAATGCCGAGGCTACATGCCTTTTGGTGCAAAAAAGATTTATCAGGCCCATCACCGACGATTATGAAGTGACTCGTCGATTGCTTCGTATGGAACCTTGAAAAAGCCTCCAGGGCATCACCGACGTGCTTGCGGGGTGCAAGTCGCCCGATGTATCCCAACACAAAGGCGTTGTCAGGGATCTCCAATTGTTGGCGAAGTTTTTTACGCAGAGTTGGGTTAGGACGAAAACGCTGACTGTTGACGAAGTTAGGGATAACTTCTACGTCTATATTAATGAATGATTCAAAATTTCTTAAGAAACTTAACTTTGCAGATTCCGAGACTGCAAAGATTCCGCGTAGATTACGACAGGCTGTACGAAGGATGCGTTGATGGAAGAGGGGGAAGTTGGCTGTATTGGAGAAGTTGCCATGAATACTCATTACAGTTGGAATATTAGCCATTGCACAAACCCAAAGCCGAGAAGCCGCTTGGTCAGTCCATGGCATAAAAACATGGGCCAAGTCAAAGTTTTCTTTTTTCAGCTGACAAACGCTAAAAAAATAAGCCTTGATAAGGTTTAAATGGCGCCTGCTCCAAAGCTCAAAGAATGGTGGAATATCTAGTGTGAAACAATCTATTCCGCGTGACTTGGCAGCTTCGAAAAATCGTGCTTGATCTGGGAATGTGCTGATCCCGATTTTTACCGTGTGGCCGATATCAATGAGGACGGCAGCCTCCTGAAGCATCCGAATCTCCATCCCACCATACTGACCAGATAGGCTGGTCAATAGGATCTTCATCGCACTCTCCATCGCATCATTAGCTTATCCAATAAAAAACGCTCAGGACCATCCGGTTTTCCCAGGATAAACCAAATAGAGTAAGCAGCCAAAGTAAATATTATTGCACCTGCCGTGATATTAGTCAGTAGCCGGAATATTACAATCCATTCGGAGAGCATTGGTGTAATCCATTCCAAAGAACCGTACATCACTACAGATGCTGCTATGGGGCGAAATAATGATCCCATGATCGCGGAAAAAAAAGGCTGCTGAGAGCTCCAAGATATCAATGTAAATAGGCAAATACCTCCGGCCAAGTTTGAAGCTAACCGCGCCTCCGCCGCATGCTCTACGTTAATCCCACCTTCGGGCAACAAAAAAATGATCGCAAAAGTAATAATCTGAAGAAGGCTGACCCCTGCAAGAATACTTAAACGGCCATCAGCCAACAGTAGATATGATGCACAGGAAGAGAGTGCTCCTATTGCCGAAGCAAATGCCAACGTAGCTAGTATGGTGGCCGCAGCTGACCACTGTTGCCCGAGTACAACAAGAATCAGATCATCAGTGATTGCGTAAATTCCGAAAGCTGCCGGAAGTGCGATGTATGCTTGTGTTGCCAATACTCTAGATAGGGTGCGAATGGTTTCAGTACCCTGATTAAAGTTTCTTGCGAGAGTTGGGAACAAAACGCGATTGATCGGCGCGAGCACCTCGGTGGTTGGGATTGCAGCTAATTCGGCACCTAACGTGTAATGGCCCAACGCATTGGTATTTATAAATTTGCCAATTAATATTTTTGGCAGATTGTTGTCAATATAAAGCAGGACACTCCTTAAGAGAACCCATTGGGAAATTCCAAAAATATCTCGCCATGCGCTAAGGCAAAATCGTGGCGCTCGTCGTACCATCGTATAGCTTACGATCACTGATATTATCTTGCCGACAATGGAGCCGATAATTAGTGCCCAGTAGCTTTGAAATGCAAGCGCCAGCGAGATCGTGATAAGAATCGTGGGCAGCTTGCGAGCAACGAAGAAAATAAAGTCCTTTCCAAAGTTCATGTGTTTTTGGAAATCTATGATCCTGATGTTTTCGAGTCCGCTAATCAGGAAAAATAATGTCAACGTCTGAAGAATTTCAATTAATCTCTCATCTCCAAAAAAAATGGAGAATTGACCGGCTCCAAAAAATAGCACTGATGCAGCGAAGGTCATCTGTATGAGACGCATAGTCCATGCAGTATCATAGTAATCGTCATCGGGATTTGCCTTACGAATAATTGCGACGTTGACACCTAAGTCGGTGACGAGGTCAAGCAATTCGATTACGACCCAAGCGATAGCGACTAGACCAAAGTCGGCGGGAGTAAGCACTCTAGCCAAGATGATCATGCTTAGCAGACCGAGTAGGCGTTCGCTCCATCGCATGCTGATGACGATCAGCGCATTAGTAGTAAATGAGCGACTCATGGTTAGGCTATGATTTTTCTAAGCAAATGGTGTTTTAATGTCAAAGTGGTTGTGAGGCCAGATAGCGTAAAAACTAATAGTGTAACCAAAGGGATAGCGATAAGTGGATGTTGTCCAGTAAGTGGCATTTGGTCATTGACAATGTCGATGAATAGAGGATGAATTAGATATATCCCGAAGGCGGCAGGTGATATTTTGCATATAACATTCTCAATAGTGGGTGGCTCAGGTTTCACTGACTGGAGAAAACAGAATGTGGATAACGATAAAATTATTACTAATGGGTTTAGGTAGCCATACATATAATAAATAACTCGGTTTCCAGTGTAGGGGATGAAAAGTCCAGTAAGCAGTGCGATCAATGATCCAGAGAAAATGCATGCCGCGATTAACTGGTTTTGATTTATGTTTGGTGGGTATTTTGCTAAATATGAGCCAGCCAAAAAATAGCCGATATAGGGCAGAAAGCTTGTGATGAATAGTGTGTTGTGCTGGTTCAATAAATGGTCTAATCCGGCAATTCCAAGGCTTAGCGTGACCAGGGCAGAAAGTTCTTGTTTTGAGCAATTTGATATAAATCGCGTTGCAAAAGGTGTAATCAAATAAAGCCCGGGTAGCATATACAGGTACCATAAATGGTAGTATGGCGTTCCCTTGGCGAAGTTTCTTGCCAAATCAAATAGCGTGGCGTTTTCGCTTCGATAAAAAAAATAGAGACTGTAAAAAATAGTCCAGAAAGTTATTGGTAAGGCGATGCGATGAAATTTGCGTATATAGTAAATTCGTATTTTAGGGATGCTTTTGTTAAGACTGAGAGCGCCGGTTAGCATTATGAATGCCGGTACACACCAGCGAACGTAAGCGTCAGCGAAATTCGCCAGCCACCATTCGGTCGGGTTGATTGATTTGTAGGCAATTACAAATTTGGCCGACACATGAAGCCAGACAACAGCGAAAGCGGAAAATACCCGGACAATATTTATTTGGCTATCGTTCATGTTTTATTATTTTGTGTCTTCGTTGATTAAATAAAAATGAAAAATATAACGAAGTTCTGTTTAGAAGAAGAGATGTTAATATTATTATAAGCATTGATGTGATATACCCCATGATTGGATGGTTTAATGTTTTTATGAACATGTAGCCGTGAATCAGATAAATCTCAAGGATGCTGCCACTGAGAATGGACATCCGGTTTGCCGGAAAGCTGATGGGTACGCTGAGCAGGAAAGCGACGCTGGCGATGGAAATGATGACGATGAACAGGACGTTGAATTGTTTGATGCCCATTGCGTTGGCGGCGAGCATTGCCAGCACGGCGGTTGTACCTAGGACGATTGTTCGCGTTCTTTGTGGCTGCCAATCCAGACGCCCGGCGATGGCGCCAAGACAGAAGCCGAATACGGTTGGCCAGAGCATGTAGGGCGGCGATGCGTAGAGATGACCCCAGGCGCAGATCGCGGCGCTCGACAGCAGGAAGGCAATGGCTGCGCCTCGGGTGATCAGGAGTTTCGCCAGCAGTGGGTAAAGCAGATAGAAAAGCAGCAACACGGTCATGAACCACAGGCCGGCACCGAAGGGACTCTGGTTCGCGATGCCAAACCAGTTGAGGAACCCGGTGAGGCCCGTCATGCCGAGAAGGGTGTGCGGATGCCAGATTCCTTCCCGCCCCTGAATGAGGAAGAGGATGCCAAGAAACAGGTTGATGACGATCAGTGGTGGTCCGAGTCGCTTTATTTTGGCCAGCCAGAATTTGCCCAGGGGCATGTCGGGGCTGTGCTTGAGCGAGGTGAAATAACCGGATGCGAAGGCAAAGATGAATAGACCTACCGTGACCGGTACCCAGAGCAGCGAGCCGTCAAAGTAGTGTCCGGTGGAGACGAGGACGATGGCGAGGAATTTGGCCTGCGTGAAGTTGTCGCTGACCTGCTTCCCGGTGACCGTTGCCTGGTTGCTCATCGCGCTATTGCTTCCCGCCTGCATCGCTTTGAATCGCACCGGAATGGCTCATCGTTTTCTGCAGTTCGATGACTTGCATCGGGTGGCGGTATTGCCGGTCGGGCGTGAGCGGGAACTTGTTGGCGAGGCCGGATTTGATGGCGGTGTTGCGCAATCGCGATCCCGGTTTCAGGGTGTAGTCGTAGTTTTCCGGATGGCTGAATTCGTCTAGCCGGACGCGTGGGGTGTTTTCGTAGGTGCCGGGGATCTGGCCGTCGGGACGGCTGGCGGTGGTGGGGCGGTCGGCCGGGTTCAGGGTGTCGGGGCCGTAGAGGATGTTTTTGATGGCGCGGATGCTGGCCGGGCCGGGTTTGAGCAGCAGGAAGCGGCCGTTGGCGAGGCGGTTGTCGATGAGGGTGTTGTTGATCAGGTAGAGCTCGTTCTTGTCCCATTTGTAGCCTTCGACGCCGAACGAGATGAGGTGTCCGTTTATGGCGTTGGGGCTTTGCTGAATGATATTGCCGATGACGTAGGCGATGCCGCCGCTGGGTAGGTCGAGTTCATAGCTGGCGCTGCCGGTTTCGTCGGTGAGGCGGTTATAGAGGATATGGGTTTCGCGGGCGCGCGATTTGACCAGCTGGCCGCCATTGGCATGGTGCGAGTAGGAGCCGGTCAGGCGGAAGCGCTTGATGCTGACGACGCAGATGTTGTGGGTTTGCCCACCGCCGTAGCCGTTACGGGCGAATTCGCTGTTTTCGATGTCGAGTTCGCTGCTTTCCTCGTTGTGGGTGAGGATGCCGTTTTCGTTGTCGAAGAAGGCGCAATTGCGCAGGATGAGGTGGCCTTTTTCGAAGCTGATGCCGGCGCCGTTGCGGCGTTCCACTTTGGCCCCGGAAAACTCGATGTTCTCCACGGTGATCCGGCCGCCGCGGACGATCCAGATGCCTTTGCGTTCGACGTGGCGACCGTTGGCTGCGAGTCGCGCCTTGCCGCCGACGGCGCGGATGGTGAGTTGATCCTGGGTCCAGATGGCGACGTCGCCGGGATAGTCGCCGGCTTCAATTTCCACGGTGTCGCCGTTGCGGGCGTCTTTCGCGGCAGCGGCGATGCTGGTGTAGGACTGGAAGCGAACGACGCGCAGGATGCGTGGGGTGGCTGCTGGCGCAGCGCTGTCACCTTCGGCGGCTGGGGACTGCGGGGTGACGGTGAGGGTGCCGTCTTGGCCACGGCGAATCTCGCCAAGGTAGCCGGGCGCCTCTGGCAGCCCGGGCACGGTTGCCTGGGCGGCGCCCATGAGATTGATTGCCAGGCAGGCGCTTCTGGCATTGCCGGTGGTCATCTGCCGGGTCATGGTCATGGCGGCGCTCGCTTCAGGAAAACAGCCTTGCATAGTCTCTCATCATGCCGCTCACGGCAAATGAGTTAAGGGCTGTCTGGCGGGCGGTGGCACCGAGGCGGTGACTGCGCTCGGGGTCGGTGAAGGCCTGGTACAGCTGTTCGACGAGGGCCGGTTCGTCGTCGGCGGCAATGAGGTTGCCGGTTTGCCCGTCGGCGATGAGCTTGGGTGTGCCGCCGACGGCGGTGGCGATGCAGTGGAGGCCGCTGGCCATGGCTTCCTGGAGGGTGCAGGAGGTGCCTTCGGCCTGTGAGGGGAGGACGAAGCAGTCGAGCATGCGCAGGATGTCGGGGATATCGTTGCGGGCGCCCGGAAGCCAGGCGTACTCGCTGGCATCGCCGTCGCGGAGGATTTGTTCGACTTCTGCGCGCAGCGGCCCGTCGCCGATGATGATCAGGCGCATGCGGGCGGCGGCTTCCGGGTGTTCCTTGAGCAGACGGACGAAGGCGCGGGCCAGAAAGGGCTGGTTCTTGACCGTCTGCAGGCGCCCGACGGTGCCGAACAGCCAGTGCTGACCGGGCCGGAAGGGGCAGCCGGGCACGGCGGGCGGGGTGTTGTCGGGCGGGTTGAAGATGTTGGTGTCGACGCCATTGGCGATCAGCGAACGCCGCCTGGCGGGGATGCCGATGGCGCGTTCGAGGTAGTCGTCAAGGTCTTTGGAGACGGCAACGTAGTGGCTGACGAAGGGTTTGTACAGTTTGCGAACCTTGACGTAGCGCGGGTTGGTGCCGTTGGGGTCATGGGCATCCCAGCCGTGTTCGGCATGGATGCGCAGCGGCACGCGGGCCAGCCAGCCGAGGGGAACGAGTTCGAGCGCTGCCAGGTTGCAGGTGTGCAGGACGTCCGGCCTAAGCTGCCGGAGCAGCCGGTAGATTTTCGGATACAGCGGAATGGCGTGGCCGGGTTGCTTGTCGAGCGCAATGAACTGCACATCGGGGCGCTCGATGCGGTCCTTGAAGTCGCTGATGCTGGTCAGCGACAGAACGATGTGCTCGTATTGATTAGCCGGCAACCGGTTGATGAGCTGAACGATGACGTTCTCCAGGCCGCCGATGGAGAAGCTGTAAACGATGTGGACGATACGGCGGCGTTGCATTGTCAGGCGCCGGCATTGCCCAGGAAGGCGTCGAACATGAGTAGGGACCACAGCGGGGCGGAGAGGTCGCGTTGGCCGCTCTGGTGCTTTTCAAGCAGGAAACGCAGGGTTTCCGGGTTGAAATAGCCGGTTTCGGCGAGGCGCGGCCCGAGGATGGCATGGCGGGCGCGTTCGGCGAGCGGGCCGCGCAGCCAGCGGGCGAGCGGCACGGAAAAGCCCATCTTGGGGCGATAGAGGACTTCTTCGGGCAGATGCGGTTCCATGGCTTTTTTCAGCAGCCATTTGCCTTCCTGTCCCTGGATCTTGAGTTGCGTGGGCAGGCTGGCCAGCCATTCGATGAGTTGATGATCCATCAGCGGCTCGCGGACTTCGAGCGAGTGGGCCATGCTGGCGCGGTCGACCTTGGTGTTGATGTCGCCGACCAGCCAGGTCTTGTAGTCAAGGTACTGGATCAGGGCGAGCGGGTCGTCGGTGCCGGCATTGGCGGCGTGGCGGCGGAAGACATCGAGGGCACTGTAGCCGGCGAGTTGGCGCTTGAATTCTGGGGAATAGAGTTGGGCGCGCTGATCTTCACGCTGTAGCGAGATGGTGTGCAGGTAGGCCTGGGTGGAGTCGAGGGCCAGGGCCTGGAAGGTAGTCTTGGCGCGCAGCGGGCGTGGCGCCCAGTCGGCCTTGGGATAAAGATGGCCCAGGGCGCCGAAGAGGGGACGACGCAGTCCGAGAGGCAGGATGCTGCGGGCTTTTTCTTCGAGGAGGTGGAAGCGGT
>JAQTZQ010000142.1 GCA_028687645.1 Rhodocyclaceae bacterium
TGTTCATCGCCTCTGGCGCTTTTCATCTCTCCAAACCTTCGGATCTGATCCCTGAGTTGCAGGGTCGTTTTCCCATCCGTGTCGAGCTGGATTCACTGTCGGTGGCCGATTTCGAATGCATCCTGACCCAGACCGATGCCTGCCTGACGCGCCAGTATCAAGCCTTGCTGGAGACCGAAGGCTTGACGCTGGAATTTGCCGATGAGGGCATCCGGCGGCTCGCCGAAATCGCTTTTCAGGTCAATGAAAAGACCGAAAACATCGGCGCTCGCCGCCTGCATACAGTGATGGAAAAACTCCTTGAGGAACTCTCTTTTGGGGCATTCCTGGCCGATCAGGAAACGGTAGTAATCGACGCGGCCTACGTTAATCAGCGGCTGGGTGAATTGGCGGCGGACGAAGACCTGTCGCGCTATGTGCTGTAATGCCCGATAGCCTCAGTTACCGCCTCCTCGCCATCCTTTTTCCGATTTTTGGCATTGTCGCGGCGGGCTACTTCTATGCCCGCCAGCACAAGCCGGAAATGGCGGTCGCCAACCGGCTGAATATGGATGTGTTTGTGCCGGCGCTGGTTTTTGCCGCGATGGCCGGCAAGTCATTTGATCTCGTTGCCTTTGCGCCGCTGGCGCTTGGCGGCTTTCTGGTGCTCGCCAGTTGCGGGCTGCTGGCCTGGCCGCTGGCCCGACTGCTAGGCATTCAGTCGAAGACGCTGGTGCCGCCGATGATGTTCAATAACTCAGGCAACATCGGCCTGCCGCTGGCTGTTCTGGCCTGGGGCGAGGAAGCTCTGGCGGCGGCAGTCATTTTGTTCATGGTCGAAAACACCCTGCATTTTTCATTTGGCGCGCGCCTGCTAGATCCTAAAACACGCCTGCTGACGCTGTGGCGCATCCCCGTCGTTTTTGCCGCAATTGCCGGGTTGACCGTAGCAATGCTCAAAATCCCCATCTGGCAACCCTTGGTCATCGCGATCAAGATGTTGGGTGACGTCTCGGTGCCCTTGTTGCTCTTCTCCCTTGGCGTACGGATGACCGATGTCTCGTTCAGCGAATGGAAGGTGGCAACGGGCAGTGCCATCTTGCGGCCAATCGCCGGCATGTTGATCGCAACGGGCGTGATTCAGTTGCTCGGGCTGAAAGGCCAAGAGGCGGCCATGTTGCTGGTGTTCGGCGCGTTGCCGCCGGCAGTGCTTAACTTCCTGTTTGCCGAGCGCTACAAACAGGAGCCGCAGCGCGTGGCGTCCATTGTGCTGATCGGCAATCTGGCGGCATTGGTGTTTTTGCCATTGGCGCTGGCAATGGTGCTATGAATCGCCATAACGGTTGAGTTGGCGCCGGTCGCGCTTGGTTGGGCGGCCCGGCAAATCGGCGGCTGGATCGGCCTGCAACTTCCAGTTGGCACGCTGGGTCTCACGATGTTTGGCGCTGGCCTCGGTTTCTTCATACAGTAGGCGGGCTTCACTGGCCGGCCCGCGCTTGTCGGATAGCGCTTTGACGATCACTTCCCAGCGGACATCGCCGTTGCTGATTTCCAGGCGCTCATCGACTTTGAGCTCACGCGCCGCTTTGATCCGCGCGCCATTGACCTGCACCTTGCCGCCGTTGATGGCATCGGTGGCCAGTGTGCGCGTTTTGAAAAAACGCGCAGCCCACAGCCATTTATCGAGACGCATGCGGGTTATGGCAGCAACTGTTCGCCGGCGTAAAGTTGCTCAACGGTCTCGCGCTGGCGAATCACATGCACGGCTTCACCATCGACCATGACCTCCACAGCGCGTGGCCGGGTGTTGTAGTTGGAACTCATTGCCATCCCGTAAGCTCCTGCCGACATCACGGCCAGCAGATCGCCAGCGGCCAGCGCCAAGGGGCGGGCGAGGCCAAGGAAATCCCCAGACTCACAAACCGGCCCAACCACGTCATAGGCGCGAGTTTCGCCAGCATGTGGGGTGACCGGCAGAATGTCGTGCCAAGCCTCGTATAACGCGGGACGCATCAGGTCGTTCATTGCTGCGTCGATGATGGCAAAGTTTTTACCTTCGCCCGGTTTTAAAAACTCGACACGGGTTAGCAACAGCCCCGCGTTGCCGACCAGACGCCGCCCCGGCTCCAGTACGACTTTGAGACCGTGCCCGGCGAGTTTGTCGAGCAGGGGATTCAGGTAAGACGCCACCGTTGGCTGAACCTGATCGTCCTTGTACTTGATACCCAGGCCGCCGCCGAGATCAATGTGGTGGATATCGATCCCTTCTGCGGTCAACTGCGAAATCAGGGCTAAAACGCGATCAAGCGCCTCGCTGAACGGCGCGGGGTCGAGCAATTGCGAACCGATGTGGCAATCGATGCCGGCAATTTCAATATGGGGCAGGGCTGCGGCTCGGCGATAAAGTGCCAAGGCGTCATCGTAGGCGACGCCAAACTTGGCTTCTTTGAGACCGGTTGAAATGTAAGGGTGGGTTTTGGGATCGACGTTGGGATTGACGCGCAGGCTGATCGGCGCCTTTTTGCCGGCATTGCCCGCGACCTCGTTGAGTCGCTCAAGTTCGGGGGCTGACTCAATGTTGAAGCAGAATATGCCGACATCCAGCGCCAGTTTCATTTCGTCAGCGGTTTTGCCTACACCCGAGAAAACCACTTTTTGCGGGTCAGCACCAGCTGCCAAAACACGTTTCAATTCACCGCCCGAGACGATGTCAAAACCGGAACCCATGCGCGCAAACAGATTCAGAATGGCGAGATTCGAGTTGGCTTTTACGGCGTAACAAACCAGTGCGTCGCTTCCTACTGGATGCTTGGCAAGCACATCAAGAAACTCCTGTAGCGACGACTCAAGTGCGGCACGGGAGTAAACATAGGCTGGTGTGTCGAATTGCTCGGCAATCGCAGGGAGCGCAACGGATTCGGCGTGCAGAACGCCATTTTCAAGCGGGAAGTGAGTCATTGGGGAGAGGCTTTCTGCGTCGTGCTAACATCGGATTCAATCGGTTTGGTAGGCGCTGGTTTGGCGGGCTTGGGTGTGCCCAGCAGCGGTTCCGGTGCCGGGCCGGGCGGTAGCAGAAGTGGGCCGCGATAGCCGCAGGCGCTCAAGGTAAAGACCAGCAAAACGGCAAAAATTTTAGTCATAATGACACGTCGATCAACAGAGGCAGGATGGTAGCACAGCATGGATGACAAGGAATTCAACCGTTTGGCCGAGCTTACCTTGGCGCGTATTGAAGCCGCACTGGAGGCCTGTGACGGTGATCTGGATTTTGAGCTAAAGACGGGTGGTGTTCTGGAAATCGAATTCGCTGATGGCGGCAAAATTATCGTTAACCGCCATGGCGTTGCCAAGGAAATCTGGGTGGCTGCCAAGTCCGGTGGCTTCCACTTTCGTCGCGAGGGGGAAGCTTGGGTGGACACCCGCGACGGCACTGAGTTATTCGCTAAATTATCCGCATTGACCAGCCAGCAGGCCGGCCAGTCGATTGTTCTTGAATAATCAGTCGCTGGGTTGAAGGTCAAAATACGGGGTGGCCGGAGCGGTCTCAGCCTCTCTGTTTTCTTCCTCTAGCGCTGGTGTCGGCACAACCGCGTTTTCGGTATAAATATAGTTAAGATTGCGGCCCTCGCCATTGGCAATCAAGCCTTCCGGCGGTGTCGGGGTTTGTACCGGCACCTTTTGCAGAGCGCGAGACATGTAGCCAATCCAGATCGGCAATGCTGCCGAACCACCCGTTTCCTTGGCGCCCAAGGTCTTGGGCTGGTCGAATCCAAGCCAGGCGCAACCTACTGCAGTCATCTGGTAGCCGCAGAACCAGGCATCCATGTATTCGTTGGTTGTACCCGTTTTTCCCGCCAAATCATGGCGCTTGAGCGCAACAGAGGCGCGTGCCGCCGTACCGTAGATCGTGACGTCACGTAGCATGCTGTCCATCATGAAGGCGTTGCGTGGATCAATGGCGCGAATTGAGTCGTCACCCGCAGGAATCGGTGCAGATTGAGCAAGGATCTGATCCTTGTCGTCACGGATCTCGCGCACGACATAAGGGTTGATTTTGTAGCCGCCATTGGCAAAAACCGAATATGCGGTGACCATCTGCCAAGGCGTGACCGACCCGGCCCCGAGTGCCATGGTCAGGTAAGGCGGGTGTTTCGCCGGATCAAAACCAAAGCGACTGGCGTAATCCTGCGCATAATGTGGGCCGATAGATTGCAGGATGCGAATCGACACCATGTTTTTTGATCTGGCCAACGCGCGGCGCATGGTCATCGGACCTTCGTACTTGCCGTCGTAGTTATGCGGCGCCCAGTCCTGAGAGCCGGTCAAGGCAGAATTGATGACAATTGGCTCGTCGGCGATAATGCTGTTGCCGTTAAAGCCCTTCTCCAGAGAAGCTGAATAAATAAAGGGTTTGAAACTGGAGCCCGGTTGGCGCCAAGCCTGGGTGACATGGTTGAATTTGTTGCGGTTGAAGTCAAAGCCGCCGACTAGCGCACGAATTGAGCCATTTGTCGGGTCGACCGCAACAAAGGCTGATTCGACCTCTGGAAGTTGGCTGATTTGCCAAATGCCTTTGTCGTCCTTCAGCACCCGGATGATCGCGCCACGCATAATACGTTTGTTCGGCGGGGCTTTGGCATCCAGCATCTTGGCGGCAAATTTCATGGCTTCGGCGTTGAGGGTGATTAGCTCGCCGCCTTTGCGGTAGGCCTTGATCTGTTTGGGTTCGACTGCCAAAACCAAGGCTGGTGCCAGATCGCCGGTGTCAGGAATATCCTGCAGCGCAAGGTCAATCGCCTCATCCTGGTCGGATTTGAGCGGTTTCATGTCGAGATAAGACTCGGCGCCTCGATAACCATGGCGCCGATCATAGTCCATCACTCCTTTGCGCAAACTGGAATACGCCGCCTCCTGCTCCCCTTTGATCAAGGTGGTGAACACCTTCAGGCCGCGCGAATATACCTCTTGCGGGAAACGCTCGGCAGTAATCTGGCGTGCCATTTCGGCGACAAATTCGGCATGGGCCGAGTAATCCATCAGTTCGCGCTTGACGACCAGTGTCTCTTGCGTAGCCGCATCAAATTGTGCGTCATCGATATAGCCGAGGCTATGCATGCGGCGTAACACATATTGTTGACGAATCTTGGCGCGCTTGGGGTTGGCAATGGGATTGTAAGCAGATGGTGCCTTGGGTAACCCGGCCAGCATGGCGGCCTCGGCGATCGAAATATCCCTTAGCGGCTTGGCAAAATAAATTTGTGCAGCAGCGGCAAAACCATAAGCGCGTTGTCCAAGAAATATCTGATTTATGTAAAGCTCGAAAATTTGATCTTTGGAAAGATTGCTTTCAATCTTGAACGAGAGAAGAATTTCATAAAGCTTGCGGGTGTAAGTTTTCTCCGACGAAAGGAAAAAATTGCGGGCGACCTGCTGAGTAATGGTAGAAGCGCCCTGGCGTTTTCCTCCGCCAGCCAGATTGGTTACGGTAGCGCGCAAAATACCGGCATAGTCGATTCCACCGTGTTGATAAAAACGGTCATCCTCGGCAGCGAGGATGGCTTGCTTCATGACTTCCGGAACATTGTTGATGTTGACGACGGCTCGGCGTTCCTCGCCAAACTCACCAATAAGATGTCCGTCAGCCGAATACACCCGTAAAGGAATCTTGGGTCGGTAATCCGTCAAGACGTCCAAAGATGGCAAATTGGGGTAGGCCATGACCAGAATAATCAGGGCGACAGCAACGCCCATGGACAATATCCCCAAGAAAAAAAAGACGGGATAAAGTACGATTCGAAATGCAGTTGGAAGAGAGCTCAAGATAAAAATGAACCTAGTGGGCGTTGTGGGAATTATACGCTGATGCCGCATCCGGCCCGAAAAACGCTTTACATGACGGGGGCTTGTTGCTAGCATCTGAAGTGAATTATTGCTTGTTTACGCTAACTTCGTATTTTAAAAGGACTTTTTGGGGGTCTGGTGCGCTTCGATATTTCCGCGTTGTTAAATCCCAAGTCGCGCTCCCTTCTCGGTCTGGACGTTAGTTCCTCGGCTGTGAAGATGGTAGAGCTTGCGGCAGGCGGTAAGGGTGGTTACCGCGTCGAGCGCTACGCCATAGTGGTGTTGCCCAAAGATGCAGTATCTGATGGCAATATTGCCAATCTTGACGGCGTGGTTGAAGCGGTCAAAAGAGCTTGGAAGCAGATGGGGACGTCTACCCGTAATGTGGCAATGGCCCTGCCCGGCTCCGCTGTTATCACCAAAAAAATTATAGTTCCTGCCGGTTTGCGCGATGAGGAGCTGGAACAGCAGGTTGAGTCCGAGGCGAATCAATATATTCCGTTTTCTATTGATGAAGTCAATCTTGATTATCAGATAATCGGGCCTGCGCCAGCGGTTCCTGATGAGTTAGAGGTGCTAATTGCGGCCTCCAAAAAAGAAAGGGTTGAGGATCGCGTTGCCGTAGCGGATGCCTCGGGATTGCAAGCGGTTATTATGGATGTTGAGTCACTGGCGGCACTGGCCGCCTTTGAGTTGATTGAGCGGCAACTGCCGGAAGGTGGCAAGAACCAGACCATCGCCATTATTGACGCCGGGTCGAGCGTCATAAATCTTACGGTCATGCGCAATGGGCAGCAGGTTTATGCCAGGGAGCAGGCGTTTGGTGGTAGCCAGCTAACTCAGGATATCAGCCGACATTACGGGATGAGTTTTGAGGACGCAGAGTTGGCGAAGCGATCGGGAAATCTCCCGGAGGGCTACGAAACCGAATTGTTGACACCGTTCATGGAAAACCTGGCGCTGGAAGTGTCGCGCGCCCTGCAATTTTTCTTTACCTCTACCCAGTACAACCAAATTGATCATCTCATTCTGGCTGGTGGTTGTGCGGTAATTCCCGGTATTGATGAGGTTGTTGCGACGCGTACTCAGGTGAGTACCATGATCGCCAATCCATTTGCCAATATGGAGTTATCTGATCGTGTCAAGTCACGTAGCCTGCTGGCTGACTCGTCCTCGTTGCTGGTGGCTTGCGGCCTTGCCTTGCGGAGGTTTGACCCGTCATGATTCGTATCAATCTTCTACCGCATAGAGAAGAGGCGCGTAAAGCCCGGCGCCAGCAATTTTTTGTATTGACCGGCCTGATTTCGACCTTGGCTGCACTGCTCGTTTTTGCCGGCTATACGCTGATTGACAGCTATATTGTTGATCAAACCAGCAATAATGACTTTCTCAAGAGAGAAATCGCAGTTATTGACAAGCAAATTGATCAAATAAAGCGCCTTAAAGAGCAGACGCAGGCCTTGCTGGCGCGCAAGCAGGTTATCGAAAATCTACAGCAGGATCGCGGAGAAACTGTTTATCTGCTCAGCGAGCTAGTGAAGCAGGTGCCTGATGGTATTTATTTGAAGACGCTCCGGCAGGATGGCCTGCGTGTCAATATGACCGGCTATGCCCAATCGAACGCCCGAGTATCAACCCTCATGAGGAATTTGGAGGCGTCACCCTGGCTGGAAAGCCCACAGTTGATTGAGGTCAAGGCTTCTGTTTTGAATAATCGGCGTATTAATGAGTTTGCCATGAACGTTACGCTGACTCGGGTCAAGGCGGATGAGGGGGGTAAAAAGAAATGAAAATAAAGCCCATCTCGCTGCCTAAGTCCCTACCAAAAATCGATTTTCAGGCGATTGTTGCTGATTTCAGGGGAATGAATCCGAATGATCCCGGGGCGTGGCCGCTGATCCCCAGGATTACCGTTTTGCTTGGGCTGTTTATAGTAATTCTGGTGGCGGGGTGGTGGTTCCTCTGGAATGATCAAATGACCGAGCTTGACGCCAAGAAAGCCGAAGAAGAGACGCTCAAGCAGCAATTTATCGATAAAAAACGTCAGGCTATCAATCTGGATTTGTACACCCAGCAACTCGGCGAGATAGACCGCTCTTTTGGTGCGCTGCTCAAGCAATTGCCGAACAAATCCGAAATCGAGGCCTTGTTGATTGAGGTTAATCAGGCTGGCTTGGGGCGTGGCTTGCAGTTCGAGCTCTTTCGCCCTGGCCAGGAGCAGATCAAGGAGTTTTATGCCGAACTGCCGATCTCAGTAAAAATTAACGGGTCTTACCATGACTTCGGCACCTTTGCCGCAGATATCGCGAAATTGCCGCGTATTGTGACCTTGAATAACATCGCGATTGCAGCGGGGAAAGATGGGATGTTGACGCTGGACGCTACAACCAAAACTTTCCGTTACCTGGACGAAGAAGAGGTTGCGAAACAGAAGAAAGCCGCGCAAGGAGCTAAAAAGTGAAGCGACTGACACTCTTGGCTTTCTGTTTTTCTCTAGCGGCCTGTTCCGGTGGCGAACATGAAGATTTGCAGCGCTGGATGGATGAAAACTCCAAGGATTTGCGACCAAATATTGCCAAATTGCCGGAGGTCAAGCCTTACGAGGCCGTACCTTATGATCCACAAGGATTGGTGGATCCGTTCAAGAGCAGCAAGATCGAACCTGAAACCAAAAACAAGGCAGGCAAAGGTGGCGAGTTTCAACCTGATATGGAGGCGCGCGAGATGCGTAACAGCATCCTCGAAAAATACCCGCTTGAGTCGTTAAAAATGATTGGCTATTTGAATATCAATAATCAACCAATCGCAGCGATCCAGGTTGAAGATAAAGTCAAGCAAGCCAAAGTCGGAGAGTATCTTGGGCTCGACTTTGGCATGGTGACGCAAATCACTGACACTGAAGTCAAATTGCGTGAATTGATACAGGATTCTGCCGGTGACTGGAGTGAGCGCGAGAGCTCGCTTTACCTGCAGGGCAAGGAGGGAAGCAAGAAATGAAGATCATCAACTTTGCCAAGGCAGCTATTGCAGCAACAACTCTTGCCTTTTTCGCCATTGTTCACGCCCAGAGCGCGACAGAAAATGAAATTGAGGCGATCAATGTGGCGCAGCAGGGGGGCGAAATTGCCGTCAAAATTGATCTCAAGGAGCCTTTAAAGTCGCCTCCTGCCGGCTTCAGTATTGCCAACCCGGCAAAAATTGCCTTCGATTTCCTGTCGACCGCAAATGGCTTGGGGAAGAATGCTCAAACTATCAATGAAGGGGATTTGCGTAGCCTGAATGTGGTTCAGGTAGGTGAGCGTACTCGTCTGGTGCTTAATTTGGTTCGCAACATGAACTACACCACACGTCTGGAAGGAAAGTCACTTTATGTGACCTTGGCGCCTATCGTCAGAAATACCGATTCTCTGGCTCAGCGCGTTACTCGCTTTACTGAAGAGACGGCGATTGGTGTCAGGCATTCACTGCAAGACGTTAATTTTCGCCGTGGCAAAGATGGCGAGGCGCGGATCGTGGTTGAGTTGAGCGATACGGGAACAGGGATTGATATTCGTCAGCAAGGCAGTGCGTTGATTGTTGATTTTGTCAAGACCAACGTGCCGGAGCATCTGCGCCGTAAGCTGGATGTCACGGATTTTGGCACGCCGGTCAATAATATCGAGACGCGCAGCAAAGGCGAAAATGCACAGATGACAATTTCGCCCAAGGGATTGTGGGAACACAACGCTTATCAAAGCGACAATCAATTCATTATCGAAGTAAAGAAGATTGTTGAAGATCCGAATAAGCTGGTTCAAGGAAGCAAGATTGGTTATCAGGGTCCAAGAGTCAGCATCAACTATCAGAATGGTGATGTGCGGGCGTTGCTACGCTTGATGGCCGAGGAGTTGGGCCTGAATGCCGTGATCAGCGAGACGGTTTCAGGTACGACCACTTTGGTATTAAAGGATGTTCCGGCTGATCAGGTAGTGGATATCATTTTCCAGCAAAAAGCACTGGACATGCGCAAAAACGGGAATGTGATTTTGATTGCCCCGCGCGACGAAATAGCAACCAAGGAAAAGCTTGA
>JAQTZQ010000013.1 GCA_028687645.1 Rhodocyclaceae bacterium
GCTGATGGATTTTCTGGCGGCTGGGTTGGCAGATTAATTGCGGTGGAGATGGATTTTGCCCTGAACTGCCCGGTCTTGTATAAGATTCATGCGATTGCCCTGTGGCGAGCAGGCGACCCGCGCGCCAGTAAGCCGGGATTTCGCGCTGCTTCTCTGCTAAAATAACCGGTTTTTCAACTAACTAGCTTTTGCGGAGCAATTAAATGGCTATCGAACTCGCCCTCTCTATCATCAAACCTGACGCTGTCGCCAAGAACGTTATTGGCAAGATTTATTCCCGTTTTGAATCCAACGGTCTGAAGATTGTTGCTTCCAAAATGGTTTGGTTGTCCGAACAAGAAGCCGGCCAGTTTTACGCCGTGCACAAGGCCCGTCCTTTCTTCAAGGATCTGGTTTCCTTTATGACTTCCGGTCCGGTCATGGTTCAAGTGCTCGAAGGCGAAAACGCTATCGCCAAGAACCGCGAATTGATGGGCGCCACCAACCCGAAAGAAGCTGCTGCTGGCACCATCCGCGCTGATTTCGCTGAATCCATCGACGCCAACGCCGTGCACGGCTCTGACGCTCCGGAAACCGCCGCTGTTGAAGTTGCGTTCTTCTTCCCGGGTCTCAACGTCTACGCAGGTCGGTAATTAGAAATTGGGGATTGGTGATTGGTAGAAACACGGTTTTACCAATTCCCAATTCCTATTCACCAATCACGATGATCAATCTTCTCGATTTCGATGGCGAAAGCCTGACTGCCTGGTTTGCCGAGCAGGGCGAAAAGCCCTTCCGCGCCAAGCAGGTCTTGCGCTGGATCCATCGTTCCGGCGTGGCGGACTTCGATGCCATGACCGACATCGCCAAGAGCCTTCGTGAGAAGCTCAAGGCGAGGGCGGTCGTGGCGCCGCCGGCGATTGTCTCCGACAAGTTGTCGGATGACGGTACGCGCAAGTTTTTGATTGATGTGGGCAACAATAACGCGGTCGAAACGGTGTTTATTCCCGAAGATGATCGCGGTACGCTGTGCATTTCAACGCAGGCCGGTTGTGCGCTCGATTGCGCCTTCTGTTCAACCGGCAAGCAAGGTTTCAACCGCAACCTGACGGTGGCGGAAATCATTGGCCAGCTCTGGCAGGCCAATCACGCACTCGGTGCGGTCCACGGCGATGAACGGGTTATTTCCAACGTCGTGATGATGGGCATGGGCGAACCGCTCGCCAATTTTGATAATACGGTTGCCGCGCTCAAATTGATGCTCGACGACAACGCTTACGGCCTCTCGCGCCGCCGTGTCACGGTATCCACCTCCGGTCTGGTGCCGGTCATGGATAGGCTGGGTGATGAATGCCCGGTGGCGCTGGCCGTTTCGCTGCACGCTCCGAACGACAGGTTGCGCGATCAACTGGTGCCGATCAACCAGAAATATCCGTTGAAGGAACTGATGGCGGCGTGCCGGCACTATCTGGACAAAGCGCCGCGCGATTTCATTACCTTCGAGTACATCATGCTCGACGGCATCAATGATTCCGATAAACACGCCCACGAACTGTTGGCGCTGGTCAAGACAGTGCATTGCAAATTCAATTTGATTCCCTTCAATCCGTTCCCTGGCTCGCCGTTCAAGCGTTCACCGGCGGAGCGGGTGCGCCGCTTTGCTGATATTTTGATGCAGGCGGGCATTGTGACAACCACACGCAAAACGCGTGGTGACGACATCGACGCAGCATGCGGCCAACTGGCCGGACAAGTACAGGACAAGACTCGGCGTACAGCCGGGCGAATAATCCCCATTCAGGAGACTAGACATTGAAAGCCATGGCACTAAAGCAATTGGCGCTCGGTTTTTGCATTGCTCTGTTCGGTGTTGTTACGGTCAACGCCCAGGGTATGTACGATTTTCAGAGTGCGCCCCAGCAAACCGACAAAAGCACCGACCCGCGCAATCGGGCAAAAATTCACACTGAACTGGGCGCGCTGTATTTTCAGGATGGCAACATGCCGGTCGCCATTGAAGAGTTGCGCATCGCACTGGAAGCGGATTCCAGTTATTACCCCGCTTACAGCGTGCGTGGTTTGGTGTACGCCTATTTGAAAGAATATTCCAAGGCGGATGAGGATTTCAGGCAGGCGATGAGCTATGCGCCGGATGATGCCGACGTCAATAATAATTACGGATGGTATTTGTGCCAAACCGGCAAGGAGCGCGAGTCGATCAGCTACTTCATGACGGCGCTGAAAAATCCGCTCTACCAGACGCCGGATCGTGCCTACGCCAATGCGGGCACCTGCGCCTTGCGTGCCGGTGATCAGGATGCTGCCGAGCGCTATCTGTTGCAGGCGCTGCGTTTGTCCCGCGATGGAGCACCGCAGGCGCGTATCCAACTGGCCAAACTTTATTATCAGCGCGGTTTTCTGGAAGAGTCGCGACGCTATATCAACGAAGCCATGAGAATGATGGAGCCTCCGTCTGTTGATGCATTGTGGATCGGTTTGCGCGTCGAAAGAAAATTGGGTAACAAGGCGGTAGAAGGGGATTACGCGGCTATTTTACGTTTGCGCTATCCCTCTTCGCCTGAGTACGCCGCTTATCTCAAAGGAAATTTTGAATGAGTCACGCCGAGATACCCGCCTCAGGCCTTGAGTCGGTGAACGAAAAACCTGTGCTTGCCATGGCTTCGGTGGGAGAGCAGCTACGTAGTGCGCGCCAGGCGCGCAGGCTGGAAGTGGTTGATATTGCCCAAACGCTGAAGCTTGGAACACGTCAGGTCGAGGCGGTGGAAAATGAAAATTGGCATCTGTTACCCGGCCAAACTTTCATACGCGGCATTGTGAGGAATTATGCGCGTCTGCTTGGTATCGATTCTGCCCCCTTGATGACGCAACTCGACAGCATTTTGAAAAAGCCCGAAGAACCACTTAAGGCACCTGGTGGCAAAATGGCGAATATGCCTCAGGGCTCCGGATTTGGGGCGCCGCGTCGGGATCGTCTGGTGGTCGTGTTTGGCTTGGTGCTGGTGGTTGTTGCAGCGCTTGCCTATTTTTTGCTGGCACAGAATCTCTCCTCACTACGCGAAACCGCGCAAACAGCCATTGACTCCATGGCGCAGAAAACGCCGCCTGCCACCGACTCGGCTCCGGTTGAGTTGGCTGCTGGCAAAGCTGCCGCAGTAACGGAGCCGGTATTTCCACCGGGTGAAACAGCGGAGCAAGTGAAGAACCCGCAAGCTGTCCCGCCGCCTGAGTTGTCACCAGCGATGCCGAGTCCTGTCGAACCCGTTATTGCAACGACAGCCAAGCCAGAGATGTTACGTTTTGTCGCTGACAAAGAGTCCTGGATTGAGGTCCGTGACCGAAATAGTCGCGTAGTTTTTTCTGAACGTCTAACGTCTGGTTCCGAAAAATTCGTCAATGGTGACGGTCCGTTGTCGCTGGTCATCGGCTATTCGCCTGGCGTCAAAGTCTATTTGCGCGGTGAGGCGATTGATCTCACTCCCCACTCGCGCGGCGATGTGGCGCGGCTGGTTCTGGAATAAGCGATGAGCACTCGTCAACGGCGTGCGACGCGTGCCTGTCAGATCGGGCATGTTGGTATTGGCGGTGATTCGCCGGTGGTCATTCAGTCGATGACCAATACCGATACCGCTGATTACGTCAAGACGGCGATTCAATGTGCCGAGTTGGCACGCGCCGGTTCCGAGTTGGTGCGTATCACCGTGAACACGCTGGAAGCCGCTGCCGCCGTGCCGAAAATCCGGGAGCATCTCGAGCGGATGAACTGCAACGTGCCGCTGATCGGCGATTTTCATTACAACGGTCATCGCCTGCTGACCGAGCACCCGGCTTGTGCCGAGGCGCTGGCCAAGTATCGGATCAATCCGGGCAATGTCGGTTTCGGCAAGAAGAAGGACGAGCAATTCGCTCAGATGGTCGAACTGGCCTGCAAATACGACAAGCCGGTGCGCATTGGCGTTAATTGGGGCAGCCTCGACCAGGAATTGCTGGCAAGAATAATGGACGAAAATTCCCGTCGACCGCAACCATTGGACGCGACCGAGATGATGCGTCACGCGATGGTCACTTCGGCGCTCGAATCTGCCGCCAAGGCGGAAGAGGTCGGTCTGGCCGGCGAGAAGATCATCCTGTCGTGCAAGGTATCGAGCGTGCAGGATCTGATCGCCATTTATCGCGAATTGTCGAAGCGCGCCGATTACGCGCTGCACCTCGGTCTGACCGAGGCGGGCATGGGTTCCAAAGGAATCGTCGCGTCGACCGCAGCACTTTCTGTTTTATTGCAGGAAGGCATCGGCGACACCATTCGCATTTCCCTGACGCCGGAACCCGGCGGTGCGCGCACGCAGGAAGTGATCGTTGCCCAGGAAATATTGCAGACCATGGGCCTGCGCGCCTTTACGCCGATGGTTGCGGCCTGCCCCGGTTGCGGCCGAACGACCAGCACTTTCTTCCAGGAACTGGCCGGTGAGGTGCAGGATTTCGTCCGCGCCAAAATGCCGGAATGGAAGCTGCAATACGACGGCGCCGAAAATATGACCCTGGCGGTCATGGGCTGCATCGTCAATGGCCCGGGCGAATCGAAGCACGCCAATATCGGTATTTCCCTGCCGGGTACGGGCGAGGCGCCTTCTGCGCCGGTCTTTGAGGATGGCGAAAAAACCGTCACCCTGAAGGGCGACAATATCGCTAATGAATTCAAGCAAATTATCGAGCGCTATGTGGCGCGCACTTATCAAAGGAAAGGAATTGGGGATTAGGGATTAGGGATTGGTAATTGGTGATTAGTAAGACCCCGGGGTTTTACCAATCACCAATCACCAATCACCAATCACCGATTTTCAATCACGCACCACCATGACTCAAGCTCTGCAAGCCGTACGCGGGATGAACGACGTCCTGCCCGAGGAAGCGGCATTCTGGGAACTGTTCGAGGACACCATCCGTTCGTGGCTGAAGAGCTACGGTTATCGGCCGATCCGCATGCCCATCGTCGAGCCGACCCCGCTCTTCAAGCGCGCTATTGGTGAAGTGACCGATATTGTCGAAAAGGAAATGTATTCCTTCATCGATGGCCTCAATGGCGAAGCGCTGACGCTGCGTCCTGAAGGCACTGCCGGCTGCGTGCGGGCGGTGATCGAACACAATCTGGCCGCCCGTCAAACCCAACGGCTTTATTACATCGGTCAGATGTTCCGCCACGAGCGCCCGCAAAAGGGACGTTACCGCCAGTTTCATCAGGTCGGTGTCGAGTCCTTTGGCATTGCCGGGCCGGATATTGATGCTGAAATGATCCTGATGGGTGCCAGACTGTGGGCAGATTTGGGTCTGGATAGCATTGATCTACAAATCAACAGCCTCGGCCAGCCGGATGAGCGCGCCCTGCATCGTGCTGCGTTGATCACCTATTTTGAAGAAAATGCCGAATTGCTCGACGAGGAAGCCAAGCGTCGCCTGCACACCAACCCGCTGCGGATTCTTGATACCAAGAATCCGGCCATGCAGGCAATGTGCAGTGCTGCGCCGAAATTGATCGATTACCTGGGGGCTGAATCGCTGGCCCATTTTGAGGGCGTCCAACGCGTTTTGCGTGATACGGGCATCCCCTTCAAGATCAATCCAAGGCTGGTGCGTGGCCTCGATTATTACAACCTGACGGTTTTTGAGTGGGTCACCGACAAACTCGGCGCGCAGGGGACGGTTTGTGCTGGCGGTCGTTACGATGGTCTGGTTGAGCAGCTCGGTGGCAAACCAACATCAGCCTGCGGTTTTGCCATGGGGATTGAGCGCCTGATTGCCTTGATCAAGGATTCCGGCGGCGAACCGGCTGCGCCAGCGCCCGACGTGTATATCGTGCATCAGGGCGATGAGGCTTCCCGCCTTGCTTTCCGCACCGCTGAAGGCCTGCGCGACCAGGGTATTGATGTGCTCTTGCACTGCGGCGGCGGCAGTTTCAAGTCGCAGATGAAAAAAGCAGATGCTAGCCGGGCGACATTTGCCATCATTATTGGTGATGAAGAAGCAGCAAGCGGTGAAGCCCAGCTAAAATCCTTGCGTGAAGCAGGTATTGAACAACGTAAATTAAAAGTCGATGATCTGGCCGAGGCCATCATCGGCCTAATTATTGATTCGGACGAAGAGGAATAAGCAGCATGGCGCATTACGACCTCGAAGAACAGGAACAGATCGACTCGATCAAGACCTGGTGGAAAATGTACGGCAACCTGTTGACCGGCATCGTGACCGTGGCCTGTCTGGCGGTTATCGGCTGGCAGGGCTGGAACTGGTATCAGCGTGGCCAGTCGGCACAGGCGGCGGCGATATATGGCGTACTGGAGCAAGCGGTAGTCGCGCGTGACGCGCAAAAGATTAAAGGGGCTGCTGGCGAGTTGGCCGAGAAATTCAGCGGCACTGCATATGCCGCATTGGGTGCTTTGCAGGCCGGCAAACACTCTTTTGAAGCGGGTGATCTGAAAACCGCCAAATCGCAACTGGGTTGGGCGGCAGAGCATGGCAAGGATGAAATCAAGGATATTGCCCGGCTGCGCTTGGCCGCCGTTCTGCTTGATGAAAAATCTTACGATGAAGCGCTCAAGCAGCTTGAAGCCAGTCACGCCCCGGCCTTTGCGGCACGTTTCCAGGAATTGAAGGGCGATGTGCTGGCCGCGCAGGGCAAAAAGCCGGAAGCAATTGCGGCTTATAAGGCGGCGCAAACCAAGAGCGACGGCAAGACCGGCGTCGGCAGCGAATTGCTGCAACAGAAAATTGACAGCCTGGGTGAGGCCGCCTGATGTCCTTGCGCCTGATTGCTCTCTTGGCTTCAATGCCATTGTTGCTTGCAGCCTGTTCTACGCTTTCGGATGGGATGGACGCAATTAATCCATTTGCCAGCAGCGGCCCAAAAATGGCCGCGTTAACGCCGTTGACCGCAAGCGTTGAGGTCAAGGAGCAGTGGTCGTTTAACGCCGGCAAGGCGCGGGATTACACCTTCAAGCCGGCAATCGTCGGTAACGCAGTCTTTGTTGCTGAAGCTGATGGCACTGTCAACAGGCTGGAGGATGGCAAGTCAGTCTGGAAAATCAAAGTCGGGCAGCCGATTTCGGCCGGTGTCGGGGCTGCTTCAGGTTTGGTGGTCGTCGCTACCGCCAAGGGTGAAGTGCTGGCGTTCGCAGCAGACGACGGGCAGCCCAAATGGAAGGCGCGGGTCTCCAGCGAAGTTATCGCGCCGCCAGCTGTCAGTGCTGATGGTGTCGCTGTGCGCAGTGGCGACAACCGGGTGTTTTTACTGGATTTGAACGATGGTGGTCGCAAATGGGTTTATCAGCGTGCGACACCGAGCTTGTCTTTGCGCAACACCGCGCCACCGGTTTTCGGTGATCGTTACGTTTTTGTTGGGTTCCCTGGCGGTAAACTGGTAGCGCTGGGTCTGCAAAATGGCGCACCGGTTTGGGAGGGCACTGTTGCTCTGCCTAAAGGCGCGACGGAACTTGATCGCGTCGCCGACATTGCTTCCTTGCCGGCTTTCGACGGCTCGCAAGTCTGCGCCGTCGCTTTCCAGGGGCGTGTTGCCTGCTTTGACTTGGGGCAGGGCGGCGCAACGATCTGGGCGCGTGACATGTCATCGGCTTCCGGCCTGGCGCTGGATGGACGCTATCTGTTTGTGACCGACGAAAAGGGCGCAGTTCATGCGCTTGATCGCCAGTCCGGCAGCAGTCTGTGGAAGCAGGACAAATTGCTCAATCGCCACGTTTCTGGCCCGGCGGTACGGCGCGGCCAGGTTGCAGTGGCAGATGGCGAAGGGATCGTTCACCTGCTGTCGCGAGAAGATGGCGGCTTTTTGGCACGTCACAAAACGGATGGCACCCCCGTTCGCACCCCGGTTCAGGTTCTTGGCAATGGCTTCCTGATCCAAACCACTGGCGGCAAAGTCAGCGCAATCGAGATTCAATGAAACCAACGCTCGTTCTGGTTGGCCGGCCCAATGTCGGCAAATCCACCCTGTTCAATCGTCTGACCAAATCGCGCGATGCGATTGTCGCCGACATGCCGGGTTTGACCCGTGATCGCCATTATGGTCATGGAAAAATCGGCGGCAAGCCTCATCTGGTAGTCGATACTGGCGGCTTCGAGCCGCTGGTCAAAGACGGCATCATGCACGAAATGGCGCGCCAGACGGAACAGGCGATTGCTGAAGCCGATGCGGTGATTTTTGTCGTTGATGCGCGCGTCGGTTTGACGCCACACGATATGGAAATCGCCAATTTGCTGCGGCGCATGGCGCGGCCGGTGTTTGTTGCGGTCAACAAGTCAGAAGGCATTAATTCCGGGATCGCCGAAGCGGATTTTCACCAACTCGGTTTGGGTGAGCCAAATGCCATTTCTTCCGCCCATGGCGAAGGCGTGCGTGGTTTGGTCGAACTTGCGCTGGCCTCCTTCCCTGAGCCAGACGAAAATGAAGAGAAATCGTCAGCGATCAAGGTGGCCATTGTCGGTCGCCCGAATGTTGGCAAGTCGACAATGATCAATACGCTGCTCGGCGAAGAACGCGTCATTGCTTTCGACCAGCCGGGAACTACCCGCGATTCGATTGAAATCGATTTCGAGCGCGGTGGCAAAAAATACATTTTGGTCGACACTGCCGGGATGCGTAAACGCGGCAAGGTTTTTGAATCGATTGAGAAATTCTCAGTGGTCAAAACCCTGAAAGCGATTGAGGATTCCAACGTCGTTATTCTGATGGTCGATGCGCAGGCCGATGTTTCCGAGCAGGATGCTCACATTGCCGATTTCATCGTCCAATCCGGGCGCGCGTTGGTGGTGGCGGTCAATAAATGGGATGGTCTCGATGCCTACACCCGTGAACAGACCCGCCTGACCCTGCAACGCAAGCTCAAATTTCTCGATTTCGCGCGTTTCCATTTTGTCTCCGCCAAGGAAAACATCGGTCTTGAGTCGATTTTTAGGTCAGTCGATGCCGCTTACGCTGCCGCCATTACCAAAATGTCGACCCCACGTCTTGCCCGCGTGCTGGCCGATGCCGTGGCCAAGCAAGCACCGTCCAAGCACGGTTTGTTCCGTCCCAAGCCGCGTTATGCGCACCAGGGAGGCTCCAATCCGCCGATTATTGTGGTCCACGGCAATGCGGTTGATAAAATAAGTGACAGCTATCGCCGTTATCTGGAACATACTTTCCGCGAAGCGTTCAAATTGCAGGGAACGCCTTTGCGTATTCAGTTTGTCAGTGCGAAAAACCCGTTTGCTGACAAAGATAAAAAGTAAAAAATTAATTTTTCTCCGCGCCGAAGCATTTTTCGGTACATTAGCTGTCTCATAACAACATACATGGAGCTCCACACCATGAGCAACAAAGGGCAACTCCTACAAGACCCCTTCCTCAACGCACTTCGCCGCGAGCACGTTCCCGTTTCAATTTACCTGGTTAACGGAATCAAATTGCAGGGCCAGGTTGAGTCTTTTGATCAGTACGTCGTGCTGCTCAAAAATACAGTCACACAAATGGTTTATAAACACGCCATTTCAACGGTGGTCCCGGCACGTCCGGTCAACCTCCAGCAAGAGCAGGCAGCGGAGTAATCATCCCTTGTCGCCAGGCCCGCAAATCAGGCGGGCCGTTCTTTCTCGCCCTCGGATACCCTCATGAATGAACGACCAGCCGCCGGCGAACGCGCGGTGATCGTTCAACTGGATTTCGGCCAGCCTGATCTTGAGGATCAACTGGAAGAAGTCCGGCTGCTCGCCGAATCAGCCGGGGCGGAAGTGGTTGCCGAAGTCGGTGGGCGACGGCACAGCCCGGACCCCAAGACCTACGCCGGCAAAGGCAAGGTGCAGGAAGTGGCTGCCATGCTGGCTGCCGGTGAGGCGGATCTGGTAATTTTTAACCACGAACTATCACCGGCACAGGAACGTAATCTTGAACGCGAACTCAAATGTCGCGTGATTGACCGAACCAGCCTGATTCTCGACATCTTTGCCCTGCGCGCTTCCAGCGCCGAGGGAAAATTGCAAGTTGAACTGGCGCAGCTTGAGCATTTATCGACCCGATTGGTCCGTGGCTGGACTCACTTGGAACGTCAGCAAGGTGGCATCGGCATGCGCGGCCCGGGTGAAACCCAGCTAGAAACCGACCGGCGTTTGTTGGGCAAGCGAGTCAAGTTGCTCAAGGAGCGTCTGGAAAAGCTCTCCCGGCAGCGCGGCGTGCAGCGTAAATCCAGGATGCGTGGCGAGGTGCTGAACGTGTCATTAGTCGGCTATACCAATGCCGGCAAGTCCACCTTGTTCAACGCGCTGACGCATGCGGGTGTTTTTGCCGCCAATCAATTGTTTGCGACGCTAGATACCACATCACGCAAGCTATGGATTGAGGGCGCTGGCAATATCGTGATTTCCGATACGGTCGGTTTTATCCGCGATTTGCCTCACTCCCTGGTCGATGCTTTTCATGCGACTTTGGAAGCCGCCGTCGATGCCGATATTTTGTTGCACATTGTCGATAGTGCCAGTCATGCCCGTGATGAGCAGGTCTATCAGGTCAATCAGGTGCTGGAAGAAATCGGTGCTCGGCAACTCAGGCAAGTACTGATCTGGAACAAGATTGATCTGACCGAGGCCGAGCCGGGAATCGACCGGGATGAATATGGTAATATCGCGCGCGTTCGTGTCAGTGCGCGAACCGGCGATGGTCTTGCCGCTCTCAGGGAAACCCTGGCTGAATATGCGTTAGCCAAGGCCGATGCAAGACGCAAGGCATTGGCTCAGGTTCACCACGAAGAATTTACAACTACATAGACTCCCCAGAAACTCCATGATTCCGACTTTAGGTGTGCTCATGTCTCTCAACGACCCGCAATGGGGTAACCGTGGTAACAAGGACGGTGACGATTCCAATGGCGGTCCGCGTCGCCCCAATCAAGGGCCGCCCGACCTCGAAGACCTGTGGAAGGACTTCAACCGCAAGTTGAACGGAATGTTCAACAAAAAAGGTGGTGGCGGCAATAACAGTGGCGGCGATGGTCCGCGTATGCCGCAAATTGATTTCAATCCCAGGTTTCTGGGGGGCGGTATCGGCCTGATTGTCGCGCTGGTAATTATCGTCTGGCTGGCCTCCGGTTTCTACATTGTCGATGCTTCGCAGCGTGGCTTGGTGCTGCAATTTGGCAGTTACAAAGAAACCTCCGAGCCGGGTTTGCGCTGGCGTTTTCCGTCACCGATTCAGACCCATGAGCTGGTTAATTTGACCGGCGTGCGTACGGTTGAAATCGGCTATCGCGGCAGTGAGAAGAATAAGGTGTTGAAAGAAGCGCTGATGCTGACTGATGATGAAAACATCGTAAACATCCAGTTTGCCGTGCAGTATGTCTTGAAAGATCCAGTCGAATATCTCTTCAATAATCGAAATACGGACGAAGCAGTGATGGGTGCAGCGGAAACCTCTGTTCGTGAAATTGTCGGCAAGAGCAAAATGGATTTTGTGCTCTATGAAGGCCGAGAGCAGATTGCGACCCAAGCGACCAAGTTGATGCAGGAAATTCTTGATCGTTACAAGAGCGGTATCATGATTTCCAAAGTGACGATGCAGAACGCTCAGCCGCCTGAGCAGGTGCAGGCGGCATTTGACGATGCGGTAAAAGCTGGACAGGATCTTGAACGTCAAAAAAATGAAGGTCAAGCTTACGCCAACGACGTTATTCCCAAGGCCAAGGGTACGGCTGCACGCTTGCTTGAAGAGGCAAACGGTTACAAACAACGGGTGATTGCTACCGCAGAGGGTGACGCCTCGCGCTTCAAGCAGGTTCAGACGGAATACGCCAAGGCTCCTGAAGTGACGCGTCAGCGCATGTATCTCGATACGATGCAGCAGGTTTACTCAAATACCAGCAAAGTCATGATTGATGCCAAAGGTCAAGGAAATTTGCTGTATTTGCCGCTCGATAAATTAATGCAAGCGGCTGGTACCGTTACTGCGGCGCCGGTTAGCATGGATGCACCCGTTCAGCAAAGGGCTCGTACCACCGGGCAAGGTTCTTCGGAATCTCCACCACAAATGGATACATCTTTGAACAATACTTCGAATCGTCGAGAGCCCTCGCTACGTTCGCGTGATCGGGAGAGCCGCTAATGAGCTCACGTCTTAATTTTATGGGTGCTTTGCTCGCCACGCTTTTCATTGTTTTGGCGATGTCGATCTTTACCGTTGATCAGCGTCAATTTGCGTTGGTTTTTCAACTTGGTGAGGTGAAGCAGGTGATTACGGAGCCTGGCCTCAATTTCAAGATCCCGCTGATCCAGAATGTGCGCTATTTTGAAAAACGCATCATTACGCTGGACAACAATGATCCGGAACGTTTCATCACTTCAGAAAAGAAGAATGTTCTGGTTGATTCCTTTATCAAATGGCGCATCGTCGATCCCAAGCTTTATTACATTTCCGTGGGTGGTGATGAGGCTCGAGCCAGGATCAGGTTGAATCAGACGGTCAACGCCGGTTTGCGTGAAGAATTTGGTAAGCGCACGGTGCATGACGTGGTCTCTGGTGAGCGTGACCAAGTCATGACTCAAATGCGGGAGAAGGCTGATATTGATGCGCGTACTATCGGCGTCCAGATTGTTGACGTCCGCCTCAAACGTGTTGAGTTGCCGAATGAGGTTAGTGATGCCGTTTATCGCCGGATGGAGGCAGAGCGTAAGCGGGTGGCTAATGAGTTGCGTTCCGAAGGTTCAGCAGAGGCGGAAAAAATTCGTGCGGATGCTGATCGCCAACGTGAGGTAATTGTCGCCGAAGCTTACCGCGATGCCCAAAAGGCCAAGGGTGAGGGTGATGCCAAAGCCTCAAGTATTTATGCTCAGGCTTTTTCACCAAACCCCGAGTTTTATGCCTTCTATCGGAGTCTTGAAGCCTATCGTGGCAGTTTCACTAACAAGACTGATATTCTGGTCGTTGAGCCGAATTCCGAATTTTTCAAGTACATGAAAAATTCCGGACACGACAAAGGCAAATGACCTCTACGATTCTGATGGCCTTCGCACTGATGCTGGTGCTCGAAGGCCTGATGCCTTTTATAGCCCCGGCGGCCTGGCGTGAAACCTTCCGCCGTCTGGTTCAATTTTCTGACGGGCAGATTCGCTTCATCGGTCTTACTTCGATGATCATCGGCCTCGTCCTGCTCATGGTTTTTGCATGAATTGGCTGTTACCTGAATATATTGCGGATGCGCTGCCAGCTGAGGCTGCACGCATCGAACGACTGCGCCGTACGGTGCTTGACCACTTCCGCGCACGCGGTTTCGAACTGGTCATGCCGCCGATGCTGGAATATCTTGAGTCCTTGTTGACCGGGGCTGGGCAGGATCTTCATCTGCGCACCTTCAAGCTGGTCGATCAGCTGAGTGGTCGCACGATGGGCGTTCGCGCCGACATCACGCCGCAGGCGGCGCGGATTGATGCGCACCTGCTCAATCATCAGGGCGTCACGCGCCTTTGCTATTGTGGCAGCGTACTGCACACTTTGCCGGCCACCATCTCGGCCGGTCGTGAGCCGCTGCAAATTGGCGCGGAACTTTACGGTTTTGAAGGCATTGAGGCTGATCTGGCAATCATTCGTTTGATGGCTGGTGCTTTGGATGAAATCAAGCTGCCGATGAGCCGAGTCGACCTTAGTCATGTCGGTATTTATGAAGCTTTGGTGAATGCTGCCGGATTACCGCAGGCGGCTGAGGAAAACCTGCTCAGCCTTCTCCAGGCCAAGGATGTGCCGGGTATTGTTGAGGCCTGTGTCAACGTTCCATCACCTTATCGCGAGGCACTGCAAAGCCTGCCAGCGCTCTATGGTGGCGCTGAAGTTCTCGAGCGTGCTGCCGCTGAACTGCCCGCCCTGCCGGAAATTACTGCCGCTCTCGAAAGCTTGCGCCATTTGATTGCCGCTGCGCCCGAGTTGCCTTTCTCGGTCGATTTGTCCGATTTGCGCGGTTACCACTATCACAATGGCGTGGTTTTCGCCGCTTATTGCCCGGATTATCCGGCCGCGATTGCGCTGGGTGGCCGCTACGACGGCGCCGGGAAAGCTTTTGGGCGGGCGCGTCCAGCCACCGGCTTCTCGATGGATTTGCGCGAAGTGGCGCGCCTGGTGCCACCACCGAAATCACAAGGTGCTGTTCTGGCGCCTGGCGTCGGGCAAGACAAACTGCTTGCCGCGCAGATTGCCGCGCTACGCGAACAGGGGGAAACTGTCGTTGAATTGCTACCTGGCGAAACTGCCTGTGAAGGGCCATTCTGCGACCGCAAGCTGGCCAAGGTCGGCGAACACTGGATCATTGAAGCAATACAAGAGGACTAAAAAATGGCAAAGAATGTCATCGTCGTTGGGACACAATGGGGCGACGAAGGGAAAGGCAAAATCGTTGACTGGTTGACCGACCATGCGCAGGGGGTTGTGCGTTTTCAGGGTGGTCATAACGCCGGTCATACGCTGGTAGTTGGCGAGCAGGTTTACAAACTGAATCTCGTACCGTCGGGTATCGTTCGTGAGGGTGTGCAGTGTTACATCGGTAACGGTGTGGTGCTCGATATTCACCATCTGTTGTCGGAAATCGCCGAACTTGAAAAGGGCGGTATTGACGTTCGTTCGCGCCTCAAGGTCAGCCCGGGCTGTCCGATCATCCTGCCTTACCACTCCGCTATCGACAAGGCGCGTGAGTCGGTCAAGGCTGAGGACAAGAAAATCGGCACGACCGGCAAGGGCATTGGCCCCACCTACGAAGACAAGGTGTCACGTCGTGGCCTGCGGGTTTATGACCTGTTCAACCCCGAGCGCTTTGCCGAGAAGCTGAAGGAAGTCCTCGAATATCACAACTTTGTGCTGACCCAGTATTTCAAGGCACCAGCGGTTGATTTCCAGATGGTTTACGATCAGGCGATGGCGGATGCCGAGCAGATCAAGCCTTTGGTCGCCGACGTCTCGGCGGCGCTTTACGAAGCCAATCAGGCCGGTCAGAACTTATTATTTGAAGGTGCCCAGGGCACTTTGCTTGATATCGACCATGGCACCTACCCGTTTGTGACGTCATCCAACTGCGTCGCCGGTCAGGCGGCTGCGGGTGCCGGTGTCGGGCCGGGCATGCTGCATTATGTGCTGGGTATCACCAAAGCTTATTGCACGCGCGTCGGCGGTGGTCCCTTCCCCAGCGAGCTGGATATTGAAACACCGGGTGTGCCGGGTTATCAGATGTCGCAGGTCGGCAAGGAGTTTGGCACGGTGACTGGCCGCAAGCGTCGTTGTGGCTGGTTTGATGCGGCTGCATTGCGGCGCTCGGGTCGTATCAACGGTTTGACCGGCTTGTGCATCACCAAGCTGGATGTCCTGGATGGGTTGAAAGAACTCAATATCTGCACCGGCTACAAGCTCGATGGCAAGATCCTTGATCTGCTGCCGATCGGTGCAGATGAAGTTGCGCGTTGCGAGCCTATCTACGAAACCATGGCAGGCTGGAGCGGTACGACCTTTGGGGTCAAACGCTGGGAAGATCTGCCGGCAAGTGCTCAGGCGTATCTGAATCGTCTGGAAGTACTTTGTCAGGTGCCGATTGCCATCGTTTCAACCGGCCCGGAGCGGGAAGAGACCATACTCAAGCAACACCCCTTCAATTAATCGGGGTTTTGCCAAAGTGTTACGGTCAACGGGCTTTCGGGCCCGTTTTTTGTTCCAGGATAGGCGGTGCTTGGCCTGGGGAGCGATAGTCTGCCGTCACTTTCTGCCGATATTGCGGGGCAAAGACGTAGGCGGGGTTGCCGACGTAAAAGCGAATCGGCACTGAAATACTGCCAAACCCATTGCTCTTGCGCAGTAGTTGATGCACGACAAAATGCAGATGTGGGCCGGAGGAATAGCCGGTACTTCCTGATCGCCCAATGACGCTTCCGACCGTTACCCGCTGCCCGACACCCACCTGAACCCCGCTCGGCGCCAAATGTCCGTAGGTGGCGATACTGTCATCGGCATGCAGGATGCGCACATGGTTGGCCATGCTCAGCATCGCCGGATCTTTGCCGCCAAATTGATTGTGGCCTTCGGCGGCGATGACGATGCCACTGCGCGCGGCGACGATGGGCGTGCCCTCGGGCATGGTGAAATCAATGGCTTGCTCACTATCCGGCGTGTTGTGCGTCACCAGCGGGCCGCCCGGTGCTTGGCCAATGATGAAACTGAGTCCGTCAGCGAAGGGCAGGCGATAGGTGGCGCTGGTTTCGTGCCGGGCGCGAAAATTTCCCGGTAAAAAATGAGATTGCGTCGAAAAACGCAGGCCGCGTGCCGGATTCGCCGCGCGTATCGTCGCCAGTGTGGTGTCGCTATTGGCGCGAACCACGACTGCCAAGGGAAAAATTTGATCGGCGCTGATGTTGTCGACCGAGTTTAGTGAGACTAAAACCGAAACCGGGGCATGGCCCCGGTTGTGCGCAATGAGCTGATAGCTATTGCTGACTTTTTCTGAAGTGACAGAAAACGGGTAATGCGACTTGGCCAGTGTCTGGGCACTGAGCAGCAAACCCAAGGCCAGCGTGACAAGGAGTCGCCAGTGTTTAACGGGGCGGGGCAACAGCCTGCCAGCCTTCCGGGCAATGTCGGACATAAGGGTAGTAGCTTCCAGCAGAGTTGCAAAAATACCAGTTGCCGGAGCCCTGCTGTGGCGCGACGGGTTGTGGTGGTGCTTCGTAAACATAATTTGGGCGCGGCTGATAACTATTATAGGCGGCAGCGCCAATAGCCAGTCCGGTCAGGGCAACCACGGCAGCTGGGACACCCCAGTGACGGCTGTGGGGGCGATGGGCCGGCGGTGGATTGTAGTGCCGTTGATGGCCGTAAGAGCGGGAAGGGCCATTGTCGTGGCGCCGCCAATCAGCCTGAGCATTTCCGATCAGGCTGGCAGAAATGAGAAGTACGAGGCTGGTAACTTTGAGTGTTTTCATGATTTTGGCTTCAGAGGTCTGGTGGATACAAGCCGAATAACGCACCCACCTGATCGCCGATGACAAGTTTTTGTCGGGTAATTGTTAGCAAATGTTTCATTTTTGCCGGATATATTGACCGCGATCCCCCAAGAACTGCCCCCGATTGATATTATTGCCGCCTCATGAAAAACGTCGCACACAATTAAGCATGGGTTTCATCCTCTTTATTCAATCTAACCATACGCCAAGTTCGGGAGCGCTATGCTGAACTGGCTGACGATAGACTGGATCTTGCTGGTCATCGTCGTATGGTTATTGATTGGCGTCGCTGGCATTGTCGCTCTGCGGCGTTTTCGCTTCGTCGCGCGCGTACTTTTTCCGATTGGTGGATTTGTCTGCTTGAGCCTGGCCGGGCTTGCCTTGCAAGCCTTGGGAAACACCCCGGAAACCGCCATTCTCCCGATTGGTTTGCCGCAGCTGCCGTTTCATTTGCGTCTCGATAACCTGAGTGCATTTTTCCTGCTATTAATTGGTGGTGTCGGCGCCGGTGTCTCGCTGTTTGCCGCCGGTTACTTTCGCAAGGGCGCGGGAACGCCACCCGGGCTGCTCTGTCTCGAATACCACATATTCCTCGCCAGCATGGTGCTGGTTGTTCTGGCTGACGATGCTTACGCCTTCATGGTGGCCTGGGAAACAATGGCGCTTTCGTCTTTTTTCCTGGTGACCGCCAATCACAAGGTGCCAGAAGTACAAAAAGCTGGCTTTCTCTATCTGCTGATTGCCCATATCGGCGCCATTGCCATTTTGCTTTGCTTTGGCGTGTTGCAGGCCAATACGGGTGATTACACCTTTGACAACATGCGCGCCATGACGCTGACGCCGTTCTGGGCGTCCACCGCCTTTCTGCTGGCGCTGTTTGGTTTTGGTGCCAAGGCGGGGATGTTGCCTTTGCATATCTGGTTGCCGGAAGCGCACCCCGCAGCGCCGTCTCCGGTCTCCGCGCTGATGAGTGCGGTGATGCTCAAGACCGCCATTTACGGATTGCTGCGCATTTCTTTTGACCTGCTGCACACGCATGTCTGGTGGTGGGGCGGATTGTTACTGGCGTTGGGTTTGCTGACTGCCTTGTTTGGGGTGGTTTTTGCTGCCGTGCAAACCGACATGAAGCGCTTGCTGGCCTATTCATCGATCGAAAACATTGGCTTGTTGCTCGCCGGGATGGGCCTGACGCTCATTTTTCATGCCTATCAGATGCCCGCTCTGGCAGCTTTGTCACTAACGGCAGTGCTCTATCACACTGCCAGTCATGCCTTTTTTAAGAGTCTTCTGTTTCTCGGTACAGGTTCGGTGTTGCATGCGACCAGCGAGCGCAACCTTGGCCGCCTCGGCGGATTGATGCATTTCATGCCCTGGGTCGCCTGGCTGGTGTTGATTGGTGTTTTTGCGAGTTCTGGCTTGCCGCCTTTTTCCGGCTTTGTGTCGGAATGGCTTTTGCTGCAAAGCTTTTTGTTTACGCCGGGATTGCCCGATTCTTTCCTCAACATGCTGATTCCGATTGTCGCGGCGATGATTGCCTTGATCGCCGCGCTGGCTGGTTACGCCATGGTGAAATTCTTTGGCGTGATTTTTCTCGGGCAACCGCGAGAAGAGAAGCTGAAAGAGGCGCACGACGCCGGCATCTGGGAAAAAATCGGCATGATCTGGCTGGCCGCTTGGTGTATTGCCCTGGGTTTATTCCCCAATTTTTTAATCGGGCTGATTGATTCGGTCACCGTTTCATTGGTTGGTGCGGGACTAGCGCAACAAGCCCAATCAAGCGGCTGGCTGTTTTTGGTGCCGAGTTCCATCGAGCGTGCCAGTTTTGCGCCGCTGTTGTTCCTGCTCGGGATTGCCCTGGGTTGTTTGTTGGCGTATGTCCTACTGCGGCGTTTGTACCACGGGGGCTTACGCCGGGCTGCGCCCTGGGATTGTGGTCATCCGTGGCAGACGGCACGCATGCAGGACACCGCTGAAGGCTTCGGGCAGCCGATTCGACAGATGTTTGAACCCTTCATGCGGTTGACGCGCAAGATACCGACGCCTTTTGACAAAGAGCCGGTTTACAAGGTGACGATCGAAGATCATTTCTGGTTTTGGCTTTACTTGCCGATCGCCAAGGTTATTGAGTTTGTTGCTGGCCAGGTTGGGCGTTTGCAGCAAGGACGGATTTCGATTTACCTGCTTTACAGCTTCATCACGCTGTTGTTCATGTTGTTCCTGGTGCAAAAATGAGCATATCGGGCTTCCTTTCCCAGTTGCTGGCAATTATTGTGGCCTTGGTTCTGGCACCGCTGCTCATGGGTTGGGTCAATCAATGGCGCGCATGGCTGCAAAACCGTACGGCGCCCGGATTACTTCAGCCCTATCGGATGCTGAACAAGCTGTTTCACAAGGAGTCGATTGTTGCCGAGACGGCCTCGCCAATTTTCCGTCTGGCACCTTATATCGTCTTCGGCTGCATGGTCTTGGCCTGCGCCATTATTCCCACGCTGTCGACTGATTTACCCATGTCGCCAGCCGCCGACGCAATTGCGCTGGTCGGCCTGTTTGCCGTGGCTCGCGTTTTTATTTCGCTGGCGGCAATGGATATTGGTACGGCTTTCGGCTCTTTGGGCGCGCGCCGGGAGATGCTGATCGGTTTTCTGGCCGAACCGGCTTTGCTCGCCATCCTGTTCAATGCCTCGCTGATCAGTAATTCGACGGCATTGACCAGCATTGTTGAATATCTGGCCCACAAGGAATTTGCCATCTATCCCAGTCTGGCCTTTGCCGGCATCGCCTTCACCATGGTCTCCTTTGCCGAGAATGCGCGTGTTCCGGTTGATAACCCGGCGACCCATCTGGAACTCACCATGATTCACGAAGCGCTGATCCTGGAGTATTCCGGTCGGCATCTGGCCTTGATTGAATGGGCGGTGGCGCTCAAGTTATTTGCCTATTCGTGTATCGGCCTGGCCTTGTTCTTTCCGTGGGGGATTGCCGAAGCCGAGGCGCCGGTTGTGTTGATTTTTGCCCTGCCAGCCTTGGTCTTGAAACTTGCTGTTGGGGGTTTTCTTTTGGCGCTGATCGAAACACTGTCGGCCAAAATGCGTATTTTCCGTGTGCCGGAATTCCTCGCCACTGCGTTTTTACTGGCAGTGATCGGCATGCTGGTTCATTTCCTGCTCGGCGCATAAATGAACGCTCTCATTCCCCAACTGATCAATCTGTTCGCCGCCGTGATCCTTATTCTGGCCTTCGCGATGCTCTCCCAGCGCCGGATTCTGAATTTGATCCACCTCTACACCTGGCAAGGCCTGGCGGTCGTCGGATCAACAACGGTGGTGGCCTATGTGACAGATCAGCACCATCTTTATTATTCGGCAGCGCTGACCATGGCGCTCAAGGTTATTTTGATTCCCTGGATGCTGCATCGCCTGATCAACCGCCTGAACGTGCGTTGGGATATCGAGACCCTGGTCAATATTCCGACCTTGATGATCGTCGGTATTGCCCTGGTGGTTTTTGCCTTTAACGTGGCGCTGCCAATCTCACGTTTTTCAGAAACGGTTGCCCATGGCACCCTCGGCATTGCGCTGGCCTGCGTACTGCTCTCATTTTTGATGATGATTACCCGCGCCAAGGCGGTACCGCAGGTGATAGGTTTTCTGGCGATGGAAAATGCCTTGTTTCTGGCGGCGACATCGGCCACCTACGGCATGCCGATGGTCGTTGAACTGGGTATTGCACTCGATGTGCTGGTCGGCATTCTGATCATGGGGGTGTTCATGTTCCAGATTCGCGAGCAGTTCGACAGCCTGGACATCAGCCACCTTGAGAAACTGAAGGAAGACTGAACCGCATGAATGCGCTCTACTTTGTTTTTGGGATTCCGCTGCTCGGTGGCTTGGTGCTGGCGCTGGTCGGGCACCGCAGTTATGCCCGGGATCTCAACGTCGCCTTCAGTACTGGTAGTTTTATCGCGGCCTGTTTTTTGTCCGTTCAGGTGATTGATCATGGCCCCATGTTTGCCATGGACAAGCAGTTTTTGATTGATCCACTCAATGTGTTTTTAGTTTCGCTGACCGCTTTTGTCGGCATGACGACGGCCATTTTTTCGCGACCCTATATGCGAGTCGAAGAGGATCACGGAAAAATGACACCGAGCCGCATGCGCCTCTATCACAGCATGTATCAGTTTTTTGCCGTGACCATGCTGGTGGCTTTGACGACCAATAATTTGGGCACGCTCTGGGTGACGATGGAGGCCGCCACGCTGACCACGGTTTTACTGGTTTCCGTTTACCGCACACCGGCCAGTCTTGAGGCGGCATGGAAATATTTCATTCTGTGCGGTGTCGGCCTTGCCCAGGCACTTTTTGGCACCATCCTGCTTTACATGGCAGCGGACAGGGTGATACCGGAGGGTGTCGATGCGCTATTGTGGAGCAATCTCAATGTGGTCAAGGGGCAGTTGAATCCGACCATCATGTCTGTGGCTTTTGTTTTTTTGCTGTTGGGTTATGGTACCAAGGTCGGCCTGGTGCCGGTTCATAACTGGTTGCCGGATGCGCATGCCGAAGGCCCGACGCCGATTTCCGCCGTGCTCTCCGGCTTGTTGTTGAACGTCGCGCTGTATGCCGTTTTGCGCTTCAAAGTACTAACCGACGGTGCCTTGCAGAGCAATTTCGCCGGCAACTTACTGATCGGCTTTGGCTTGCTCTCGGTCGTCGCTGCTGCCTTTTTCCTGTCGCGACAAAAAGACGTCAAGCGCATGTTTGCCTATTCGTCGATTGAGCATATGGGGCTGATGACCTTTGCCTTTGGCTTGGGTGGCCCGGTCGCCAATTTTGCCGGTTTGCTGCACATGACGTTGCATTCGCTGATCAAGTCGGCGATCTTCTTTTCGGTCGGCCATGCAACGCAAAAGGCCGGTTCACAGATCATGGACGATATTCGCGGCCTGATGAAAGTCAGCCCGACCGTGGGTTGGGGTTTGATGCTGGGTACGCTGGCCATTCTCGGCATGCCGCCGTTTGGTGTTTTTGCCAGTGAATTTCTGATTTTGACCACCGCCATGCGAGATCTGCCATGGGCCACACCGTTTTTGTTACTGGCGCTGGGGGTGGCATTTGCCTCAATTTTCAGCCGCGTGCAGCCGATGGTGTTTGGTGACACGGTACTGAAACCTCTGGAGCATCCACCCGCCTTGTTGCCGGTCTTTGTCCACCTGGCATTAGGCCTGATGCTGGGTTTATACATTCCCCCTTATCTGAACGCCTGGTACTTACAAGCGGCTCTGTTGATTGGCGGCCAATGATGCAGATCGGAGATTTTTCGTTCAAGCTTGAGGCCATGGCAGCGCCTTTGCCCATCTGGCGTGCAACTTGCTCTGCGGCTGACTGGTCCGCTGTGGCTCAATCCGTTGCCATCAATGGTGGACGTCTGCTCAGTCTATGGGGCAGCGACCGGCGTGATGGTGAGGCCGGAGGCTTCGTCATTTCAGTCGCTTACGCCAATACCGAAGGCTTACTTTGGCTGGATTTGTTGCTGGATAAGGATGTTACGGTCTACCCCGATATCTCGGGTATTTTTCCTTGCGCCAATCGCATGCAGCGAACAATAGGCGATCTGCTCGGCGTCTTTGCCGAGTCGGCGGAGGATAAGCGTCCGTGGCTGAATCACGGCACTTGGCCGGCGACTTATTTTCCGCTGCGGCAAGAGGCGACGGGGTTGGAGCAGTTTTCCGACTGCGCCGCTGAGGATTATCCTTTTGTACGGGTTGAGGGCGATGGTGTCCATGAAATCGCGGTGGGGCCGGTGCATGCCGGCATTATCGAGCCGGGGCATTTCCGGTTTTCAGTCGTTGGTGAGCGCGTTCTGCGCCTTGAAGAGCGCTTGGGTTACAAACACAAAGGCATCGACAAACTGTTCGAGCGGACCAACGCGCTGGATGGTGCACGCTTGGCCGGGCGGGTTTCTGGTGATTCAACGGTGGCCTTCTCCTGGGCTTACTGCATGGCGCTGGAAAGTATTGGCAATACGCAACTGCCCCCTCGTGCTGCAGCGTTTAGAGCCTTGCTACTGGAGCGTGAACGCGTAGCCAATCATCTTGGCGATCTTGGCGCGCTGGCCAATGACGTGGCCTTTGCCTTTGGTCTGACGCATTTCATGCGCCTCAAGGAAGACTGCCTGCGCCTCAATCAGCGGCTTTTCGGCCACCGCTTGCTGATGGATTGCATCATTCCCGGCGGTGTTACGGTCAACCTCGAAAATGAGGGTGTTTTTGATTTAATGACTCAGTGCAAAGAAATCTCCGGGGAGGTCAAAAAGTTGCGTGCGGTTTATGAGGATCACTCCGGATTGCAGGATCGTTTCATTTCTACCGGGCGGGTTAGTCACGAACTGGCTGTCACCTTGGGTTTGAATGGATTTTCCGGGCGGGCGAGTGGCGTTACCAGTGATTTGCGTGCGGATTTTGCCATGGCGCCCTACGCTGATTTGGGGGTCAGGAGGGCTGTGCATTGCAATGGCGATGTAGCGGCACGCGCTACAGTGCGCTTTGATGAACTACTCGAATCCTTGCGCTTGATTCCCAAGATCGTCAGTGAATTACCGGGTGGCGATATTTTTGTGCAGCCCGTATTCGATGGCGCCAGAAAGCAGGGGGCCGGCTGGATCGAGGGCTGGCGCGGCGAGGTGTTTGTGGCACTGGATTCCGATGGTGAGAAAATCCACCGTTGCCATTGTCACGATCCTTCGTGGCAAAACTGGCCGGTGCTCGAACATGCGGTGATCGGCAATATTGTTCCCGATTTTCCGTTGATCAATAAGTCCTTCAATCTCAGTTACGCGGGGCCGGATCGCTGATGTTGAAAATGCTCATACAAATGGCCAGACAAGGGATAGGGACCGAGCCTAAGCCGGAGATCGATGCCGATTCCTTCCCGGCGGAACATCGTCTGCATCAAGAAATTCTCAACGTACTGGGGCGTGCGCTGACCATCCGGGAAGTTGATGCCGGCTCGTGTAACGGCTGTGAACTTGAGATCCACGCCACCAACAACCTGTATTACAACCTGGAAGGGCTGGGCATCAAGTTTGTCGCCAGCCCGCGTCACGCTGATATGTTGCTCGTCACCGGGCCGGTTTCGCGCAATATGGCGATGGCCTTGCAGCGCACCTACGAAGCCACGCCCGATCCCAAACTGGTCGTGGCGGTGGGTGATTGCACGATCAATGGCGGTATTTTTGGTGAAAGCTACGCCTCCTGTGGTGGCGTTGACAAAGTTATCCCGGTCGATCATTTCATTCCAGGTTGCCCACCGCCACCGATTGAAATACTTAAAGGTATTCTGACGGCAGTGCGCCAGGTCAGTGGCAAGAAAAAGGATGCGTCAGGACAAAAGCAGGAAGGCTTCTCTGGCTGAATCATGCTCAAAAGCCCTACAATCCGGCCTTATGATGCAGTTCGCAACCAGTCTGAAAAAACCAGCCGTAGAAATGAAAAAAGGCCTTGATTAACAAGGCCTTAGATCAAAATTGCTTGGTGCCCAGGAAGGGACTCGAACCCCCACGGAGTTACCCGCTAGTACCTGAAACTAGTGCGTCTACCAATTCCGCCACCTGGGCACATCTGCAAAGAGCGGCGAATTATAAAGAAAGAACAAAACATGTCAAGAAAAAAACTATCTAAAACCCGTCGGGCTGATCCGTTTTTTGAGCGCGAGTCGGCGCGCTATGAATTCCCCCTGCCTTCGCGTGAGTATATTTCGCAGGCGTTGACCGACGAAGGGCGGCCTTTAAGCTTTATCGGCCTGACTGAATTGCTCGATATTGCCGGCAGCGAACGCGAGATGTTCCAGCGTCGTCTGGGGGCGATGGAGCGTGAAGGGCAACTGATGCGCAATCGCAAGGGCGATTACATTCTGCCGGAACGCGCCAGTCTGACCTTGGGCAAGATACAGGGCCACCCTGATGGTTATGGTTTCCTGATTCCCGATGACGGCAGTGCCGATATCTTTCTCGATCAGCACCAGATGGGCAAGGCGCTGCATGGCGACCGGGCGCTGGTGCGGGTGACCGGCATTGATCGCAAGGGTCGGCCGGAGGGCGGAATTGTCGAGGTTACTGAACGTGCCAATACACGGGTCATCGGTCGGGTGCTGGTTGAGCACGGGATTGTGTTTGTGGTGCCTGAAAACAAGCGGATTGCCCAGGATATTCTGGTACCGGTGGATAAAAAGGCGAAGATTCAGCCGGTGGCAGGGCAGGTGGTGATGGTTGATATCATCGAACAGCCGAGCAAGTTTTCGAAGCCGATTGGGCAGATTACCGAGGTTCTTGGTAATTACGCTGATCCGGGTATGGAAATCGAGATTGCCCTGCGCAAGCACGACTTGCCTTTCGAGTTTTCCCGGGATGCTTTGGAAGAGAACAAGGCGCTGCCGGACAAGGTTAAAAAGTCCGATTTGAAGGGCCGCGAGGATTTGCGCGAGTTGCCGCTGGTGACCATCGATGGTGAAACGGCGCGTGACTTTGATGATGCTGTCTATTGCGAAAAGCAGGGCCGTGGCTGGCGGCTGGTGGTGGCAATCGCTGACGTGTCGCATTATGTCAAACCCGGCATGGCGCTTGATCAGGAGGCGATGGATCGTGGTAATTCGGTGTATTTCCCACGGCGGGTAATTCCAATGTTGCCGGAGAAACTGTCGAACGGCATCTGTTCGCTGAACCCGGATGTCGAGCGGATGGCGATGGTTTGCGATATGGAGATCAGCGCTGCCGGCAAAATTGGCGAATACAAGTTTTACCCGGCGGTGTTCCGCTCCAAGGCGCGGCTGACTTACAACCAGGTTTGGTCATGGTTGTCGGGCGAGGCGAAGCCGGAAAGTGATATTCACATCGCCTTGCAGCCGCAGTTGAAGAATCTCTACAAGTTGTTTGCTGCGCTGCATAAGGCGCGTGGCCAGCGTGGAGCGATTGATTTCGAGACGACCGAAACGCAGATGTTGTTCAACGCGCAGGGCAAAATTGAGAACATCGTGCCGGTAATGCGCAATGATGCACACCGGATTATTGAGGAGTGCATGTTGGCGGCTAACGTTTGCGCTTCGGATTTCCTTGCCGAGCACAAGCAAGTTTGCCTCTACCGCGTGCATGCCGCGCCTTCTGAGGAGAAACTGAAAAATCTGCGCACCTTCCTCGGCGAATTCGGGATGGCCTTGAGCGGTGGCGATGATCCGCAGGCCAAGGATTACGCTTTGTTGTTAGAGAAGGTCAAGCTGCGCCCTGACTTTCAGCTATTGCAGACGGTGATGCTGCGTTCGCTGAAGCAGGCGATGTACAGCCCGGATAACGTCGGGCACTTTGGTTTGGCCTACGAGCATTACACGCATTTCACCTCGCCAATCCGGCGTTACCCGGACTTGCTGGTGCATCGTGCCATCAAGGCGGTGCTGGCCAAGGAAACATACACGCCGACCATGAGTTGGGACGATATTGGTCTGCATTGCTCGGCCACCGAGCGGCGTGCCGATGAGGCGACGCGCGATGTCGAGAACTGGCTCAAGACTTTCTTTATGAAAGAGCGTATCGGCGAGGAGTTCGACGGCACCATCTCGGCGGTGACCGCGTTTGGTATTTTTGTCGCGCTCGATACGGTTTATGTCGAGGGGCTGGTTCATGTGTCTGAACTGGGGCAGGATTATTTCCAGTTCGACAATATCAAGCATCAGATGCTGGGTGAACGGACAGGGCAGCGTTTCCGTCTCGGGGATCGCGTTCACGTCCGGTTGGTGCGGGCCAATCTGGAGAGCAACAAGATTGACTTTATTCTGGTGCCTGATGAAATCAAAGGGCTGGGCACGGGTAAGCCAGGGCGGGTGAGCAAGACTGTCGCAAGGGTTCCGGTCAAGGTGGCGGCAAAAGCGCCGAGAAAGGCTCCGGCCAAAGCGCTACCAAAGCCCAAAGCAGCGGCCAAGCCAAAATCGGTGGTCAAGCCAAGATCAGCGAAGGCAGCAAAGCCGGCCCATAAAGCATCAGAAAAAAAGCCGCAAAAACGCCGTTGACCGTAGCGATTTAGTGCTGCTCGCGTGCGGCGAGCAGTTCGTTGGCCTTGGTGACTATAGTGGCGACCTGTTCTTCGTTCAGGCCAGGTAGCTGCTCGGCGAGCCATTCCAGCGATGATCCGTGGATGATCTGCTTGGCGTCGACAATATCCGAAGGTAGCGCAGGGTCATCGGGGCCGCCGGTTGACAGGTGACGGGCGGTGTCGATGCACAGCCGCGAGAGATTGGAACGAGTGTTGTCGATGCCACGGATCAATTGCGTCAGCAGCGGCGGCAGGTGCCAGGTGGTGGCGCATTTCAGGGTCAAATCCTTGAAGCGGAAGCCGCAGGCATCCACTTGCGCTTGTACTGAACGCGGCGAGCGCCCCGAATGCAGGGCTTCGAGCGCCGCCAAGGGTAGCTCGGGTGCCACTGACCACAGCAACAACTCCCCCATTTCAGCCAGCAGACTGGCCATCGCAACTTCGTCCGGCGAAACGTCGGCACGGGCCGAGCCCCATTTCATCGCCAGACTACTGGCCAGATTCGAACGTGCTTCGCATTCGGCCAGGCCGGGATTGCTCTCATCGGTTTCCGGACAGGCGGCCAGGAGTTTGTGAAAATTATCAGTACCTAGTTGCATGACGGCAGCCAGGGGGGTGGTGGTGTCGTGGCCGAGCCGTTGGCTACGATGAGATTCAGCCTCGCGCAGCAAGCGCAAGCAGAGAAAGGGATCAGCGGCAGCAATGGATGCCAGGTCGTGAGCCGAAAGCTGTTCCCCCAGCGTATCTTCGAGCTCAAGCAGGCGCAGCTTTGAGCGTGGCATGCAGGGTAGTTCTTGGGCGCTAAGGAATGCCGCCCATTGATCCACGCCCCATAGTTTTTGATGTTCTTTCATGACCAACCTTGCCTTTTTGGATAACTGAGAGATCCTCGTTCAATTAACGGCCAAAACATGCGATAACTGAAATTTTGACAATTGTTCACGGTTTCCATTTTGGTGCAAAGCCTATAATGGTGGTCTCTTGGACGTATTTTGGGTGCGATTGACGTGAAATTTGAACGAACCGTCAAGCTGGACAATATTGACCCGGATTCATCTGCTATAGAAGCCGAAGCAGTCAATCAAATGCTGGGTAAATCTCTTCCGCCAGCGCTGGATACGGGGATTGGTGCCGTTGATTTCGAACATGGGCAGTTGTTGTCCTGCATGGCAAGCTTGCGCCAATTGTGTGTCGATCCGACCCGTGACACCTGTTTGCCTTGTTCCGGTGAGCAACGGGCGCATTGTGAATCATCGTTAATCGGTATTCTGGGTGATTTGCTGGCATTTATTCTCGATCACTTCCATACCGAAGAAAAGGCGATGCGTGATTCCTTGCTTTACATGCTTGATCGCGAGGTTTGCGAAGCGCACATGGAAGATCACGCACGTATTTCAGAAAAAATACAGCAGATCGTTGCCGCTATCGAGCCCGATAAAACCGTACTTCAGGTACGTGAACTGAGTGCTTTGCTTGAGCGCTGGATGACCCATCATGTTGACTTGCACGACAAGGCGCTAGCCCGTTGGATCGCGCGCCAAGAGTCCTTCACCGATTTGTTCAAGAAAACCTGATGAGTTCGTCTTGAAGCGCTTGGGGCGATAAAATCCGGGCTCCGATTTTCTGAAAGCAGCCATGTCTTTCCGCCTGATTTACGGCTTTCACGCCATCACCGCCAAGCTTCGCCACGACCCTGGCGCCGTCAAGGAAATCCTCATTGACGCGACACGCCACGATGCGCGCGCTCGTGATTTGCTCGAACATGCCGAACTTCAGCAGATCAAAGTGCTGGGCTGTGATGGCAAGCGTCTGGATGATCTGGCGCCGGGAGCCAGGCATCAGGGGGTTATCGCCCGCGTTGAAGGGGGCCGCAAGGTGGCACATCTGGATGATGTGCTTGATACGCTCGAAGAACCCGCTTTTTTGCTCGTGCTCGATGGTGTGACTGATCCTCGCAATCTCGGTGCCTGCCTGCGTGTTGCTGATGCGGCTGGCGCGCACGCGGTGATTGCACCCAAGGATCGTGCCGCCGGATTAACCGATGTAGCGATGAAAACCGCCAGCGGTGCGGCTGAAAGTGTGCCTTATGTGATGGTCACCAATCTGGCTCGCACCCTGCGTGAATTGCAGGAACGCGAGATTTGGGTGATTGGTACCGCCGGCGAAGCCGAGAGTGATCTCTACGCTGCCGAGTGGCCGCGAGCAACCGCCTGGGTACTTGGTGCTGAAGGCGAGGGGATGCGCCGCTTGACCCGGGAGAATTGCGATCAACTGGTCAAAATTCCGATGTTTGGTTCGGTCGAAAGCTTGAATGTTTCGGTGGCCGCTGGCGTTTGTCTTTACGAAGCGCGCCGTCGCCGCTGATTTTGGGTGATTTTGGTCGTTGACCGTAAAGATTCGATCTTTGGCGGGTGATTGACATTCAATCTGGTGATTGTTAGATTGAATCCATGACAATCAATCCGAACAAATCCTATCTTTATGAGCACGTCGCGCGTATTGGCAAGTCTCTTTCCAGCCCCAAGCGTTTGGAGTTACTGGAATTGCTGGCGCAAGGCGAAAAGACGGTTGAAACGCTCTCCACCCAGGCGGATATTGATATGCGTCTGGCCAGTGCACACCTCAAGGCTTTGCGCGAGGCACGACTGGTCGAAACGCGGCGTGATGGTAAATACATCCACTATCGCTTGAGTGGCCCCGATGTGGCGCAGTTGTGGGTCACCCTGCGGGAAACTGCTGAAGAGCATCTGGTTGAGCTTCGCCTGGCACTTGCGCAGATGGTCAGTGCGCCGGACTGCTTATGCACTGAAGACCGGGAGAGCCTGTTACTGAAAGCCCAGCAAGGTGATGTGGTGGTGATTGATGTTCGACCCGCTGCCGAGTTTAACGCCGGGCATTTGCCTTTTGCCCGTTCAATGCCGCTTGATGAGCTGGAACAAAGGCTGGCCGATTTGCCTGCAGATAGCCACGTTGTTGCGTATTGCCGTGGGCCGTTCTGCGTGATGTCGGATGAGGCCGTCAAATTATTGCGCGACAAGGGTTTTTCGGCGCAAAAAATTACCGATGGGGTTTGCGAATGGGCGGCATCCGGGCTACCTATTGAAATGGATAATCTCAAATAATTGAATAAAGACGCGGAATCAACAAAGCAGGCCTAGTCTGAGCAAGATAATCATTTGCTTAAATATTACTTGACTAATAGAGTCGGGTAATCTTTAATTGGCTCAGAGAAATTTTCTCTGGCTATGATCTTGATCAAGGAGTTCAAAATGAATTTGCCGGCACGCGATGGTGATGGTTATCTGGAGAGCATGGACGATTGGACGCCGGAGATCGGTTTGGCGATGGCGCAAGCGGATGGCGTGGATGTTGCCGGTGAAAAGTGGGCACAGATACTCAGGGCGCGCGATTACTTTGAAGAATTTCAGGCCGTGCCGCCGATTCGCAAGTTTGCCAAGTATCTCGATCAGGATCAAAAAGCAGTTTTTGATCTGTGGATGACCGGCCCGATGAAGCCGATTACCAAATATGGCGGCCTGCCCAAGCCGACCGGTTGCGTCTGATCAAACTTTGATTTTTAGCCATTTTTGGCTGTTGACCGCAACCCGGCCCAAGATCTCAGGCGGCTGGGCTCTCCAGCCAATGCAACAAGGTTTCGAATAGCCGGTCCGGGGCTACCGGCTTGCTGATGTGATCGTTCATTCCCGCGTCGAGACAGGCGCGGCGGTCGTCTTCAAAAGCGTTGGCGGTCATTGCCAGAATCAGGGTGTTCTGATTCATCGAGTCAGCGCGAATCACTTTCGTCGCGTCGACGCCGTTGAGGTTGGGCATCTGCATGTCCATCAGGATCAGGTCGAATTGCCGGGTTCGGGCAATGGCGACGGCGATTGCGCCATCCTCGGCCAGCGTTACATCAAGGCCAACATCTTCAAGCAAACCGGACGACACTTCGCGGTTGATCGGGTCGTCTTCAACCAGCAAAACCGCTGCACCGGCAAATTTTCTGCGCAGCGTGGTCTCGGCGTTTTCCCCCTGGGCGAGATGTTGCGGGTGCGCGCTTTTCTCGGAAACTTTGCCCAAACGTGCAGTAAACCAAAAGGTGCTGCCGTCGCGCTGGCTGCTGACGCCGATGTCTCCATTCATCAACAGCGCCAGACGCTTGCTGATCGCCAGGCCCAGGCCGGTACCGCCGTATTTGCGGGTGGTTGAATCATCGGCCTGCTCGAAAGCGGTGAAGAGGCGTGCTACGTCGTCCGGCGAGATACCAATCCCGCTATCCACGACTTCGCAGCGCAGCAGTATGTCTTCGGGATTATCTTCGATGACGCTGACGCGAACTGAAATTGCACCGTGCTCGGTGAATTTGATCGCGTTAGCGGTCAGGTTGAGCAGGATCTGGCCGATCCGCATGGGGTCGCCGAGCAGCGTTTGGCTGGCAATTGCCGGGTTGCCATCAATATGGAATTGCAAGCCTTTGTCGCAGGCTTTGTGACCGAGAAGGGTGCTGAGGTTGGCCAGCACGTCATCAAATTTGAATTCGGTTTTTTCCAGCGTCAGGCGCTCGGCTTCAATTTTTGAAATATCAAGAATGTCGTTAATCAGGTTGAGCAGGTGTTGCGACGATTGCTTGGCCTTGGCGAGCTGGTCCTTGCCTCGGGGATCACTCATCTTGCGCCAGACCAGATCGATCATACCCATGATGCCGTTCATTGGCGTGCGCAACTCATGGCTCATGTTGGCGAGGAAGGTGCTTTTAGCGCGGCTGGCCGCCTCGGCAACGGCTTTGGCATGAAGCAGTTCAATCGTGCGCTCGGCAACCAGCATTTCAAGATGGTCGCGATGGGTTTGCAACTCGGCTTGCGAGCGCTTGAGCTCGGTGACATCGGTCGTGGTTCCCAGTAATCCGGCAATATTGCCATCCGCCCGGTGGAACGTGGCCTTCTGGAAAATGACGTGGCGAGCCTCACCGTTTTTATGAATTACCCATTCGTAAGTCTGCTTGCCGGGGTTGGCGAATAGCTCGGCATCCATTTCAAAGTAGCGTTGGGCGATTTCAGGCGGCGCCATCTCATCGACTGTTTTACCGATAATTTCGGCGCGCGATTTGCCTAGCGATTCCTCAAACGCCGGGTTGCAACCGAGGTAGCGGCCATCAGTACCCTTGTAGAACAGCGGCACCGGGATGCTCTCGATCAGCGTATTCAAAAACAGGGTCTGATTCTCCATTGCCAGCCAGTTTCGGCGCAGGAGCAAAGCGCCCCAAAGCGTCGCGGCGAAGAACGCGAGTAGCATGATGAAGGTATTGCGCCCCTCACGCTTCCAGTCGTCCAGATAATCCTCGGGCGCCATGCCGACGGCGAGCACGTACGGAATATGACGAATGTGGTGGAAAGCGTAGTTGCGCTCTACACCGTCCGGCGCCTTGAGTGTATGGAACATTCCAGCTTCCTGGCCGGACGCCAGCATTGCCTTGAATTCGTTTGAAACCTGCTTGTGTCCAGGCTGCCCGGCTGGCCCGTCAACCGCCGGAAAGCGAGTTAGCAGGCTATGATCCAGATGGCGGATGACCGCTGAGCCATGTTCGCCAAGCGAGAGTTTGGACAACTGCTCGGTGAAATGATCCAGCGTCACTGCTGCCGAGATTACGCCGGCAAATGAGCCGTCCGGGTGGCGGTAGGAGCGAGTGAGGGCGATGACCCAGATTTTGGAAACGCGCCCTAACAACGGTTCGGTGATGATCAGGTCTTTGCCGGGGTTGGCTTGATGCTGTGCGAAAAAAGCCCGGTCGGTATAAGTCACTGGCTTTTTGCGGTCAACGCCCTTGCCCCACATCACCTCGCCCTCGCTGTTGCTAACCCGGAAAGCGTCAACCGCAGAGTGGCGGTTGAGGTTGTCACTGAGTATCGCTTCAATTTGTGCGTCGCTGAGTGTCTCTTCCGATGCCCGGTGTTCGAGAGAGTCGGCGATGGCTAGCAAACCAAGGTCAATACGTCGCACCGAGTCGGCAATATTGAGTTCGAGTAGCGCTGCCAGATTGGTGGTTGTACTGCGTACCTGCGCTATTGTCCGTTCGTGGCTTTCTCGCAGATTGAGGCTGCCGACAGCAATCATCGCCGTATTGAGCGCCAAAAACGCAAAAATCAGCCAGCCTTGAAACCGCTGGCCGATTGATTTGGGCGTGTTGTGACGCTGGGGCAAATGCTGCATGGGGGCAAGCGTGATTAACCACTGAAAAAGAGCAGGAATTATCGCACTTTATGAGGTACTGACATTCGAGCTTACCAATTATCAAGTTTTAATCTGAGCCGATTAATCTATTTGTCACCTTGATCCAATAAATTAGAGATAGCGTTCCGAAGTTTGTGAACCGTTTCCCTTCGATCAATTTGTAAAGAGGACACTGCACAGTGAACCAAAATAGCGCCAAGGAACTGAGTGATTTTGATCGCCGTATTCATGCTGAAATGCTCGACAGTTTTGATGAAGAGCTGGAAATGGAGATTGACGACGAGCGAATGAATTACTTGATAGCCGAGGTGACAGAGGCAGCAAGTGAGTCATCAGATCTGAATCGTCACTTCTACTTTCGCGAGCTGTTTCGGTTGCAGGGCGAATTGGTCAAATTGCAGGACTGGGTAGTGCACAAAGGCTTGAAAGTGGTTGTGCTTTTTGAAGGCCGCGATGCGGCTGGCAAGGGTGGCGTCATCAAGCGGATTACCCAACGCCTGAATCCTCGCGTTTGTCGCGTTGCTGCATTGCCGGCACCGAGTGAGCGGGAACGGACGCAGTGGTATTTCCAGCGTTATGTCTCGCATTTGCCGGCAGCCGGGGAAATGGTCCTCTTTGATCGCAGTTGGTATAACCGTGCCGGTGTCGAGAAGGTGATGGGCTTTTGTAACGACGAAGAGTATGAGGAGTTCTATCGCAGTGTTCCGGAATTCGAAAAAATGCTGCTTCGCTCCGGCATCATCCTGATCAAGTATTGGTTTTCGATTACCGATGATGAACAGGAGCTGCGCTTCAAAATGCGCATTCACGACCCGCTCAAACAATGGAAACTGAGCCCGATGGACATGGAATCCCGTCGTCGCTGGGAGGATTACACCAAGGTCAAGGAGGCCATGTTGGAGCGCACGCATATTCCAGAAGCGCCCTGGTGGATCATCGAGGCGGTCGACAAGAAAAAGGCCCGGCTCAACTGTATTCATCACTTGCTCAGCCAGGTGCCGTATGGCGAAATCGAACGCGCGCCGGTGGTTCTGCCAGAACGTGTCCACAACCCGGATTACCTGCGAAATCCGGTTCCGCCTGAAATGTTCGTTCCTGCTGTGTATTAGTGTTCGACTCAAGTGGTTGATGAGCGGACAGAGATGGGCACCGAACAATTCTCACCTGAAACCAAAACGCAACCAAACTGTTACGTGACTGCCATCAAAATTTGTCACATTAGTGACACGCAATTACTTTCACGAAGGCTTTCATGAACGATTTTTTCAACAAGGTCAAAACCTTACGCTGGGATGATCATCGCTATTATCACCAGAGCCGCATCAACCAGACGCTGCATCTGATCAGTGCGATCAGCTTCCTGGTGGCCTACGTCATGCTTTTCATCGATCCGGCGATGGCTGGCATTATCGGTTGGGCAGTCGGCATGGTGACGCGCCAATCGGGCCATATCTTTTTCGAGCCGCGTGGCTACGATCACGTCAATAACACCACCTATGAGCACAAAGAATCGATCAAGGCGGGTTACAACATGAATCGCAAGGCGGTACTGATCAGCGTCTGGCTGGCTTTTCCGGTCATTCTTTACTTCAGCCCGAGCTTCCTTGGCTTGATTGAGCCGAGTACCAATCTTGACGGTTATATCCACGATGTCGGGATGGCCTGGCTGGCCCTGGGTATTTCTGGTCTGATTGTTCGCACTCTGCATCTCTTCCTCCTGCGCAGTCCGGCCTGGGGTTTGGCCTGGTGTTACAAGATTCTTTCCGACCCGTTTCACAATGTCGAGATTTACGCCAAATCACCCCTTGCATTGATGCGCGGTGAGCGGCTTGATCCTATCAATCACGATATGCAGGGCGCTCACCACTGAGACTTTGTTGAAAATTCGGCGGATCCTGAACGGGTTCGCCCATTTGGGGAGAATGGTTTGCTTTCGATTGTCGACGTCAAAGATTTCATCGATCTTGATCATGAAACGGTTTATGCGGTTCGCCACGCAATGGGGCTTCCGGCAGGCGATTCAGCGGTACTGGCGCAGCAACTATTGAGTACGGAAAGCGGGATTACGATTCTGCATCACATGTTTCGCGATCTGATTGCAGCCTCCGAGGTGGAATTTCAGTCGCAACACAAAAAAGAAATCAGGCGGGCCTACGCCCATTTCTCACGCAAATATCCGCTACCCCACATCCTGGGCGATGGGGCTTGAGCCTTAGACGCAAGCTGCTTTACGGCAAACCCAAAGCACCCTTGCTCCCGGTGGTGGAACATCACCAGATCAGGGATTTTTCAATTCAGATTGGTACGGTCACACTGCATGGCTGGCTTGCGTGGCCGAAGAGCGAGACAAGCGGAGCGATCTTGTATTTCAATGGCCGTCGAGAAAGCCCGACGACCATTTTTCGCTTTCTTGGCGTGATGAGGCATCAGGCGGTTGCCGTCTTCAATTACCGAGGGCTTGGGCAATCCAGCGGCGAGCCGTCGGAGAAAATGCTGGTTAGCGATGGACTTCATGTGCTGGATTGGCTGAGCGCAGAAACGCAATTACCGCTATCGTCTATCGTCATTGTTGGCCGCAGTCTTGGCTCCGGCATTGCCGTTCAGGTCTGTGCCATGCGGGAAACCGCCGGGCTGATCCTGATCTCGCCTTTTGACTCGCTGATCAATGTGATTCGCCAACGCCTTGGATTTTTTCCCGATTTTTTGCTTCAGGATAAATTCAATTCAGTCCAATATATTCAGAGAATTAACTGCAAGATTCTGTCGATTACCGGATCTTGCGACACCACAATTCCGACTGAACTGACCGATGTGCTGTTCCAGCGCTGGGATGGAGAGTTGACCAAACACGTGGTGCCGCAAGGGCAGCATCGCGGACTGCTGCGCTACCCTTGCGTCGAAAATGCGGTTGCTCTGTTTCTGAACCGGCTGATAGATGAGCAATTGGCGGCCCAGAATTCCCGGAAAATCTCGCCTTAGGGAGGCGCTGATTTATTCGTAATTGTTTGGACTGAGCCTGTCGAAGCCATTGATTTATAGAGGAATGTGCTTCGATAAGCTCACCACGAGCGGAATTATTCAGCGCTTCCTTAGCCTTTGTTACTGGCTGGGTCTTGCCAACCGCCACCCAAAGCCTTGAACAGATCAACCGACGCACCCAAACGGTTTTTACGGCTGGCCAGATACAACAGTTGCGCCGTATTTAGCGTGCGTTGTGTGTCGAGCAGGTCGCTGTAACCCGAGTAGCCGCTGTCGTAGCGTTTTTGCGCCAGATTGAAGGCACGTTTCGATGCTTCAACCTGGGCGGCAAAGGCGGCTTCTTCGTTGGCGAATTCGTGCAGATTGACGATGGCGTCGCTGACTTCGCGGAAGGCGGTTTGCAGGGTTTTACGGTAGTTGGCGACATTTTCGGCTTGCGCTGCCGTGGCCTGATCGACGCGTGCGCCGGTGCGGCCCGCGTCGAAAATTGGCATGGTCAGGCCGATGGCGGCAGTCCAGATGCCGGCGCTGCTGGTGAACAGGTTGGAGAGCGCGGCGCTTTCGCTGCCATAGAGGCCGGTCAGGCCGATGGCCGGAAAATAGGCAGCTTTGGCGACGCCGATCCGGGCGTTGGCGGCGATCAGTTTTTCCTCCGCCTGACGCACATCCGGGCGCGCTTCGAGTAGCGATGAAGGCAGGCCGGTGGGTGGCGTTGGCGGCAGCGGCAATTGCTCAAGGCTGGCGCTGGCGATCTTCAGGCCGGGTTGGCCGCTGAGCAGGCCAATCTGGTTTTCTGACAGCGCGCGCAGGCGTTTGAACTGACTCCACTGGCCCTGGGCGGCGTTCAACTGGCTTTCGGCCTGGGCTAGTTCGAGGCCGGAGGCGCTGCCGGCATCAAGGCGGGCTTGTACAATTTTCAGCGATTCCTGACGGGATGCCAGCGTTTGCCGGGTGACTTCGAGTTGTGCTTCGTTGCTGCGCAAAGCCAGATACTCATTAACCAGCTGGCCGATCAGGGTGAGTTGAATACTGTCACGGCCAAAACGGCTGGCCAGCATTTCGGCGCGGGCGACTTCGTTGCTGCGCCGGACGCGGCCCCAGAGATCGACCTCGTAGCTTAACGAAAGGGCGGCGCGGCGGTTGTTGTAGGTGGCGGAACCGCTGTTTTGGCCACTGAAGGTTTCACCGCTGATCCGGTTGCGGCTGCCGTTGGCGGCGAGACCGATGGATGGGTAAAGCTCGGCACCGGCTTCGCGCGCTGCCGCTTCACCGGCTTCAAGGCGGGCGAGGGCGGCTTGTAGATCCTGATTGGCAGCCAGCGTTTGCTGGACCAGTTGATTCAGCGTGGCATCGTTGAACAGCGTCCACCATTCGGGATTGATTGGTGCGACAGCTTGCGCTGTGGCGGTTGCTTCCTTGTGCTGCTCAGGCAGCGTTGAGCTCGGGCGAGCATAGTCCGGGCCGACCGCACAGCCGGCGAGGAAGATTGTTACGGTCAACGCCAAAAACAGGCGATTTTTTTTGAAGGCGGGCATTAGTTTTTCTCCGTCGTCGAGTCGTGGTCATCACCGGCCAGGGCCATTTGTTTGCCGCGTTCGAGCCAGGTGAAGAAGAGCGGAATGAAAATGGTGGCGATGAAGGTGGCGGCGATCATCCCGGCGAAGACACCGGTGCCCATCGACTGCCGCGCTGCTGCACCGGCGCCACTGGCCTTGACCAGCGGGAAAACACCGAGCACGAACGCCAGCGATGTCATCACAATTGGCCGCAGACGCAGGCGGGCGGCGGCCATTGCGGCATCGACCACATTCATCCCCTCGGCGTATTTCTGGGCGGCGAATTCGACAATCAGGATGGCGTTTTTCGACGCCAAACCAATCAGCACGACCAGACCAATCTGGAAGTAGATGTCGTTCGGCATGCCGCGCAGCCAGATCGCCGTCAGCGCGCCCATCAGGGCGAACGGTACGGCCATGACGACGGCGACCGGCAGCGACCATTTTTCATATTGGGCAGCCAGAATCAGGAAGACCATGATGATGGCGAAGACGAATGCCTGCATTGACGAGCCGGAGCTGCGCTTTTCCTGGAAAGCCTGACCGGTCCAGGCGATTTGATACCCGCTGGGCAGGGTGGCGGCGACTTCTTCGACAATCCGGATCGCATCGCCCGAACTGACGCCCGGCTTGCTGTCACCCATGATTTTGGCAGCAACGAAGCCGTTGAAGCGCTCAACTTGTTCCGGGCCGACAATACGCTTGATCGTGCTCACTGCCGAGAGCGGAATCATTGCGCTGCTGGTGCTGCTTCGTACATAAACCTTGGTCAGATCGTCCGGCTTCATGCGGTAGCTGGCTTCGGCCTGCAATTGCACGCGGTAAACCCGGCCTGCCTTGTTGAAGTCATTGACGTACAGCGCGCCCATCGTGCTTTGCAGCGACTCGTAAATGCTGGCCAGCGGGATGCCGAGCGCCATGGCTTTCGGCTCATCGACCTCAACGAAAAGCTGCGGCACGGTGGGGCGGAAGAAGGTGCTGATGCGGGTGAATTCCGGGTGCTTTTGCAAATCGGCGATGAAGCTTTGGGTGACTTCATTCAGCTTTTTGGTATCACCATCAATCCGGTTTTGCACATAGACCTCGAAGCCGCCCGCTGTCCCCAGCCCCATAATCGGCGGCGGGTTGAAGACCAGCGCCATGCCGTCCGGCTGCATCATACCCATGCCCATGAACTTGCCAGCGAGATCCTGCGCCTTGGCCTGACGTTCGCTCCAGTCCTTGAGCGGAATGAAGATGGTGCCGGCGTTGGGCTTGTTGCCGCCGCCAATCAGGTCGAAGCCGGAAACGACAAAGGTGTGCTTGACGGCAGGGTCCTGCGCCACCATCTGGCGCATGTTTTCACCGGTCGTCGCGGTGCGCTTGAGGGTCGCACCATCGGGCAGCATCAGCGCCGAAATCAAGTAACCTTGGTCTTCGGAGGGCACGAAGCTGCCGGGAATAATGCGGAACAACATCACGGTCAACCCGATAACCAAGGCAAAAATGATGCCGCCGATCACGCCATGCTTGAGCGTAAAGCCGACCGTGCGGGTGTAGGAATTAGTAAAGCGTTCGAACAGGCGGTTGAAGGGGCGAAACAGTTTGTGCTCGGTGTGCTGGGCCTTGAGCAGCAGGGCGCAGAGTGCCGGCGTCAGCGTCAGCGCGACGACACCGGAAAGCACCACGGCCACCGCGACGGTGACGGCGAACTGCTTGTAAAGCTGGCCGGCAATGCCGCCGAGGAAGGCGACTGGCACGAACACCGCACAAAGCACCAGCACGATGGCGACCAGCGCGCCTTGTACCTGCTGCATGGCTTTAATTGCGGCGTCACGCGGCGATAGCTTTTCTTCCGCCATCAGCCGTTCGACGTTCTCCAGCACGACAATCGCGTCATCGACGACGATACCAATCGCCAGCACCATCGCAAACAGCGTCAGCGTGTTGATCGAGAAACCGAATAGCCAGAGGCCGGCGAAAGTGCCGATTAGCGAAATCGGCACGGCAACCATCGGAATCAGTGTCGCGCGCCAGCTTTGCAGGAAGATATAGACGACGGCGAGGACGAGAATCATCGCTTCGATCAGCGTTTTGACCACTTCGCTGATTGAGGCAGAAACGAAGAGCGTGGTGTCGAAGGGAATGACGTAACCCATGCCTTCGGGGAATTTTTTCTTCAACGTTTCCATCTTGCCGCGCACTGCTTCGGCAACTTCCAGCGCGTTGGCGCCGGTTTGCAGGAAGACACCCATGGCGATGGTTGGCTGGCCGTCCAGCGTCACGCTCTGGTCGTAGCTGTAGGCGCCGAGTTCGATGCGCGCAACGTCCTTCAGGCGCAACATACCGCCGGGGCCGCTGGCGCGGATGACGATATTGCCAAACTCTTCCGGCGTCAGCAGGCGACCTTTGGCGGTTACCGTATAAACCAGTTGCTGGTCGCTTGGCGCTGGTTCCTGACCGATTTTGCCCGCCGCGTTCTGGGCGTTTTGCGCCTTGATTGCGGTCGAAATGTCGCTGGCGGTCAGGCCGAGTTGCGCCATGCGGTCCGGCTTCAACCAGACGCGCATCGAGTAATCCTGGGCGCCGAAGATGGTTACGTCGCCAACACCCTTGACCCGCTTCAACTCGTCAACAATGTTCAGACTGGCGTAGTTGGAGAGGAAAAGCGTGTTGTAACGGCCCTTGTCGGACTCCAGTGCGACGACTTGCAGAATGTCGTTTGAGCGCTTCTGGACCAACACCCCATTACGTCGCACCTCTTCCGGCAGGCGCGGCTCGGCGGCTTTGACGCGATTATTGACGTTGACCGAAGCAATATCGACATTGGTGCCCACGTCAAAGGTGGCGGTAATCGTTACCGTGCCATTGGCGGTGGCAGATGAGGTGAAATACGACAGATTCTCAACCCCGTTCAACTGCTCCTCAATCGGTGCAGCGACCGTTTTGGCCAGGGTTTCGGCGGAAGCGCCCGGATAGGTGGCGGAGATCAAAACCGTCGGCGGGGCGATTTGCGGGTATTGCGCAATCGGCAATACCTGCGAGGCCACCAGCCCGGCAAGCACAATAATGATTGAGATGACCGACGCGAAAATTGGTCGATTAATAAAGAATTTCGACATGACCGCTCCTTAACCCTGCTTGGCCGGTGCTGCCGGTGCTGCCGGTGCTGCCGGTGCTGCCGCTGGTGCAGTGGCAGGCGCGCCAGGAACGGCAGGCGGATGCGGGGCCACCGGTGCGCCGGGGCGCAGTTTCATCAGGTTGTCGATAATTACCTTGTCGCCGGCCTTCAAACCACCGAGCACGACCCAGTCCTTGCCCAGCCATTCACCAGCCTGAATCGGGCGTGGCGTCACTTTGTCGCCTTCGCCAGCCAGCATGACCAGCGCACCCTGCTCGGTCTGCATGACAGCCGATTGAGGCACTAGGAAAACGCCATCGCGCTCGCCAGTCAGCAGACGGATACGTACAAACTGGCCGGGCAACAACTGGTTATCCGGATTGCTGAATTCAGCACGCAAAGCCTGAGTGCCCAAGGTGGTATCAATATTGGAGGCGAGAAAATTCAGTTTGCCGGGCTGGCTATAAATACTGCCATTGGCCATCAGCAACTGGATGCCGGTGATATTTTTGGCCGAAATGCGGCCACCGGGGAATTTGGCGAGATCACTTTCGCCCAGGCTGAAGCGCACCCACATCGGATTCAACTGGTAGATGGAGGTGAGCAGGCTGTCGCTGCCGACGGTCAGCAGATTTCCTTCCGACTTGGCGGCGCGACCAGTGGTGCCGGCCACCGGGGCGGTGACCGTGGTCCACGCCAGATTCAGCTCGGCCTGACGCAATGCGGCCTGAGCGATGGCATTATTTGAAGCGGCATCGTCGTATTCCTTCTGGCTGATGGCTTTCGATTCGATCAGGCTTTTTAGACGATTCATCTCCCGGCTGGCTTGATCTGCCTTGGCGCGGGCCTCGCTCAAGGCGATTTCGTAGCTGGAGCGATCAATCTGGAACAGCGCTTGCCCGGCCTTCACCGTTTCGCCTTCCTGATACAGCCGTTTGAGCAGAATGCCGCCCACCCGTGCACGGACTTCGGTTTCACGCGCACCTTCGGTTTGCGCCATGATTTCAATCGAGGTCGGGATTTTCTGCGGCTGGACTTCCAGTACCGTGACCGGCATCGGCCCCATCTTCGGTGGCCCTGCTGGTTTACTGTCCGAGCAGGCGCTCAGGGTGGCGGCAATGACAAGAACAGAAAGGGCAGTGCGCTGAAACAGGGGGCGGGAAGTCATGGGAATTGCTCCATCGGGAATGTTTGCGGTATTATATACATTCACGGATGTATGTAAATCTTTTTTAGCAGTCGCCAAGATGACTTACCATTTACAAAACGGTGGGAGAAATTAATGGTCAGAAAGACCAAAGATGAAGCGGAAAAAACGCGTAAGGATCTGATTGAGGCAGCGCGCCGGGTGTTTCATCAGTGCGGGGTTAGCCGCTCAACGCTGGAAAAAATCGCCAAGGAAGCCGGCGTCACGCGCGGCGCGGTGTACTGGCATTTCAAGGACAAGGCAGAGTTGTTTTTTGCCATGCGCGAGGATGTTTTCATCCCGATGGTTGAGCGCACCGATTCCTTCCTGCTTTCTGAGGCTTACGACAATCCTCTCGACGCCATTGAAGCCTCGCTCAAGGAATTTTTTCGCGTACTCGACGATTGCCTGATCGTCCGCGAAGTATTCGAAATCATGATTTCACGCTGCGAATATGTTGATGAATTCGCCAGCGTGCAGGAAGAGGTAGGCCGCCCGGCGCAGGAGTTTCTGCACAAGATGGAAAGCGTGTATCAGCGCGCTGCTGACAAGGGCATGTTGCGCACAGGCCTTGATCCGCTTGAATCTGCGCGCGACACCTGGGCGTTTACCAGCGGCATGTTGCACCTGCTCCTCGGTTGCCAGATGAACCAAGGGCTGGATCAGGAAATTCCCCGGATGATTTCGACGCATATGTCCTTGCGTCGGCGGTAACTTGTCATCACCTGCTGTTCAATGACCCGGCTTCTCCAGCCACTTCAGCAAGGATTCATAGAGCAACTCCGGGATAACCGGCTTGGCAATGAAGTCATCCATCCCGGCGGCGAAGCACTGATCCTTGTTCTCGGCAAAGGCATTTGCCGTCATCGCCAGAATGGGCGTTGTTTCGCACTCAGGTAGTTGCCGGATCTGTCGTGTCGCATCCAGGCCGTCCAGTACCGGCATCTGCATGTCCATCAGGATCGCGGCGTAGTTGGCAGCATGGGCCTTCGCCACGGCTTCACGGCCATTCTCAGCGAGGTCAACGATGAGGCCGACCTCTTCTAGCAGCATCTGGGCAATTTCCCGGTTGGTCGGTTCGTCTTCAGCCAGCAAGATGCGCTTGCCGGCATATTTACGTTGTATCGCCTTCTCAGCGCTATCAGCTCCGGCCTCGGCCGTATTCTCAACAGAATATTGCCCCTTCCTGAGTACGGCGGTGAACCAGAAGGTGCTGCCCTTGCCTTCGGCACTACTCACCCCGGCAGCGCCGCCCATCACTTCGGCGATCTTCTTGGTGATCGCCAGACCGAGGCCGGTGCCGCCGTACTTGCGGGTGGTTGTGTTGTCAGCCTGCTCGAAGGCGGCGAAGAGTTTTGACAGGGCGTCTGGGGCGATGCCAATACCGCTATCCTCGACTTCGAAGCGCAGGGTGGCGCTTGTATCGGTCTGCGATACTTCCTTTACTCTCAGAATGATGTGGCCGGTCTCGGTGAACTTGAGGGCATTGGCGGCGTAATTGAGTAATGCTTGCTGCAAGCGAGTTGGATCACCATGGAGGTTGTGGGGCAGAGATTCGGTTTCAGTGAAGAAGCGCAGCCCTTTGCTGCGCGCCTTTTCACCGAGCATGGAGGTGATGTTGCCAAGCATGGCTTCGATATGAATCGGTGCATCATCCAGCGTAAACTTGCCGGCTTCGATCTTGGAGAGGTCGAGCACGGCATTGATGATTTCGAGCAGATGATTGCCGGCCCCTTCAATCTTGTCGAGCTTGTCGGCCTGCTGCGGGGTCAATCCACTACGGCGCAGGATGTATGCCATGCCGGTGATGGCATTCAAAGGGGTGCGGATTTCGTGACTCATATTGGCCAGGAAGGCGCTCTTGGCGACGTTGGCGGTTTCTGCTGCTTCTTTTGCCAAGGCCAGTTCCTGGGTGCGATTGGTGACCAGTTCTTCGAGATGGTCGCGGTGCTGTTTCAATTCGGCTTCGGCTTGTTTGCGTTCGCTGATGTCAATGCCGACGCCAAGCAGATAGGCGCCACCATCGATCACCATACGGGTGCCGCTAAAGAGGTAGGGTATGCCTTGTCCATACCGATCCTGAAATAAAGCCTCGATACTTGTCGTGCCATCCCGGAAAGTCTCCTCCATGGCCGCAGCAATTCGTACCTGATCCAGTCCGGAGAAAAAGTCAGGCCCATGCATCGTCGCCAGTTCGTCGTCGCTGTAGCCGGTTATCTCGTTGAAATGCTTATTCCAGCGCACAAATCGACCGCTGGCATCGAACAAGTAAAAAA